>JAGXNQ010000005.1 GCA_019894955.1 Promethearchaeota archaeon | reverse complement strand
CGCCGTTACTAACGGAATCACGGTTGTTTTCTTTTCCTCCTGGTACTAAAATGTTTTACTTCCCAGGGTTCCTCTTCCCTATTGGGAATCTTGCGGATTATTGGGCCGCAAGGGGATGTCCTATTCGAGAATCTCGGGGTCAACGTCTACATGCGACTAACCCGAGCTTAACGCAGCTTGTCACGCTCTTCATCAGTGCCCAAGCCAAGATATCCACCAAATAGCGTAGGCGTATTGGCTACTACTCAAGGAAAGATTCAGAATGCTCGTGTTAAGACTTGAATTTTTAAAAGCATTTAATTAATTAAAATTACATAAATTGGAGACAATTACTAATTTAACCACATTAGATGTGATTAAAGTTTTTAAAGACTCTTTATTTGTTAAGGGGAGTTTGTTCCTATGAGCATGAACTCATATTGGTCACACTTGGTTCGATACACTTAAACCAACCAAAGTAATGGTCATTTTAAGCACTCACCTCATGTTTCTCCAGTCACGCCGACCGAAGCCGATACTGGTGTACTTAAGTGAGGTCGAAACCGGCTATTGGTGCCATGTCATCACATATGGATGAGATGTTTTTCTCAACCAATAACTTATCGATGATTTGAGGGTTAAATTTTTAACCTAATTTTTAAAAATCTTCGACGAAATATAACAATCTTTATTACATTAAAAATTTTATGGTCGCATTCCATAAACTTTAAAAGGTAAATGAGGAACTTTATGATTTATTCCTGCCGTACTAATAAAGAGATTATTAGTCAATTTTTTAATTTTATTTACATTCAGAGAATTATAATAAATGAAAATATATTAGGAATATTATAAATCAACTCCGAGTTCATCTTAAATAATCTCTAATTTTTAAATTCATTAAGTTTATAATACTACGTTATAGTAAAAAGCTTAAAAGAGGTGTGTTAATGGGAAATAATATTTTAATTGGAACCTCTGGTTGGGGGTATGATGAATGGGTTGGTACATTTTATCCTAAGAGTTTGAAAAAAGAAGACTTTCTAGTGTACTATTCCGAAATTTTTTATACTAATGAAATCAACACAACATTTTATCATATGCCTTCATATTGGACGGTAAAGAATTGGGTGAATAAAACACCAAATAATTTCCTTTTTTCAGTAAAACTTCCTCAATCTATAACACATAAAAGTAAATTATCTTTAGAACATTGTAGTGATGATTTATCTAAATTTTTAAAACTAATGACTCCTTTTGTAGAATCGAAAAAGCTACTATCATTGTTAATCCAGTTACCCCCTTCATTTAAAAAAGAAAGTCATTTTGATCTTTTAAAGGATTTCATTGATAATTGGCCAACTAATCCAAAAGAAGATGGATATTACTTATCAATAGAATTTCGGCACAACTCATGGATGGAAGATGAGGTTTTTGATTTTTTGAAGAAAGAGCAATTAGTTTATTGTGGGGTTATTGAACCACTATTACCTCCTAGAATGGATGTAACAAATGATGATTTTGCCTATATTCGATTTCATGGTTATGGGGAGAAACCTTGGTTCGATTATCTATTTTCTGATCAGGAAATTCAGCAATGGGCTCAATCTATATTAAAAATCATTCCGAAAGTCAAAAAAATCGGTATCTATTTTAACAATCATTATTCTGGATATGCTGTAAAAAACTCATTAATGTTGATGAAGGCATTAGGTGTTAATCCAAAAAATGATCCAAACAAAGTCAGTATTTTAGATGTTAAAAAGAAATCAGGAGTCTATTCCAAAAATCAAACAAGCCTAAAAAATTTCCTAACATAATCTTAATGTTGAATTATTGATGAATATATTAAATTCACCTAAAAAAAAATTGAAGTTTGGGTTTATCGGTGCGGGCTCTATAGGTAGTTTATTTGGTGGCTTATTATCATCAATTAAACATAATGAATATTCTATTGAAATTACGTTTTTTTGCAGAAAAGAACATTGTCTAGAGATAAAGAAAAGGGGTTTAGAGATCCAAACATGTGGAGAAATCTTGAAAATTAGTAATATAATTGCATATGAAAATCTCAATCAAGTTGATAAAATTATAAAAGAGAACTCCACCTATCATTTTAACTTTCTTTTTATTTCTACTAAAACTCCTGACTTGGAAAATTCTTTAATCCAGTATAAAAAGATTATCGATTCAAGTTCTTGGGTCATTATATTACAAAATGGAATAGGTAATGAGGATATTGTCAGTCAGTTTTGTGAGAAAGAAAAAATAATAAGAATAGTTACAACTCACGGTGCGTATATTAAAAATCCAGGTCAGATTTATCACGCTGGAAGTGGATTTACTAAAATTGGTTTTTCATTCATTAAATCTAATAAACTAAAAAACAAATCAATTAAGGATGTGCTTGAATTATTACGAAATTTGCTCAATTTAAGTGGTTTAAAGACTGAGATTGTGAATGATATTAATATTTATTGTTGGGAAAAAGTGATGGTTAATATTGGAATTAATGCATTAGGAGCAATTACTCGATTAAAAAATGGCCAATTGTTAGAAAATGGGAAATTAAAAAAATTAATGAAAGTACTAGTTCTAGAAGCATTAAAAATTGCAAAGAAGCTAGGAATAAAACTACCACAAAAAGATTATGCAAACATAATGTACCAAGTAGCAGAAGATACGAGCAATAATTTAAATTCTATGCTTCAGGATGTATTGAAAAGTAAATTTACTGAAATAGATTTTATGAATGGCAAAATAGTTCAATTAGCTAAGGAATTAAATATTAATGTGCCTTTTAACAAAATTATAACACTTCTTATTAAGGGTTTGGAGAAATCATATGCTTGAGATTATTTAGCTTTGCAAACCATGAAGTATGCATTTTCCCCATCTCGATAATACTTATATTTAATGCTTTGAGATGAAAAGTTATATTTTTTATATAGATTAATTGCTGCATAATTACTAACTCGGACTTCTAAAACAAATTCATCTATTACTCTTTTCTTTATCTCTTCCATTGATTTTGTAAGAAGAGCTTTTGATATTCCCAATCGTCTAAATCCCTTAATAACCGCTATAGATACTAAGTGGCCTTTATTAATTATTTTCAAACTATCAATGGCAGGTACTTTTTCCACTCGCCACATGATATATCCAACAACATTGCCATTAATATCAACTGCTATTAAAAAAGATTCATTAAAATTATCAAGAATGCTTTTATAAAAAAAATAAGGATAATCTTCCGGCAACTCTTTCTCATTTATTTCAATTACGCCTTCTAAGTCTTCTAAAGTACAGCGCCTAATTAAAATTGGATTATTTCCGCTATTATCATTGAAATTTACAGTTCTAGTTTCCTTATCTGTTCCCATCGTTATTCATATTCGTAATTTAGTTAGCGTAGACAATGAAGTTAACTATATAAGATAATATTTTAGATTCTTTTAAGCTTTTTTAAATAATTTTATTTATATAAGATGTCGAAAGCCTTTTCTTTTTGTAAATTAATATATTCAATTATAAACTCTAAAATATCTTGAATATTCTTTTTATTATCAAACTCATTTACAATATTTTTTAATTGTTCTTTGGTATATTTTTTATATTGTAATGCAATTTTCACCATTAGTGGAAGTGTACGTATAATATTATCAACGATAGTAATATCCGCCCAGATAGCAGTCCTGCTTAAGGGATTTAGGTCAACGGCAATAACTGTTTTTCCTAATTTTTTCAAGGCTTCTGTTCTATCGCCATCTTCTAAAGGTACAAATACAACATCACTTATTTTAATACCACTAGGATCTACCATTCTTCGATTGCTTGATAATTCTTCAATTTCGACCATAGTGTTTTCATCTACCCCAAGAATTTTTTGAGCACCAGCTTTTTTTAGTAGCTTCTTGATTGCATCTATTCTACCCTTTTTTCGATAAAATAAATTTATTTCTAAGGGAGCGTTTAGAGTTTTTGAAAGTAAAACTAAATCTTCTGGACATAAGGCAGCTACGTTACCATTTACACTTATTACAGGATGTTGAGCTAGAAGTAATTGAGCAACCGCTGCATTAATAGCTTGTATTGCTATCTTATTTGTTATTTCACCTAAAATATAATCAAAGCATTCACCTCGACCGTGAGCTATTAACCCTGCTTCCGCAACTACTAAATTTTTCATACCTTCGATAATTTTATGACGATACATTAAACTTGTAAGGCGAGGATGATCCTTTGGAACTTTTACGTGGTTATTTTCATTGTTTCCCATTAAATTACCAACTCAATTGCATTCGTACTTTATATGTATTGAATATAACGAAAAACTATTAATCTTTTGATTCTTTTAATATATAGTTGATAAGCATGAATGCAGAGAATGTAAAGAAAGCTACTGATCTTCAACGCTTCAAGGTTAAGCGGATACTGGAAACTTTGAAATCAAAGAAAGGTTTCCATACGGAATTAATTTCATTATATATTCCTCATGATCGTAAACTTTCTGATGTTACAAATTATTTGAAAAATGAAGTGAGTGAAAGTCAAAATATTAAATCAAAATTAACCAGGAAAAACGTATTAGATGGAATATCAACACTTTTAGGAATGTTAAAAAATTATCGTGAAGTTTCTGATAATGGATTAGTAATGTTTGCTGGTGCCATACCTCAAAATAACACACCGGGTACGGAGCGAATGGAAAAATATATCCTTGACGCTCCTGAAAAAGTAAACACCTTTAGGTACCATTGTGCTAGTGAATTCTTGACAAGACCTTTAGAGGAAATGCTAGAGACAAAAGAAACTTATGGATTATTAGTAATAGGAAGAAAAAAGTCTGCAGTAGGATATTTAAGAGGAAATCATATGGAGGAAGTTAGAGAATTTACGTCTAATATACATGGAAAACATAAAGCTGGTGGTCAATCACAAAAACGATTTGAACGTTTGATTGAAGAAGGAGAAATTAGTTTCTATCGACATATTTCTAGTGAGGTAAATGAATTATTTTTGGGCATGGAGCAATTACAAGGTATTTTTATTGGGGGTCCTGGTCCATCAAAAGAGAAATTTGTCAATGATGAAAGTCTAGATTATAGATTACGAGAAAAAATCCTAGACACTGTAGATTTAGGCTATGGAGGAACCGAAGGATTAAGAGCTCTAGTTGAAAAAGTAAAAAACCAGATTGAAAATGTAAAATATGTTAGAGAACAATTTATATGGCAGAACTTTATGAAACAAATCACTAGTGATATCGGAATGGCTATTTATGGGCAAGAAGAAGTTGAACGAGCTTTAAATCTAGGTGCTGTAGATACGTTAATAATGTCTGAACAATTAGGTTTATACAAAATTAAAAGAGAATGCTCGAATTGTCAACATTATGATTATATAACATCCACTCAAATAAAAATTGATGAATCAAATGAAAAAGTAGATTTGTGTCCAAACTGCAATTCAAACTCATTTAGTACTACAGATTATTACCCGATTATTGAATATTTGGGTGATATCGCAGAATCTTTAGGAAGCAATGTGGAAATTTTGTCTGGTGAAACGGAAGGAGGAGAAACCCTTAAAAGTACGTTTGGGGGAGTTGTGGCTATTCTTAGATATAAAATTGACTATTAATTGAACTATTATGTTGTTAGATGAAATATTACTTAACCTAAATATGGTTTTATTTGGTGGAAAAGGTGGAGTAGGCAAAACGACTTGTGCTTCGAGTTCGGCAATTTGGGCAGCAGAACAGGGTAGAAATACGCTTATAATTAGCACTGATCCTGCTCATTCATTAGGTGATAGTTTAGGTGTTAGTCTACCTCCTGGAATCCCTACTGCTGTTCCAGGAATAGCGAATCTTACTGCATTAGAAATAAACTCTCAAGCTAATATCACAGAATTTCAAGGACTTACAAATATAAACCCAATTGAAGATATAGGAATATCTAATATTCCTTTTATGGAGGATTTAACTGATTTATCATCAATGAATCCTCCAGGAATAGACGAGACCTTAGCATTATTAAAAGTTCTTGAATTCATCGAAACTGAACATGATTTTGATTTGATTATATTTGACACGGCACCTACTGGTCATACTCTTCGGTTTTTAGGTCTTCCTGAAACTTTATCAGGTTGGATCGGGAAAATACTGAAAATGAAAATGAAGCTTGGAACTATGTTTGGAGCCATTAAAAGCATGTTTGGAGGAGAATCTAATAAAGGTGATCAATCGTTAGAGATACTAGAACGATTAAATGAGGCTATTCTCCGAGCCAAAGAGGATTTAACTGATCCACTTAAAAGTTCTTTTGTGGTTGTTATGATTTCGGAAGAAATGGCAATATTAGAGACAGAACGGTTATTAAATGAATTAGTAAATTACCACATTCCAAACTCAAATATAATTATAAATCAATTGTATGAAGCAAATAGTGAGTTATGTGAATTTTGTAAAGCTAGAAGGCGTATGCAACAAAAAAATCTAAATAAAATCAAAGAGCGCTTTAGAAAGAATTGGAATAAAAATCTAATAGAAGTACCTTTATTTAAAGATGAAATTAGAGAATATTTACCATTGAAAAATCTCTCGAATTATTTAATGAAAAATTAAGTAGGATTCTTTGATTGGTTATTGATTTCTGTTAACTCTAACAATCCATTGAGTAAATTGAATTCAATTTCTGGACTAAAACTTTTACAGTCATTTAAAAAATTTTCAGTATGAATTTGTACTATGGAATCCCTTTTTTTTTGTACTTGGTCTTTACCAATCCTCATTTTTTTTATTTTATAGTATATATTAATTTCCTCTTTTGGAATTCTCATTAGTGGAGTTATCATTTTAATGGTATCATCTTGGTGATTAACTATTTGAAATGGATCTTTACTGAATATTAATTGATTTAAAAATATATTCGATAAATTAGTTAAATTATATCCAAGAGCAAGTATATTCCCTCCTAAATTAGTAGAAGCAATTTCTACTAATTGGAGCAGAAATGGTTCACCTTTATTGATCTCATTTGAATTTATTATAACTTGCTCAATAGAAAGTGAAGCACATAAATCTCTTGTTAATTCAATTGTGTTTCCTTCATCAATTGATAAGGCAATAATGGGTCGTGTTCTGTATGCTTTTTCTTGAATTTTCTTAAGATTATAAAGAAGTGTTATTGAATTTTTACTTCCTGATAATGCTATAATTATATTATCATTTGGGCTCAGCATATTATATTTTGCTATTGTTTTAGAGATAATTTTTTCTATGCTTGATTTAAAACAATCTAAACAGAGAAATTGCCCTGAATGTCTTCTCTGAATTGTAGGAGTTTTATTACATTTGAAGCAGTTTTTTGAAATATTGAAACTAATCACCAATTGGTACTTTGTTTTAGATCCAAAAAAGATTGAATCCAAATTTAATAAAGGATAATGCGAAATTAGAAACTATCAATATCAAGGCTATAGCTCTTATTGTATTTAAGACAATCTGTTTTATTTTTCTTTTCTCATCATATAAATATTCATATGAGATATCAAAGATAGCATTTTTCTCAATTGTTGTGGTTGTTGGAAGATGAAGCTTTAAAGCATCTTTAAATCCATCTCCGATCGAATCAAACAGTTCATAATTTTCCTCACCAAGGAATATCTCACTTTCAATTTTATTTCTATCTTTTATCGTAATTTTTACTTCATTAATTGTTTCAATACGATATTCTGATAACTTACAATCTAAATCATCATCATTATATATAAGTCTGTCAACTTTCATTTTTTTTGAACTATAAGAACTCCCAAAAATGCTATTTACAATCTCTTTTATAACTCTATCACCATCAAAAATTGGAAGGGGCATCATATTAAATAGAGTTAAGCTAAATCCTATTATAAATAACCAAGAAATTTCTTTTAACCAAAAATCTGGCCAATTCGCAGATAAAAATTTAGCAAAATCGTTTTTATGCATCCAATAAAAGGTAGTTTGTACACCTACAAATACTCCCAATATTTCAGGCTCTATTAAGTAGCGTTGATTTGTAGTACTATTTAAATCAAGAGTTTTAAGGTCGAATTGAGTTAAAAATTTCTCTAATGTATTTCCAGAAGTGCGATTTATTGCAGTACCATTTATGTAATTTATTAAAATATTAGTTTGTTGATCACTGGTATAATTATAAGTAATTCTTATTTCATAATCTGAAGTATATTCATAATCAATGCTGAGATCGTAACGAGGACCTAATATGATCTCTTTTTCGGAGGATAAATCAACAAAAGGGTTGTAAATTTTCATAGTTAAATTATCTCTTACAGAACATTTAATCCGTGTTTGATTGTCCAAGATAGAGGATAAGTCGATTCCTTGATAATAATCTAGATATACATATTGAGAATCTAATTCTCCTTCTTTTTTAATCGCTACGATTGCATCACCATAAATTAAAATTCCATCATTAAATCCTCCTTCTTCAGGACTCAATACGGTATAGACTTGAGAAACTTGTGAAAAGAAAGGTGAAGTTAGCATTGGAAATATGAGCAAGAGTAAGAGAGCTATACCTACAACGATAGAATTGATATAGGTTCCAGCCGCAGCGATTCGTAATCTGGTATTTCGATGATATTTTGAGGATCTTAACGATCGTTCATCAACCTCCACGAAAGCTCCGAATCCTACCAAATAAAAAAGTCCAACACCTAAGAGTCCAGTTGATTTTATTTCAACATCATCAATTGCGGCTGAAATTCCATGAGCGAATTCATGTGTGGTTAGAATTAACAATAAGGGTAATAACATATAAAAAAAGACCGGAAGATCAATCGTTACACCGGGGATAAGGGGAATAATTGCATTTTCGATACTTGGGGTGAATATTAGATTAACTACGTTACTGAAAAAAAAATAAAACCCATAAATTGTAAAACCAAAGGATACAAAAATACCAATATTCCAAAAAATCCTCCAAAATTTGGGATTTTTTCTAGATATATGAACTATGAGTTTATTCAGTTTTTTAGTTTTAAAAAGAGCGAGAAATGGGAAAAAGATGCTATATGCTTCTTTCTTATTTCTCAATAATAAAACTAAAATTGATATAAAAATCCAAAAAACTAGTGAAATTACAAACCATGGATTTAGGAGGAAATCTACAATAAAATTATTTAATAACATGAAATAACAAGCCTTTTTTCTCTTATATCAAGGTAAATTAAATAATAAAATTAAGTTTATTCTTTTGATTAAGTATCATTCACTTTTTTTAAGATCCAATTTTCAACCAAGAAAGATTGTAAAAGCATTGGTTTTGGATCGTATTGAGAATGAATACAGGATTTTGGAATCCAAGATTTATGACCCTCCTCAATTTCAAGTAAAATTGCTTTATTTGTCTCTCCCGTTATTTTCCCGTTAACTTCTGTCATTGATTTTGAAATAGTCTCCTCGATAGAGATCTTTTGGGATAGAGTTCTTAATTCTTCCACAACATTTTCGTCAAATCGTTCCTTTACAGCATTAGGCGTTTGAGAAGGTTTATAAGATGTTGCATAAATGATTTTCTCATTCAATAAATGGGTCAGTAATAAAGCTAGAATATCGATTTGACCTGAATTAAGCATTTTTGAATAATTTCCAATATTTATCCATAAAACTTCTGCATTTTCGTCCTCCCAACATATAGATAATTTTGTAATTATATCATTGAACTTGTGATTTCCTTGCCAATTAAATTTTCTCTTATTTAAGACTTGCAGAATAATCGCAATCTCTTCTAAGGAACATTTTATCGTTTTCCCTTCATTAGATGATAATTTTTCCCACACTCCATTTGGATTTTTCTTAATACATTGAATAATAATATAAGGTTCGAATTTTGAAAAACTCCGAATAATTAATCCAATATTTTTCCCAAAAAAACTCTTTGAATGAGAATCTGCCATAGTTGATTTTCTTGATTAGTGATTATTATATCAATATATAAAAAAAAAAATTAAAAAATAGCACGAAAAATGGTAAAAAATTAAAATAGAGATAATATTAAAGATATATATAAAATTTAAAATTTTCATAGGAATTAAAAAGAGCGGGGTGGGCTAGCCTGGTTTATGCCGCAGGGCTCATAAATGGAAAGATTAACTTTCCTTTTAGAAACCCTGAGATCGTTCGTTCAAATGCTTAAAACAAGCTGCTATCCAGCGAGCTGAAAATCGAACCCCCGCTACTTATCCTTTTTATTTATCACACAACATAAAACACTAAATTAATTTACTTCTTATTCATATTAATCTTTTTTAAATAAACGAAACATGATACCAATGACTGAAACAAGCCAATATGTAAGATTTCCCGCTATTAGATGCTGGATTAAACATATTTTAGATGCAAATTACAATGAAATTGAAAATGTATTTCATTCAATATTTGGAAAAATCAAACGTGTTCGTTTTCTTGCCACAATTAGGGATAAATACGAATTTCCAAGTTTCGATAGTGAAACATCGTCTAATCTTAATTTGGATTTAGATGACGGAACAGGATTGATACGATCTTCAAAATGGAAAGTAGGGCCTGAAGAAATTGGGAGATATGAGATAGGAAATTTAGCATATTTTATCGGAGTGTTACAATCTCGAGAAGGAATTACGTCTCTCAGGATTGAAATCATCAAAATAATTAGTGATCCAAATGATATTTTGCTTCATGATGCTATAATAATTAAGAAAATAAGATCAGGAGAAGTTGTAGAAATTCCTAAGAAAACGCAAAAATTTAATGAAATTGGAGATGAATTTGGTGAGTATAATGATACATCAATTATTTCTCCGGAAATTTCTCAACAAGAACTAGATGATAATAAAACGGAGGATTCGATAAAAGAAATGATTTTTTCGATCATTAAAGAAAACTCTCATAATGGAAAAGATACTCATCTAAAAGAGTTAAAGATAAAAATGCAAATCACAGAAAATAAGTTAATACGTTATATTAGAGATTTAGAGCAAGCTTCTAAAATTTATATGTCAGATGAAAATGTATATCAAAGTTATGATTAAAATAGAAAAATTATTTTTGAAAGAATTATTATAATAATTATAAAAAAAATTTCCTGAGAACGATGGATTTAAACGATTATGAGAAACTTTTGGATGGAGCATATGAAAAAATTCCTGAGAATGTAAAAAAATCTTCAAGGTTCGAAATTCCTAAAGTAGAACTAAGAATAGAATCTCGAAATACTTATATCACAAATTTAAATAAAATAATTAACACGCTAAATAGAGATAGAAGACATTTTTTGGGAATTTTCCTTAAAAAAGCTGGTACTATGGGAGAGATTCGGGGACAACAATTATTTATGAAAGGAATTCATAAAGAACAAGCGTTAGATCGTCTAATAGACCAATATACAAAGATGTATGTTCTATGTAAAATTTGTAAAAAACCAGATACCGATATTCAACGTGAAGGTAAAAAGATATTCCTTAAATGTACGGCATGTGGAGCAAGGGAAGAGATTAAAGAAAAGTAGTTTTAGGACTTAGCATACAAAAATGAATGTTTATTTAAAGATACATCATAACAATGAAATTGAAACTGTAGCTTGTTGTGATGAACCACTTCTTAAAAAGGTGTTTAAGGAAGATAATTCAAGAATTGAGATTACAGAGCAATTTTTTAGTGGTGCCTTAATGGATATTGATGATGCAATTGAAATTTTGATGCATGCCCAATATTTTAATATTGTAGGGAAAAATATTATTGAAAAAGCTATTTCCCATAATATACTACCAAAAGAAGGAGTACGTACAATAAATGGTGTACCAATGGCTATGAAGATGATGTTTTGATGCCTCGTAAGTTTTGTGCTATATGTGGTAAGGATATTGATGATAATACACCTCATTTTGGGATGTGTTTAGAATGTTATTTAGAGGAACATCCTCTATTTGAACTTGATAAATTATTCCACATTAATGTGTGTCTTGATTGCGGAAGATACTCGAAAAAAGAAAATTGGTTTGATAACACCTCTGGAGATATTGATGAGGCGATTAAGGATGCTTTACAAAGGTTTTTATTAAAATCAGTTAATAAAGGTAATCTAATTGAGTTTGAAATAGAATTAAATGAAAATTCTTTCAATTACTCTAACAAAGATCTATTGGTATCTCTAGATGTTAAAATTATGGGATGGTTAAAGGAAAATCAAAGCATTTTTTATGAGGAAGAAGTTGCAGTAAGAATTGATTACGAATTATGTAAGAATTGTACTAACTTGAGAGGAGGGATGTATTTTTTATCAATTTTGCAGATCAGAGTTTCTAACCCCCTCAATTTTGATATTATTGATACTATAATTGACGAAATCTATGCATATGTAGAAAAAAAATTTCAGAAGGACGATCGTCAATACATATCTAAATTGGTCGAGCACAAGAATGGAGTTGATTTATTACTCAGTACTAATGAATTGATGAATTATATTGTTTCCTATCTTAGATCTAAGTATTATTTTGAACTAAAAAGAACGAAAAAGCTAGTTGGAAGAGATAAACAAAAAGGAAGAAATTTATATAGATTAAAGAACCTTATTCGACTTTTACCTTTTAAGAAAAATGATACAGTTATTATTAATGATGATATTTATCATGTTGAGAGCATTTCTAAAAACAAAGTCATTCTTCGAGATCACTTAGATAACAGATTGATAAAAAACTTCACATATTTCTTTAATGAGAAAATGAATATAAAATTACGAGATGATAATTAAATTTTGAAAGACGATACGGAAGAAGAATTTGATGAAGATGATTTAGGGAATGAATATGATGGTGATATCGATGATTTGGAAAAAAGAACACTCGATTCAAATAGAATTAGAAATATTGATCAATCAAAAAAGAAAGCAGTCATAGAATCCGTATTGGATGAAAGAACCCACGAATTATTGGGCAAACTCTTAGTTAATGGCGCTTTGGATCATATAACGGGAATTATTTCTGCAGGCAAAGAGGCTAATGTTTACTTAGCATACGATCATAATCATAAAGAGGTTGCAGTAAAAATCTATAAGATCGATAGCAATACATCTAAATGGATGAGAAATTATATTATTGGGGATCCACGTTTTAAGAAAATTCCTCATAATATATCGAAAGTAATATTCTTATGGGCTAGTAAGGAATATAAAAATTTAAAACGAGCCTATAGAGTAGGTTTAGCAGTTCCTGAACCTATTCTAATTAAGAATAACGTATTACTTATGGAATATATAGGTTTTGAATCTATTCCAGCTCCAAAACTAAAAGATATAAAAAATCCAAAAGATGTCAACGTTTTATTTGATGAAATCCTTAAGTTCATAAAAGATTTATATCAGAATGCAAGATTAGTTCACGGGGATTTATCTGAGTTTAATATATTATACCACAATCAGAAACCCGTAATCATTGATATCTCTCAAGCTGTAGATATTCAACATCCTAAAGCGGAGATTTATTTGGTAAGAGATATTAAAAATATTTTCAATTATTTTAGTAAACAAGGAATAGATCTTCCTGATCCAAAATCGTTTTATTATGAAGTAATAGATATATAAAATTAATTAGATTCATATGTATATATAAAAATAGATAACTAAAGATGAAAATAGGAAAAAGTCGAATTGCAGTCATCATCGGTAAAAACGGTGAAACAAAGCGCCAAATAGAAGATATATTAGGTGTAAATATAAATCTAGATAGTACATCGGGTCATTGTGAAATTAATACAAATATTGAAGCTCCTAATTACAATCCGTTGAATATATTCATTGCAGAAAAAATTCTTAATGCTATAAATAGGGGTTTTAATCCCATAAAAGCAATGAAATTGCTTGAAGAAACATATGATCTCGAAATATTTAATCTCCAAAATATACTAGGGAGATCTGAAAAAAAGATTAAGCGAATGAAAGGAAGGATCATTGGAAGAAATGGTGAAATGAGACAAGCTATAGAAAGATATGCAACTTGTTATATATCCGTTCTTGGAAAAACAATTTCTATTATTGCTGATTACAATAGCTTACAAATTGCAAGGAAATCGGTGAGTATGTTATTAAATGGTATACCACACCATACAGTAATGAGATTTTTAGAAACTAGATATAATGAGAAGAAAAAAGAAGAATTTCGACAGTTATATAAACCAGAGTTTTAATATTTGGTTATTCCTCTGAATTCTTTTCATTTTAATTTAACGTATCTCATCCATATTGTTTGTATCAATTAAATCTGTCGAAAAAGAAGAAACCACATCTTTTCCATAAATAACTTCTTTTAATTCTTTAAATAAGTTCTCAAAACCATAGATAAGGTCTCGTGCATAAATTTCAGAATGAATTTCCCTTGCTTTTGCATCATAAGAGACTTCAAAACTTTTAATTGAGAAATATTCGCAATCAAAAGGTTTGAAAATTACAATTAGACGAGGATAGATGTTCTTTTCCATTAGATATGCTGCCCACCCTTCAACATAGAAATTTATTTTAACTGAAAATAAGTTTTTCCATATTCCAAGTTTTTTAAGTAATTTATTTACTTGAATTTGAGTATCATAATCATTTTTTTCCATAGAATAATTTCTAAAATTAGATTTAAAAAGTTATTAGAAAAAATTTAATCAAAAGCAATTTCACCGATGTTAAAGATATCATCAGACAATCCAACTTTTTGTTTGGAGAATGTTCTATTTTGTAAAGGCTCAACAATCTGGGAATCTTTTCCAAAAATTTGAGGCGATTTAATACCTGTAATAAGAAGCATTACACGCAGATACCCATCATATTCATCATTCACTCTTGCACCCCATATAACCATAGAATCATTCACATCCATTTTCTCAGAAATTTTTTTTGCAACGGAATTGGCTTCTGCTAGGGTCATATCATTTCCTCCTGTGATATGAATTAAAGCTCCTTTAGCACCATCAATACTTACATCAAGCAATGGGGAATTAAGAGCATCTTCAATAGCATCTTCAACCCTATTTTGTTTTTCCCCAGATTCTCCAACACCAACAATAGCAACACCTCCAGTACTTAATATTGTTCTTACATCAGCAAAATCAAGGTTAATTAGTGACGGTAACGATATTGTTTCAGTGATACCTTTAACCATCGTAGCAAGCACCTCGTCTGCTACGCTAAAAGCTTCTATTATCGGTAAATCAGGAGCGATTTCCAAAAGCGTATTATTGTCAATTACTACTAAAGTATCCGCATACTTCCTTAATTCACTTAGACCAATTTGTGCTTTATCAATCCGCCCAATTTCAGTTTCAAATGGTAAAGTGACTACACCTACAACAATTGCTCCTTCCAATTTGGCAATTTCTGCAACGATAGGAGCACTTCCAGTTCCTGTTCCCCCTCCTTCACCGCATGTAATAAAGACCAAATTTGAATCTCTTAAGATTTTTGTTAGATCTTCTCTAGATTCTTCAGCTGCAGCTCTTCCAATTTCTGGGTTACCCCCGGCACCTAAACCACGAGTAAGATTTTTCCCAATTAGAATTTTAATGTGAGATTCAACTACGTCCAAATGTTGGCAATCTGTATTTACAGCCACACATTTAGCACCTTTAATTCCGATTTTCATTAATCTGTTGATTGTATTGTTCCCCGCACCCCCACAACCTACTATTTTGATGTTAGCATGTCCAAATATACTTTTGGCAGGAGTTACTACTTCTCTTTTTCTGGCTGTTTTTATAAATGATTCCATATAATTTCAACTGAATGAATCACTATTATGTTATAGAAATAATATGTGTCAAAAATTAGAATGAATATAATATGCTAATATTACCAAAAAATATACCATGGTATTATCGAAGTGAAAAATCACTATCAACAATAGGATCAAAAATTTTTTTAACATTTGTTCCACTCACGAGAAAGATTGGAGGGAGGGAGTAAGGGAATCGATTTGAAAATGTTAAAGTATAAGCACCTACATTAGTTATGATAACGACATCTCCTTCATCTAGAGATTGGGTAAAAAAATAATCCTTCACAAGAATATCTTGATCAGTAGGGATGATACCTGCTATAGAGGTTTTAAATTTATGTGACGCATTTATTTTAGTTGCATTATAAAACCTTAAGGAACATCGTGCAAATTTTGGGCAGATATTATTTCCAATATTTAAAAAAATCCAGCGATCATCTGTTACTTTAATTATTTCAGTTAGAAATATACCAGCATCACCAACAAAATATCTTCCGGGTTCAAAATAAATCTGATTCACATTAATTTCCAATAAATCCAAATATTCTTTCAATCTTAGAGCTATTTTTTTTAGTTGTATTTCAGGAATAACAACTGCTTCCGGAAATCCCCCTCCTAAATTTATATTATCAACTTTTATCCCTGAATTTTTTAATTGAGTATAGGCATGTGTTACATTTTCTAAATTAATTCTAAATTGTTCAAAATTATTCATTTGAGTCGCACGGTGGGATAGGATGGTTTTTAAACATATAGTTTTGCAATCTTGTAAGATTTTTTCCAATTTTGAAAGTGTTTTAGCATCTAATACTATACCCAATTTACTACCAAATTTCTGTGAATTAATTCTTAAGCATAAATTTTGAGATTTTCCGTATTTTTCAGAAATTTCATTTACTCTCTTTATATCATTAATATTATAAATGATAATTTCTCGTACATCATTTAGCACACACTTCTCAATAAATTGATCTGGTAAATATGGTCCTCCAGCAATAATCTTGTCGGAGGAATATCCTAACCTTAAAGCAAGGTTAAGTTCTGGAATTCCAACGATTTCAGCACCAATACCTTCAGATTGAATTATACTACAAATGTCTGGTAGAAAATTTGCTTTAAATGAATAAAAACCTTCATAATTGCTAAATACAGAGTTAAATATTTTGTTAAATGTTTGGATATTATCTCTAATTTTGCTTTCCAAAAAGACCATAATCGGTGTTTTACAACCTTCTAAGAGAGTTTTTAATGATACTGAATCGATAGTAATGAGATTATCTTTGTTAATTAAATATTTGTTACCGGCAATCGTTTTCAATTTCTAACTCTCCAACTATCAATTACGTTATTATATACATTTTTCGTTATATTTGCGATATTCTGCCATGAATGGTAAGTTTGTACTTTCACTTTACCTTGTTCGCCAAGTTTCTTTCTTAATTTCTTATTTCTTAGAAGTTTTACTACTTGATCAGCAATATCTTGAGGATTATCAAACTCAACAAGAAGACCATCTATATTTTCCTGAATTACTTCTGGAGTTGCACCAATGCGAGCACCGATCACAGGTTTACCCGCAGACCATGCTTCTAAAAATGCTATACCATAAGCATCACTTCGACTTGGCATTAAATAAAGGTCACTTTCCATAAATGCAGCAATCTTATTTTTGTCAAAATATCCCGTTAAATTATCTGGTGAAAGATTAATTATTCTAGCATTTGTAGTTTTCTTAGTTTTTGCAAATTCACGATTGTAAGCAGTAGTTGAAGGACCAATAAAAGTAAAATATACTTTTGGATATTTTTTTAATATCAGGGGAATTGCTTTTAGAATTGAAATAGCTCCCTTTTCAAAATTCTTATACCCACAAAACAAAACTAATTTATAATTTCTCTCTTTTCTTGTAAAATAGTGTAGTTTAAAGTTGAAATTTTCTTTAACTATAGCGAACTTGTCAAAATCTACGCCCATAGGAATGGTAGTGATTCTAGACTTGGTTAAATTTAAATTGTTAATGAGAAAATCTTTTTCTCTTGAGGTACAAGCTATGAGCATATCGAAGCTACGTAATACAGAAATTAAATTGGAATCCAAATATCTAGGATTAGAAAAATGAAAAAATGGTGTGCAAATAACCGGTTTTTTAAGAATCCTTCCTATTAATAATGCTATTACCAAATTAAAATAAGGAAAAAAGGTAGTATGTATAATATCATAATCCTTTTGTTTACAATTGAGAAAAATGTCAATAATTTCCTTTAGATAAGGTCCATTTTTTAATAATTGACTGATGGTCTCATTAGGAAGTTGAAGAGACTCTAAATTTGGAATTCTTTTTAATTCTTTTAGTGATTCTCCAAACTCTTCTTTATAGGTTATCGGAAACCTATTTACATTCACATTATTAACATTGTAAAAATACTTATTAGTTTCTTTAATTATTTTTCCTTTAGGATCTCTTAGAGCTTTGAAATCTAAAGCATTAGATGTAAATATGTCTACATCCCATTTATAATCCTTTTTATATATTTCTGCTAATCTTTGAATATAAAATTCAGCTCCAGAGATTGCGGGGAAATATCGTGTTGGTAAGTAAAGAATAGTATTCAAATCTATGATCCTAAATATATATAATAATTATATATATATGAGATGCAAATGTCAAAAGATTTATTATTTGAAATGCAAACCCTAATCGTAAAAAAAGGGATTATAGATGATGAAATCATCAATTTTATTAATACAAATTTTGCTATTAACTTTGAAAAAGTATTAGAAAGCTTTAGTAGGGGGGTTATAAAGAATATATATAAACCCTCTGAAAGAATATCTTGGATTGTAAAAGGAGAAAAAAAGAATAAGCATTTAGTGTATCCAAAACTTTACTGTTCCTGCCAAGAATTTTATAAAAATGTAGTAATTAACAGAAAACGAAACTATTGTAAACATATTATTGCTCAAATCCTCAGTGAATCATTAGGAGAATATAATATTAAAGAATTAGAAGATAAAAGATATTATATTATGATAAAAGAACTAGAATCAAAATTCTAAAATTTCAGCCCTATTCAATGAATTTTCAACAAGTTCTGACACATTATAAAGAAGTTCAGATTTAATAATTTCATGCTTTTTCGCATGTGTTTCGGGATAAATAGGATTAAATTGACAAGAAGCAGATTTCAATGATGTAATTTCGTATAACCCTAGTTTTTTGTTTAGATCTATTACTTCTAATTTATCCCATCCAATTAATGGTCTAATGATAATGAAATTTCGCATTAAATCATTATATTCAATAAGATTATCAAGAGTTTGACTTGCTTGTTCACCAAGGATATCCCCAGTAACGACTAAGTTTGTACCCTCCCGTTTACCTATTGCCTCAGCAATACGCAACATCATTCGTTTACATAAAATGCACGTCAATTTTCTTTCACAGTTTTGTTGGAAAAAACTTAGATTGGGATCGTGGTTAATAAAATACACTTTTATCTTATGATCAATTTGAGTTTTTAGTTTTTTTAGTATATGGATGATTTTTAATTTTAAGGAATTTACGTTATCATCTGAAGTTAAAAATGAAAGAAAGATCGGTTCAAAACCATTTTTAGCAATTAAATATGCTGCCACAGGACTATCTAATCCCCCCGAAAATAAAGATATAAACTTTTTCATAATTATCTCCTAATTTATTTTACAATTATTTCCTCTCGTTCCCATTTGTTCAGATATTTATTAAAATCTTTAATGTGTACTTCTCTTGGAATCTCTATTTTCCCTTCATATTCTAATTCTCGAATTTTTAATTGCAGTCTCTTATTTTTTCTGTAGAATTTTTCAGCTTTAGGGAATTCATCTTTAAAGATAATTTTTAAGGTTTCTAGATCAACATTTAATAATTGATCATAGTTATCAATAATAAAATTACAGAGAGGATCAATTGAAATCTTAAAATTAAATGCATCAATACGCGTCAAAGAGAGAGGATAAGCTTGGCACGCGAATGGCTTTTCATTATGAATTGAACATCCAGATTCTGTTTGATAAAATGGACATCTTTCATTCTGATTATTCAATAAGATTCTATAAGTTACAACTAGTATTTTTTTATTTTTAATATCTGGAAACACGAGATCTTCGATAACTTGAAAATTGTAACCCCGTTCTTCAGCTATTGAAATTAATTTAATCACTTCTTCTGGATATAACGGGATTCGTTTTGATCCTGGTTGCTCAGTAATTTCATAGCAACATGTCCCACATTGCATGCATGTAAATTTAAGAGTCGTCATCAAATATTTATTCTTTTTTATGATAAAACAGAACTAAAGATTATGATATATCTAAAGTAGTGATAATATGAATATATTACTTTTACGATAAATCACGTGTCTATTAGGATAACACACGATTTTTAAAAAGAAGTTTTTCAATGATTTATTATAACATAAGTATTGATAATAGGTAAAAAAAATTGACAGAATCTGGAATTAGAATTATTAAACACGCTGATTTATCAAAAGAAGATTTAATAAATCCAATTAGCATACTAGGAATGCCTGGTATCGCAGATATTGGAAAATTTGCATTAGATTCCTTAATTGGGCAATTAGATGCTAAAAATTTTATGGATTTTATTTTTGATGACTATCCAGCAGGAGCAATAGTGGATGATAGTATTCTTTCAGCTCCTAAAGCAGAAATATTAGTCTGGAAAGATCCTGAAGAAATACGAGATATTTTATTAATAACTGCTGATGCTCAGAGTTTAACTCCAAAAGGGATATATCGAATCTCTAATTTCCTCGCTGAAATTATCAACCAATATAATATAAAATTAATCATAGCGTTAGGAGCTTATCCATTAAATAATAGGAAATTAAATCAAAAAATCCCTAAAATCTATGCTAGTTCAACGAATCGTGTTCTATTAGATAAATTTCTATCAGAAAATAATTGTGAAAAAATACAAAAAGGAGTTATTATTGGTGCAAATGGATTAATTCCAACTTTAGCTAAAGCACGTTTTAATATTGATGGATTAGTTTTATTGGCTGAAACAGATAATATTGCTATGATTAATGAAGATGTTACTGATTTGAAAGCTTCAATTACTCTATTAGAATTAATTAAGAAATCGTTCACACTACCAATTAAAAAGAATTATTCATTGGATAACATTGATGACATTACTAAGAATCTCCAAAATAAAAGAGATGAATTAGAAAAAGATCTTGATACTTTTCAATTTATTGACTCTGAAGATAAAAGAAAATCGTTATACATCTAGATTTAGCCTATTCCGACTATTTATTAAATAAATTTTATACGAAAAATTTAATATTAATGGTCTATTATAACAATTATGAATTATGTATGTGCAAGAAAAGCATGCGGAAAGGAAGTTTCCAAGCAAGAATTAAATGCTCTTCCAGGAATAAAATGTTCTCATTGCGGTTTTCGCATTCTTTATAAAAAACGTCCGGATGTAATAAAAAGAATTAAAGTGCGTTGAAATTTGCCTGCATATGATTTACAAGCTCCTTATATCTATTTCTTATAGTTGCTTCAGTTACACCTGCTGCTAATGAGATTTCTTTTTGAGTTCTCCGTTCACCTTCTTGCATAGCAGCCACATATAATGCGGCACCAGCTAGGCCAGTAGGTGCTTTACCAGCAGTGATCTGATATTTTTTTGCTAGTTTCAATAATTCTGCAGCTCTATTCTGGGTTCGCCCTGAAAGATTTAGTTCAGCACAAAACCTTGGGATGAATGTTGTTGGAGAAGGTACAATAATATTGATCTTTAATTCCTGAATGATTAACCTATAACATCGAGCAATTTTTTTCCTATCTACCAATGCAAATTCCAAAAAATCATCTAGGGTTTTAGGAATCTTATTTAATTTACAAGAGAGATATATTGAAGCAATTAGCATAGCCTCTATTGATCTTCCACGGATTAAATTTTTATTAGCCATTTTACGATAAATATGAGCAGCAGATTCTTTTAATTCCTTTGATAAATTTAACTGAGATGAAAATCTATCTAACTCATTCATGGCATAGGCTAAATTACGATCAAGAGATTTATTTGTACGAGTTCTAACATGCCATTTTCTCAGACGGTACACTTCTGCCTTCATCTTTGGGCTAATATTTTTTCCAAACGCATCTTTATTTGTCCAACCAATCATAGTACTGAGCCCCTTATCGTGAATAGTTAAAGTAGTTGGAGCTCCAACCCTCACTTTTTTAGATGCTTCTTCTGATGAAAAGGCTCTCCATTCTGGACCCGAATCAATGAGTCTTTGATCCAGTACTAACCCACATACAACACAAGCTATCTCACCACGAGCCTCATCAGAGATTAAATTCTTATTTCCACATTCTGGACATAAGTTTGAATTATTTATCGTCATTGACAGATCCAAAAACAACTACCCTTAACTTTTTCAATTCCTTAATTTCTATAATCAGTATCGAACATTTAAATATTTGCGTTTTTAAGAATTATCAGTTAATAATTTTCTTCAATAAGAATTTATTAACTAAACAAATTATAAAAAAATTTTAATAGGATCAAATTTTCAATCCATATAATGCGACATTTTTATAAAAGTCACGGAAAACACTGCTATCTCCGCTCATTTAAGACATCTTGCCCCAGTTGTAAAGCTGATGTATTATATTGGGAATGTACCCATGGGAGTAAATTATTTTTTGAGTATCCTCCTTATGGAAAATTGATAAGGCATTTTTGTCGGCAAAATCTAAAAAAAAAAAATCAAAGATTAGATAAGTTTCAAGTTATTATTAAAAAACCTATTGGCCTTTTAGAGAACACAAGAGTAAGCTGTCCGGTTTGTGGAAAACTATTTGAAAACGAAAATTACTTGAAAGATCATATTAATCAAATGAAAAAAAATGATGATAACCATAAAGTATTCTTAGAGAATCAATATATATTTGAAAATAATTTCAATTCAGTTGATGAAAAAGAAACCAAATATAATCCCAAATTTGGTCGAATAAATCTTAAGAAGGGAAAATGAGTGTTGTTCTTTTCCATAAATTTTAATATAAAATTTATAATTATATTTATAATAGATATTATTAACAAAATATCCTCTTAAAGAGAGAAATAAATCAAATACCGAGTAAAAATAAAATGCCTTTAGATCCAGCAACCGCTGTTACCAATTTATTACAAAAAGATCCCAGTATTATAGCTGCCGCAGTTGTTCAAGGAAGAAATTTAATATATTCAACTGATAATTGGGATATAAGTGCTGATGTGGGAAAGGTTGTATCTAGTTGGAGTGGTATGAATGCCCAATTTATTATGATTTCTGGTGTTAAATATTCTATTCTTCAATGCACATCTGAAAGATTGGTAGCTACTTCACTGAAAGGAGAAGGACATATCATTGGGGCAAAAGATGAAGAACATCATTTACTCGTATATTTAGAACCCGATGGTGAACCTATGGGTGCTACGATGGATGTAGCTAGAGGTGTATCAGATATGAATTCCTCACAACAAACATATATAGATCCAAATGCACAACTAGGAAGCACGGGAGCTGTTCAACCTTCAACACCCAATATTGATCCTCAATTGAAGGGAGAAATACAATCCTTTTTAGAGTGGATTAAGGATGGAGAGGGTCTTTCGGGATATATTAATTACTACATGCAACAAAATAATGCCCAAATTATTTCTGAGCTCTCAAAAATATATGCTGAATTAAGACAGATATTTGGTGTTTAGTTCTTTCATTTTAAATATCTAATATTGTTTCTATCTTCTATCATGAATGATATAAAGAATGTGAAATCCGAAAAAATAAAAGAAGATTTAAAGGACAAGAGAGAAAAAGAGAACATAGATTTAAATATTCCGGCAGTTCCAGAAGCTCCTAAGAAGAAAGATAGGATTTCTCTTGACTCTCCAGGATTATCGACGGATTTATTAAGTAAAATTAAAAAGTTAGAGCAAAAAAACATAAAAGTAGTGTTAGTTAAATGTGAAAGATGTATGGAAGTCATTCCAGTCCCAATTACAAAAAATATTATTAAAGAATCAGAATTACCCGTGGTTCCTATTAGTTTCGTTCATAAAAACCCAAAAAGGAAAGATATTCACTGTATTACACTTCACCTCGATCATGATTTTGACATCAGAAGACAAAGAATTTCTGATGTGATATTAGATTTAGACTAAACCCAATTCAAAAACAATTTATATTAATTTTAATCCTATATTGAGTTTAAAAGATTTAAAAAGGTGATAAATACTATATATTTAGATTATCAATTTAAATTCAATACTGAAAAGGTGAAAATATTATTTCGGGATATATTGGTAAGAAAATTCGGTTGGAGAGAATTATTAATAGAGAAACGAATAAAACTGTAATTGTTCCGATGGATCATGGATTAACAGTTGGTCCAATTAAGGGGATAGATTGTGAAATAGGAGAAATGGTTAATAAAATTGCTTTAGGAGGGGCAAATGCTGTTATAGGCCATGTTGGAATCCCTCTCCATGCACACAGGGGATATGGACCCGATATTGGACTAATTCTTCATTTATCCGGTTCAACTTCTTTAAGCCCTGATGCAAATTATAAGGTTTTAATAAATACGGTTTTAGAGGCTGTAAGATTTGGATCTGATGGTGTTTCTTTACACATAAATATAGGAACTAAATCTGATCCTGAAATGTTAGAAACTTTGGGAAGGGTCTCTCGAGAATGTCGAGAATATGGAATGCCTTTAATAGCAATGATGTATCCACGGGGGCAAAACATTAAAGATGAATATGAAGTTGGAGTAGTGAAAATAGTAGCTCGAGTTGCAGCAGAATTAGGGGCGGATTTAGTGAAAACAAATTGGCCGGGAGATCCAGATTCATTTAAACAAGTTGTTGATGGTTGTATGGTGCCAGTAATTATAGCAGGTGGTGAAAAAACGGGAATTAAGGGTATTTTGGAAATTACAAAAGAATCTATTGATGTTGGTGGTGCAGGAGTTGCATATGGGAGAAATGTTTTTCAAGCGGAGAATCCCACGAGTGTTGTAAAAGCCCTATCTCTAATTGTGCATAAAAATTATGATGTGAATGAGGCAATAAAGGAATCAGGACTATAAAATTTTGGAGTTAATGATTAATGGAACCGATATCAGAAAGAAATTTACTCATTAATGACGTGTGTTTTTATCTCTCTCTTTTTAGATTACATAAGAGTCACCTATTACTATTATCTGATCAAAAAGAAATGGGTATTGGAAGTGTTACTTTAAGCAACCCTTCTCTTATCGAAGGAGTTAAAACTTCGTCATCTTCCTATACACTATTTGGAATTAAAAATAAAATTGCGAATAAATTGATAGTTGAACGTATGGCAAATTTACTAAACACTCCAGTTTTATTGTTATCATTTCTTAAAACTGAAATGGTTGAAGAAAATTTCATTAAACCTATTATGAGTTGTCTTAATGAAATGATATCTATATTACCCAAATAATTAAATAAATTTACTACGTGAAAAATCCTATTGATAAGATGCAGGGAAGGGGATTTGAACCCCTGTAGACCTATGTCAATGGATCTTGAGTGTGGTTAAAAGACTGGCAAGATTTTATTCTTTTATTTGTCCACCGCCGTTGACCGCTTGGCTATCCCTGCAAGTTAACTTTATCATCCCATAAACAACGTAAAAATTATCAAAACACCTAGCATTGAAAACATAACAATCATTTGAATTCTATTTTTTTTCTTACCTTTCTTTTCTTTTGCTAGATAATTATCCTTACAAGTTTGGTTACAAAATTGTTTATCAGCAGGCATAGCTTTACGACATACGGGACAATGACTATGAGGTCCCCATTTTTTTTTTATCTGTTCTTTCCATGACGATTGAGACATTTTCAGTTCCTAGTTAATTCTTAGAATAATCTTAGTTTTTAATAAATGTGGATAAATAAATTAATTTTTCGAAATGAAAATTAATTTGAAATTAAAGTACCATTAAAATCAGAGTTTCCATCCAAGATTTTCATAAAATCATCTAAATTCGTTCCAGATACTACATAGACCTTTATCTTACTTCTTTTCATTATTTGCAGAGAGACCGCATCAAAAATTCGATATTCTCCAGCAGCAGCTTGTTTTTCATTACTGTTATTAATAATCAAATTTTGTAGCTCATCGAGGGTTAAGTTTTTAATTAACTTAGCATCATCAAATTTATTTGGATCTTTATTATATATCCCAGTAACATTAGTAAGTATTACTACCTGATCAGCATTGATAAATTCAGCAACTTCTAAAGCAACTGAAGTCGTTGATTGCCCTGGTTGCAAACCACCCATAATTATTATTTTATCAAATAAAAGAGCTTGTGCTAATTCTTCAAATTGTTTTGGAACTATAGGGAAAGCACTTTCTCCAATTACTTCCATTAATAATCGGGCGTTAATTCGAGATATTTTAATCCCCATAATATCATTAGATGTTTCGTTCGAATGAACATATCTTATAGCAGAAATATATTTTCTTGCTATTTTACCGCCCCCACATACTATGATAACCTTATTATAATATTGATTAGCCTTAATTATGTCACAAAACTTAATTATTTGTTGAATATTGATTTCAAGATCTTCCGAAAATAATAGTGAACCCCCAATTTTTATTACAATATTTTTAATAATAATCAAATTTGATTTTTCTTTTATTTATTAATATATAGTTGATCAGCTAAATTAAGTTTCTTGAGTTGCATGTCAAATAAAGATGTAGAAGTTATTGTAAAGGTACCACACCGGATTTCTGGATTTTTTGAAATTGTGGATCAATTAAACGGAATTAAGATACAAGATCCTCAATTGATTGGATCAAGGGGGGCGGGGTTCAATATCAATAATTTCGGGATAACTAAAATTACTACTCAAGATCCAAAAGATACTTCTTATTCGACATGTCAAATCTTTATTAATGGGATAGAATTAAATGAAAAAGCCGAAACAACTCACTTTATTTTCAATTATCTAAAACAATATTTTAAAAAAACCTCTCATTTGAAAATTGAGCACAATTTTGATTTACCCGTAGGTTGTGGGTATGGTGCAAGCGGATCTGGAGCTCTAGGGACTGCATATGGAATAGCTGCTCTTTTAAAACTAAAGATATCAGATTGGGAGAAAGGTAAGATAGCCCATATTGCCGAAGTTTCAAATAAAACAGGTCTAGGAACAATTTGTGGTCAATTAGGAGGTGGTTTGTGCATTTTAAAAGAACCAGGTTATCCTTGTATCTCAGAACGGATCCAACATCCATCGGGTTTAAGTGTAATCTGTGGTTCCTTTGGAATGATTCATACAAAATCAATACTAAATGACCCAAGATTAAATATGAATATAAAGTATGCTGGTAGAGATGCATTAATTAAATTGCTCCAAAATCCAAGTATTCATACTTTTATGAATACTTCCATCGAATTTGTACAAAAAACCCTAATCCTCGATATTCTGCAACTTACTAACACACGCGAACTAATAGAAGATTTAAACAAACTAAACATAATTGGTGCTAGTATGAATCAATTGGGAAGATCGGTATATGCAATATGCAAAAAGAGGAGTGAAGCAAAAGTGTTAGATGTATTTGATACTTATATACCAGAAATAAAAATTACTAAATCGAGCATATACGAGGATAAAACTATTAATTTTATGAATAAAGTTGCATAAATCAAGGCTTTCTAGAATTATTTAGAGTTTTAGATTTTAAAGTTGCTGCCTCTACAGCTCTAATTAGAGTTGCTCTTAATTTTGCGGATTCAAGCTCATGAATAGCGGTAATAGTTGTTCCACCGGGTGTTGCAACCATATCTTTCAATTCTCCTGGATGTTTCCCCGTTTCTAATAACAACTTTGCTGAGCCCATAACGGTATGCGCTGCTAATTTTTGTGAAATATCCCGAGGTAACCCCATTTTTACTCCTCCATCTGCTAAAGCTTCAATTATTATAAAAATATAAGCTGGTCCACTACCAGACAACCCAGTCACTGCATCTAAGTGTATTTCGTCTAGTTCCACAACAAATCCTACAGATTTAAATAATTTCTTAGCAAAAGTTAATTCTCTCTCATTCACATATTCATTAGAGGCTATAGCGGTTGCTGCAGCTCCAATAATGCAAGGAGTATTTGTCATAATTCTTATTAAACCGATTGGTTTATTTAAAATTTTAAAAATATGTTCAAAAGATACTCCTGCGGCAATTGATATTATTGTTTGGTCCTCTGAAATTTCCGTACTAATTTCGCTTAAAATTTTATTGATTACTTGAGGAATGACAGCTATTAAAATATAGCGGGATCTTTTGACTAATTCTAAATTGTCTTTAGCGATCTCAACATTTAGTTTTTCTGAAACGTCCTTTGAACGCGTTTCATCGATATCATATATAATTATTGATTCATTTTTAACCGTATTAGTTAAAACAAATCGCTTGAGTAATGCTGAACCAATTTTACCAATACCAATAATCCCTAATTCTTTCTCAAACATATTAAAATTTTATAACTAATACCAAAATAAGTTTATGATTTGTTTATATTTTTCAAAGGAGTTAGTAGAAACTATTATCTATAATATCTGCATCTCTGATGCCAAAATCAATCCAAATATTTCTTTCTAATATGATATTGTTTCGAAACTTCTCTTTTTCATGAAAATTATATTTTTGGAAAAATTTAATACCTTTTATATAATGTTGAGGTAATTTTATTTGAATTTTAGCGATTCCTTCTTCCTTTTGTAATTTTATAAATTTATTTAATAATAAATAACCGATTTTTTTATTTCTAAATTTAGGAGCTACGAACAATAGTTTTAAAGAGGTGGTGGGAAGAAAATTTATAATCGGATCATCATTATTACTTTTCTTATCAGCAATGATCATACCAACTAATAACTCATCTTGCAAAGCTGTAAGGATAATGTAATTTTCAGTATTGTTGTTATCTGAAAACCCATCTATAAAGTCAATAAATTCTTTTGCACACAGACGTAAATCAATTAGAGACAAATTTGCTGAAAGACCAATAGAAATTTCTAAATCTTTCATTATATTTCCAGATATCCTACTTAGTATAATTCTTTTTTTAAATCTTCAATCAAATGGCCTCTAATTTTGCCTTTTTGTCTATCGAAGTTATCACATACAATGCTTCTTACTCCAATAATATCTGGTGAGATTTTTTTGATTTTTGAAATTGATTCTTTCATTAAATTACCAGCTAAAGCTACTTCAAGATTCAATTGTTTTGAAATTTTTTTGAAATCCTTCAATTGTTCAACACTTAAAAAATCAAATATTCCTTTTCCATCTTTTATAAATGTATCTAGCATTGCTATGTCAGATCCCGACTCAGCAGCAATTATGGGGATAGATAAAAAATCAGGAGATGTTTTTATTCTCTTATAATCAGCGTAACCTGCTACTACTATTTTAATCTCTGTATTAAAATTTTTCACTGCTTTTACTACTTTTTCCATTAGATCCACTCCTTCTTCCACATTTTTAGGTCCTTTTAATCCAACTTTAATAATGTCTGCCCCAGAAACTGCTGCACCTAATGCAGCTAAGGATGCGGACCCGGGCAAATAAGGAAAGTCTCCTATGGTAGCACTGAGTTTCTGTGAACTACTTTCTGGAATCAATTCTTTCATTTGATTAATAATCCATGGAAAATTAGCACCTAATGAACCTTCATCAGGATTTTTGCAATCCACATAATCAACTCCAGAGTTGATGGTGATTCTTGCTTCTTCGATATTTTTAGGACTTACTAATAATTTTATTTTGTGTGCCATTACAATTCATATTTTATGTGACTTTCTAAAAAACTCATATTATGAATAGCTTAATTAATTTTTTATTTTCAATAAAACATTAATTTCTTTTTTAAAAACAGTCATAAATTTAAATTCTAAAAGAGAGGCATATACTTTTAGGGATATAAAAAAAACATTAAATATTTTTGTTTAATTTCCTTTCTCCAAGAACTTTTCAATAATACTGATATATGACCTTACTCGTATTTTTAATTGTGATATAAAAGTTTAAATTAAATAATTATTATTAAATATCAAAAAAACATGATGATTTAATTTTGTCACCCAAAGAAATTACTAAATTGGATATAACTAGCCAAGTATTTAAAGAACCGATTGAAGTTATTAAACAGTTATCTGCAAATCTTGAAGGGTTAAAATATACTAAAGTAATACAAACTTTTGTCTTGGAGGATCGCAGATTAAATCTATCTATAGAAAGCGAAGGCGCCGGAGAATTCAAGGGAAAAGTAGTATGGATAGGAAATACAAAAGATGAGGGTGCTGGAACTATCTTTTGCATTGATAATAAATCGGAATTGAAACAGATAACACCAACAGCAGAAAACACAGAAACTGTAGTTTTAGATATTAAAAAAGAATTAATTAAGGTTACCACCTCATCTAAAACAAAATGTGCTGTATGTAGTAAAAAAATCGAAATTTTTGATGAAGTAATTGGATGTCCTTTATGTGAAACTAAAGCTCATAAAGATCACATGATCGATTGGGTGAGAATGAAGCACTCTTGTCCCGTGTGTAAAAAATCATTAAATGTTTCTAGTACTGGTGTCATATTTATAGATTAAATTTCTTAATTTCTGAATTTTTATTGTTCCATCATAAAGTGCTGTTCCTATTAATACTCCGGAAAATTCATTATCATTAAAAGTTTGAATATCTGATAAATTCTTTATTCCTCCGCCTACATATATTTCTCCGTCAAATTTATTCCTCAATCTAAGATAAAGAGGCGAAATTCCTCCCAACTTCTGTCCAACTCGAAATAAATCAAGTAAAATAATTTTAGAAACGCCTAAATCTCCTATGATTTTCACAATATCAGGGATAGATTTGAATTTTAATTCTTTAATTTTTGTAATGACTTTCTCTAAATACATATCAATACTTACAATTATATTTTCACTTCCCAATACACTTAATGTGCTTTTAATAACCTCTAAATTCCCTAAAGTTTCTAAACCAATAATGATATCCTTGATTCCAAGTTCGAATATTGCATTTATATCATCTTTAGTTGAGACTCCCGAATCTAGCATAATTCTTATATCATAATTTTGAATGAGATTTATAATTATATCAGAGTTTGGTTTATTTTTCATTATAGCATCTAAATCTGCGATATACAACTCATTAAACTCATATTTATCATGAAGAGTTTCTACAATTGCATGAGGATCACTAGATCCAAACATGTAAGATTTTAACGGAGCATACTGACTTCTCTCTCCCTTAATCGCATGAACGCATATGGAATTGAGGATATCCAATACGGGAATGATTTTAAAATTACTCATATTACCGACAAATTTAATATTATTTTTTAATAAATTACCGATATGAAATACTCTTGTTTTTTAAAAATATTCATTAATTAGATATTAATAGATTACTTTTTTAAGAATATAATTTAGAAAGATCCATATAAACCTAATAAAAGTAATATTTAACGTGATGATATGTCAGCAGAATCGTATATTAATAAAATTATGGATGAAACAGGATTATCTCGAAAAGACATTCAAGATCTTGTGGATGAAAAAAAAGCAGAACTTAAAGGATTAATTACTGATGATGGAGCACTACTTCTAATAGCAAAAGAGCTAAAAGTAGAGGTAAAAAAAGAGAATACAGATGCTATTAGTAACATTGAAGTTAAGATCTCTGATATTTCCCTTGGGATGAAAAATATTGTTTTAGCAGGAAGAATAAAAGATGTTAATAAAATATTCAATTTTACAAGAAATGATGGAAGTGAAGGATTTGTTGGATCATTTTCAATCCAAGATGAATCAGGGGAGATTCGAGTCGTTTTATGGGATGAAGATACTAAAATTTTAACACATGAAAACTTTGTAATAAATGAGGTTGTAAAAATTATCAATGGGTATACTAAAGAAGGTCGATATCAAGATTTAGAAATACATGTTGGGCGTTTTGGAAAAATTATCTTATCCCCGGAAGATATTGATTATAATAAAATTCCTAAAATAACGCAAGCCTTTACGAAAATTGGAGATATTACTCCGAATTTTAAATCTTATTCAATTAAGGGTCAAGTGCTTCGTTATACTCCAGTAAAAGAATTTGTAAAGAGTGATGGAAACACAGGAAAAGTCGGAAACATCGAAATAATGGATTCAACTGGTATTGTCAGAATAGTTTTTTGGAATGAAGATGTTGATAAAATTCAAGGAATAAAAGAAGGAGATAATATTTCTATTACTCAACTTTCTCCACGAGAAAGTAAATTAAATCCGAAAACAATTGAACTAACAGCATCCCCTAACACAATTATTAAAAAAACCAAAGGAAGCGTTCAATATAAAGCTGCAATAGCTAAAAACATAAAATCTATTCAAGAACTTGAAAAATTAGTATCTTTCAAAGGAGTTATAACATCTGTCAGAGAGATGAGAAAAGTCACTCTTAAATCAGGAGAGGATGTGTCTGTACTTGATTTTGAAGTTAGTGATAATACAGGTTCAATTCGAGTGACTGCATGGAGAGATAAAGCGGAAGAATTAGCCGAAAAATTAACAAATGATATGACGGTGTTGGTGTCAAATGTTAATCTTAAACACAATGAAATGTTTGACAGAAAAGAAGCTATTTATAATCGAGTTTCAGAGATTAATGTAATCGAGGAAGAAATTCAAATTACAGCACGTCCAAAAGAAGAAAAGTTAAAAACTACAATTACTAAAAATATAAAAGAGATCGAAAACCTTGAAAACTCCGCTTCTTTTAAAGGTGTAATTACATCTGTAGGAGAGATAAGAAAAGTTACTCTTAAATCAGGAGAAGATGTGTCTGTACTTGATTTTGAAGTTAGTGATAATACAGGTTCAATTCGAGTGACTGCATGGAGAGATATAGCGGAAGAATTAGCCGAAAAATTAACAGATGAGATGAAAGTTTTAGTTTCAAATGTCAGAATTAAGTATAATGAGAGGTTTGACAGAAAGGAGGCAACTTTTAATAAATTTTCTGAAATTGAGAAAATTAATGAAGATATCAAGTTTACAAAGAAAGCAAGCTCACCAAGTTCAAATAAGTCTTCACAATTTTTGGAAACAAAAATCGAATCAATTGATTCTATTGGATTTTTTGAAATAAAAGGAAGCATTATAAAGGAAATTGATTTATCTAAGAGAGATTTGTTCATATATGATGCTTGTCCGACGTGCTTTAAAAAGGATACCAATTGTACATGTGAAAAAAAAGAAGAATCAGAGAAAAGAATGATCTTAAAAGTCGTCCTGGATGATGAAAGTGGCACAATAAAAACCAGTTTTTTTGGTCAGCAAGCTGAAGAGTTGGTTGGCAAGAAAGCAAGTGAAATCGCGGATATGGAAGATTTAAGCGATGTTTTAAAAGATTTGGAAGGTCGTAGCTTAATTGTTCGTGGAAGAGCTTCATTAAATGATTTTAATGATATGAACAATTATGAGCTGAAAGTTTCTGAATTTCAATTTACTGATCCTACAAAGGAATTAAATTATCTCATGGAAGAGTTAAATTCTTAGAATCATGAGTATTTAACTTATATTTATTTTATCTATTTATATCTCATTTTAATTAAACACTGTTATCTTAGATTATGAACCAGATCGATATTATAGGTTTAGGAGAGGTTGTGGTCGATTGGGTCACTGAAATCCCCCATTTTCCAAAACCAGATGAAAAAATTAATGCGATAAGCGAAAATATTTTTCCAGGGGGAGTAACCGCTAACTATTTAGTTGCAGTCGCAAGATTGGGTGGAAAAAGTGGTTTTATAGGTGCCGTAGGAGGTGATCCATATGGAGATTTGCTAATTTCTGACTTTAATAAAGAGAATGTAAACACTAAATGGACCTTCATAAAAAAAGAGCAAAAAACTCCAGTAAATTTCATCTTTATTGTAAAAGGAGAGAAATCAATTATACAATCACCTCATATGCTGAAAACTAAGGTTGAAATCTCTGACTTTGATGAATTTTCTATCATCAATTCAAAATTATTGCACACAACTATGATTCATCAAGAAATTACCGAAAAGGCTATTGAAATTGCAAAAAAAAATAATGTAAACGTAAGCATCGATCTAGAATCTCAAATTGCTCAAAGTGGATGGAATAATTTAAAGAAAATGCTTTTACAAGCAGATATTATAATTCCAAACAAAGAAGGAGCAAAATCTATAACAAATAGTAAAACGCCTAAAGAAGCAGCAGATATATTGATTAAAAAGGGGATTCCTATTGTAATTATTACTATGGGGAGTAAAGGAGTATTATTAACAACCAAACAATATCAAAAAATGATTCCTGCTTATAATGTTAAAAATATTGTTGATACTACTGGTGCAGGAGATACATTTAATGGCGCATTTTCGCTAGCATATTGGATAAAGAAGTGGTCGTTAGAAAAATCATGTAAATATGCAAATGCTGCTTCAGCCCTAAAGATACAGCAATTGGGGGCTCGAACTGGAATGCCTAATGAAAAATTGATAACCAAGTTTTTAAAAGAAAACGACAAATCTTTTTTTGATTAGGTATTTAGGAATAAATTAGACTAATTTTGTTAACATTACCAGGATTATTGATTATTTCATCAAATCTTTTCAAAATTTTATCTGGTTGAGTCTTGATTGGATCTTGACTAAATGGCCAAGTACCTATCAGTAAATCTCCTAATTTTTTAGTATTACCTATTAAATATCCTTCCTTTTTTTCGTTTTTATGTATTATTAAAATTATAATATAATAATTAAATGAGAGAGGGTGACTATTTGCTCCCATTAAGATAACTTCTTCAATATTTTGGAAATTAATTACATTTTCATGTAAATCACTCAAATTCTTTATTGAAGTTATATAATGCGTCATATTAATGTACTTATCTGAAATTACATTATTAAAAGTTAAAGATAATGAGAATTCCTCCATTTCACCAATACTTCTAAATATAACTTTATAGAATACGAAACTCATTAAAATCTAACTTGTTGATTAGTAATTACGAATATTTAGTTAATCGAACACCTTATTATTATTTCTTGTAAGATTGGCTTATTCGATCTCGTATGAGGATGTTTTCTTCGGGAAATCCTTGATCCATCAAAAATTTTTTCATCTTTAACTTGTGATCTCCCTGTAGTTCAATTTCGTTATCTCTTATTGTTCCTCCTGACGCGCATTTATGTTTTGCTTTTTTCAAAATATCTTTTAGATTTGCATCAAAATTACCTTCAAAAGTGATAACAGTAACGACACGCCCCCATTTCCTCTTATCGTTAGAAATAATAATTTGTTGCTCATCGGCGCTTAAACTATCACATATACATAGTTCTTTTGGAAAACTACATATTGGACAAATCTCGTCGTCTTTAATGTTCTTTCTTCACAACCTTTATTATTAAAATTAAGTGCTAACAATTAATAGACCTAAATCTCTTAAAAACCTTTTTTATTTCGTTAATTTATTAAAAAGATAAATTTTTATTTATGAACCTAGTTTTGTAATTTAGCTATTGAGATATAAAAAAATTCGTAAATAATTATCAATATTAAAGCTATTTATCATGTATAACTCTTGGATATTTAAAGTCATCATTGCAGGGGCTGGAGGAGTTGGCAAGACCGCGATGGTCACCAGATATTGTACAGGGCAGTTCCAAGATAGATATAAAATGACAATTGGGGCGGGATTTAATACAAAATCTGAAGTTTTAGATACTGGGGAAACCGTAAAAATGCAATTATGGGATTTTGCAGGTGAAAAACGCTTTAGAGAATTACTTCCTGATTATTGCAAGGGTGCAAGTGGCGCATTTATATGTTTTGATTTAACTGATTATGATACATTTCGAGATGTCCCAGATTGGTTGAAAATTATTCGTCAAAAAGCGGGATTCATTCCAATAATTTTATTAGGGATGAAATGGGATCTGAAAAATCATGAAATTGACCCAGAAGTTGCTCATGATTATGCTGAGAAAGCTAAGTGTAATCAATGTGTATTTTGCTCCTCAAAAGAGGATTTAAACATTGTAGAGTCATTTCAAGCTATGTCTAAATGGCTTATTTACTACGCATCTCAAGATTAAAATTAATTCTATTAAGCAACTTAATTCTAAGGACTTAGTTTTAAATATCCCTACCATATCGAAAAACCTAAAAAGGAATGTTAATAACTTTAATTATTCGAGATGCATTCTTCAATGCTTCTCTAAACACACATTTGATATAGGAATTTAACAAAAACCACGCCTCGGTAGCTCAGTTAGATAGGTCAGAGCAACGCTTCGGTGTGCTAGACAAAGTAGAGCACCCGGCTCAAATAATGGATTTTTCATTATTTCCGGAAGTTAACCGGGCGGTCGCATGTTCGATTTCATTGTTCAATCTCTGAGCAAGACGACAACCATGCCCGGGGCGCTATTTTTTTTACATCTTATTTGATTCTTCTCTTCCCTTCTTAGTTAAATATATTGTTCTATTATTATTTTCCCCATCTATCCTGATGAATCCCTTATTTAACAAAATTAGGATATTTTTACGAACATTTCTTGAATTAACCCCAACACTTTTTGCTATATTTAACGTTTTGATTCTTTTACCTTCTGTTGATAATTTGGAGATATGAAGAAGATACTTCTTCCAAGCTTCTCCATATCCATACCCTTTTCCTAAGGGATTATTAACTGCAGTTAGTTTTAATTCAAATTTCTGTATATTTTGCTGAATTCCATACTTATAATTATCCACTTCTCTTTTATAATCATTTCCAAGAATACTAATATCACTCAGCTTAAAGTTCTTAAAATGTACTGTTTTATGACAATTTGCACATAAACACACACAGTCCTCTTTAATCAATTCTTTGCTAATTGTTTTAATATCATATTTTTTAATTTTATGCCATTTAAATTTGTTCTCTACCTCTTTCCTTTCTGATCTATGATGGAATTGTAAAGCAGGAAGATTATTTTCTACAGTTATTTTATTACATCCTACGCATTTACCGTCGTATAATTGTTCAATAACACTACGTTTTTTAAGCCATTCTACAATTCGAAATTTTATATTTCTATTATATTGTGCTTCATGGTCTTTAATCTTATCATGGATGAGTTTATCAATTTGATAAGCAGATTTTTCAAAAAGATTTTTTTTAATTATAATTTCTCTGTAACTATTAAATAGGTCAGCTTGTTCCCGGGAATGACAATTTCCACACATAGGAATTACTTTTTCCTTCTCGAATAACTCCATCGTCTCTTTCCAGTCCTTATTCCTCCTATTCTTCCATGTAATCTCTTTTATTGATGGATCAGAATGATGAAAATCAATTGTATGCAAAAATTTATTATCTAAGTTACAGTAAGCACACATTCCCTTATACTTTCCATGATAAATGTTTGTTATTATTTTAAATTTATTTATAAAGCGTTCAATAGAACTCGATTGATGGTGTTTTTTATCAGAATTATTTTTTTTACACTCGTATTCCCAAGGTTCAAATGTATTCATATTTGTTTTGCTAATTTCATCTCGAGGTTCGAAAATGCTAAGAGCATTTTCTTCTTCACATAATTCATCCATTGGTTCGAATTCATTATCGCAATCCTCATAAAATTCATTATTTTGCTGGAGAAAGTCATCAAATTTTTCGTCAAGATCTTCATTCATATCATTATTTCTATGAGAAAACAATATAAAATACGATATTTTTGAGGAAACTAATTAAGTTAAAAGTGGTCATATATGTTTAAAAAAAATTCAAGTACTTCCGATTTGATTTCCGAAGATCTGGACAAGCCCGGGGCGTTAAATTCCGCTCTTAATTTAAATTTTAATTCGCATTTCAAATAATTTATTAAGAAAATGAGATAATTCCGCTTTTTAAATATAAAATCCCTGAGCATCTTTATAAAAATCAAATAACCATATATATATATGAATTTATCATAAAAAAGTATTTATGTGCTTCTGCCGGGATTCGAACCCGGGTCACCAGGGTGAAAGCCTAGCATGCTAAGCCCTTTCCTTTGCATAGATTGAAAGATTGGCCGGACTACACTACAGAAGCATAGGTTAATTTTACTTGTTGATCAAAACAATCTAAACATAACTTTCTAATTAATCTTTGATTTTAAATTTTATTATAATGGAGTTAGAACTGAAAAAAACACATTCTATTGATAGAAAAGAAATATGCGGGAAGAGGGATTTGAACCCCCGAACTCCTACGAGACTGGATTCTAAGTCCAGCGCCTTTAACCAAACTTGGCAATTCCCGCACAATTATATAAAAGATTTGTTAATAGGAATGCTATATGATATTCAAAATATCAAGACTTAATTAAATTTTTCTCATGTGGAAAACCATCGTGATAGATAAAAATAAAAAAGAGAAATATATAAGATTAAATATTAGAGTTATTAAAACAACCAAATAACAAATTAGTCTTTTTAATGAGTGTTCGAGAATCTTTAATTAAGTATTTGACGTCAATTTTACGATCTTCACAAGGAACCATATTAGTGGTTCTATGTGATCTAGATGGTCTTTCGATAGCTAAAATAGGGCGGAAAAGTGATATTGATATTAATCCAAACCAAATCACCAGTTTAGCTTCGGCAGCATTTTCTGCAAGTGGGGAAAATTGGGAAGATCTGAACATAAAAGATCAAGTAATATCATTTTCATATTTTGACAAAATATGTTTGATTACAATAAGGATAAATGATACTCTATTAACTATTGCTCATGATTATCATAAAGAATGGCCTTTAGATGCAGATAATTTAGCGAGTTCAATGTATTATTTAAAACAGAAATTGAGTGAGTTTTTTGGAAATGTTGTAGAGTCAGAAAATGAACTAGAATTATTCTCAAATAGAGTAAGAAGTGCAATATATCTATTTGGAATGGGTTCAGAAGTTCCATTTGTATCTTATTCCCCAGAAAATTATGATGAAACAAATCTCTTGCCTGCAATAAGTTATGTATTAAATTCAATACAAAATCCAATTTTCATAAGATATAGCCTTGTAAGCCCAGCAGGCTTAACAATAGATGCACGTGAGGTTAGCGGTCAAAATTTACCTATATCAGTTGAGGCTTTTTCAGCAAATGCGAATGTAGGATTTCAAAAAATGAAAGAAGAATCCGAAGGTAGCTCTCTGGGAGATTTACTTAGTTATATCACAATCTCGGGTAACGATCCTGAAAATTTCTACGGAATAATTACTTGCCATGCAGGAATTTTAAAATATTCTAAGTTAGAAGAAGTTTCAAGTTCAGAAAGTATATCTTTTGTAGGTTTATTCACTTTAACCTATGGTGGAATACCAATAATATGTGAAACTAGAAATGTTATATTTTCAATTTTATCTATTATCGATTCTGAGCCTACTACGGATAACTTCATTAAAGCCGTTAATGTCTTAACTAGTTTTAAATATGAATGAAAAACAAGGAATACTCATCGAAAAATGAATTCTAATTCAGTTATCCCTCTCTTGTATTGTCTTCATTTAAATGAATGCGATCCAAAGAAATGCACTGCTCTGAAACTGAAAAGATTAAATTTACTTAAAATCATATCAAAAATTAGAGGAGATATGCAAAATGCTATTGTCTTAACTCCATTATCACAAAAAGTTATATCTTTAGGAGATAAATCTATTATCAATCATTACGGTTTACTTGTAATTGATTGTTCCTGGAAGCATTTATTTGATTTAAAATTAGGAATTTTTAATAATGGTAGAAGACTACCTCCCCTTATAGCTGCTAATCCTGTAAATTATGGTAAATGGGAAAAACTGAGCTCTGTTGAAGCCTTATCAGCTGCTCTTTATATCACGGGTTATATCGAGGATGCAGATTTTATTCTTTCAAAATTTACTTGGGGAATTCAATTTAAAAATTTAAATGGATTTTAAAAATAATAATTTAAGAAAATATTAAAAAAAAATCTTGAAATTTATTCTTGTCCACCTTTAGATAAACCAGAAGATGCGATAACATCATCAATCTTCAAGATCATAGACGCTACTTCAGTAGCAGATTGAATTGCTTGTGTTAATATAGTTAGAGGTTCAATTACTCCCAATTTAATCATATCATCGGGTTTTCCTGTATCAATATTGATACCGTATGATTGACCATTTTCTGCTTCATGTTTTGACCGTAGTTCTACCACTAAATCTACAGGATTATGACCTGCATTCTCTACTAATGTTTTTGGGATTATTTCTAAAGCATTTGCATAAATTTCTATAGCTAATTGCTCTCTGCCACCAATTGAGCGAGCAAATGATCTTAATCTTTTAGCTAATTCAATTTCCGAAGCACCGCCCCCAGGTAAAATATAAGGAAGCTCTATAGCTGCTTTAACAACAGATAACGCATCATGAAGCATTCTTTCAGCCTCATCAACAACGTGTTCGATACCTGCTCTGATTAAAATGCTAACAGCTTTAGGATCTGAACATTCAGATACAAAGATCATACTATCATCTCCAATTTTCTTTTCTTCTACTTTCCCTGCTTTTCCAATATCAGAGGTGGTGATATCGAAAAGATTATTTACAACTTTTGCATTAGTAGCTCTTGCTAGCTTTTCCATGTCTGATTTTTTAACTCTGCGAACAGTAAGAATATTCTCTTGAGCGAGGAAATTTTGAGCCTTATCATCGATCCCTTTTTGACAAAATACGACATTAGCACCTACTTCCTTCAATTTTAGAACCCGTTTCTTAAGCATGCTAGATTCTTCTTCTAGGAACTTATTGAGTTGATCTGGAGTTTGAACTCGTATTTCAGCATCAAATTCTGTTTTTTCTACTTCTAAAGATGAGCTGATTAAGGCAATTCTTGCATCCTTGATCAACTTGGGCATCATCGGATGGACTACTTCTTTATCAACGATAACACCCTCAATAATAGAGGTATCAAAAAGACTTTTTCCTTCTTTCTTGATTATTTGAATTTGATCTAAATCAATAATAATGTTCTCGCCACGTTTTTCTTTAACTTGATTTACTGCTTTAACTGCGATGAGAGCGAAATTATTTATCACACCTGCGATTAGCTTGCTATTCATTGATGTTTCTGCGACTTTGATAAGAGTTTCCTCATCATTTATATCGATCTTTTGAGCTAGATCTTTTAAGATTTCTTTACTTTGTACTAAAGCTTTTCTATATCCTCTTATAATAATAGTAGGATGAACGGATTGTTCCATCAGTTCTTGGGCAAGATTTAATAATTCGCCAGAGATTATAACGCTTGTAGTTGTACCATCTCCAACTTTATCATCTTGAGTTTTAGCAACCTCCACTATCATTTTAGCTGCTGGATGTTCTACATCGATCGTATCTAAGATCGTTGCTCCATCATTTGTTATGGTGACATCTCCTAATGAATCAACCAGCATTTTATCCATTCCTTTAGGTCCAAGTGTAGTTCTTACGGCTTCTGCTACGGCTTTTGCGGCAGCTATATTGTTTTTTTGAGCATCTCTTCCTTGTTTTCTTTCAGTTCCTTCTTTAAGAATTATAATAGGAACACCAGATAATTGTGCCATTTAATGTTCACTTTTTTAGGTTGAATTAATTTATGTTTATATATAGATCTCTAAGT
>JAGXNQ010000059.1:449-13893 GCA_019894955.1 Promethearchaeota archaeon | reverse complement strand
GGCTTAATCTTAGTAGTATTATCTCTGATCATGCTATTAAACATGGTTTTCTTTGGTCAATTAGTTTGGTGGTTAGCTTTAATCTATGGCTTTATTTTACTCCTTAAAGCTTTTAGCCACGATTTCAGTGATAAAAATGGGGATATTTTCGTTTATAATGATAAATCAAAAGAGTTTTCGTTTAGAAGAGTATTCCAATATAAATTTCATTACATAACAGCACGAAATGTTGAAAAAATTTCTACTAAAAAATGGTTTAGAAAATTAGATGCATTTGATATAGTATTCATTGTGGGGTTGCTTATCTTAATGGTATTTCAACAAGGTTTAGGATGGGGTCTTGCGGATTCATTTACTTTAATTTTAGATAATATCTTCAGCACTATCATTTTAATAATCATATGTACATGCATCTTTTATTACCTTTGCTTTCCAATTGATGTAATTGAATTTAAAACGGCAACCATAAAGTATAGGATTCCTATCTCAATTAAATTAAAATATAGCAATGTTATTGATAAATACGTAAAATATTTTGCTACGTTTTTAAAAAACAATCAAGAAAAAGATGTAAAAAGAACATTCTTCATGCGATTAGGAGCAATGAGCCTAATCATTGTTGGAGTTGTTTTATACGTTTTGATCTTTTTTCTATTTTTCTTTTAATTTATTGCTCTATTGGAAAAGATTTAATCTTTATTTCGACTAATTTTTTCATGTCAGAACAATTAAAAATAATCATGTTTTTAAAGGGAATGATATCGGACCTGATATTCATAAATAGCATAATCGCAACGGAATTGATCAAAATGAATGAAAATCTTGCTGTACAGAGGCATGGAGAAGATTTTTTAAAAGAAAGTAAATGCATTCCAGAACACCAAAAATTAGCAAGCCATATTATCGATATTGTTGATAAGTATAATAAAACTCACAATGATGAACCAAGAAAGGATGATTTAAAGAAACATGTCTTAAAACACGATTAGAAAAGATGATAGAAATGAATATTATAGAAGAGAAGATTGATATTCCAATTGTAGGGACCAAAATAAATTTGAAAGGATCAATCTATTTCTCAGAACAAACTCTAAAAAAAGCCCCATTCATCATTAATATAGCAGGATTAACTGCACATAGAGGAAAATACTTAGAAAAATATTTTTCAGAACAATTCGCTTCAAAAGGATTTTATGTTTTAGGTTATGATCACAGAGCACATGGTGAAACAAGCAAGCAAACGGGTACTCTATGGCTAAAACATATAAAAGAGATATTCAATGATATTAACCGTGTCGTTACGTGGATATTAGAAACTCAGAGAGAACGCCTTTCAAATGATCGAATCATCATGTTTGGACGTAGTTTAGGAGGTGCGATGATTTTAACAAAAGGGTATTCCGATAAAAGGGTTGATAAACTAATAGCATTATGTACCAGATATGATTATCATACTACAAGTGTTAAATTTCCCGAGGATGTCATTTCTAATATCAGCCCTATGAATGTTATACAAAAAGAGACAGATAATAATTCAAGAATTCTTATTGCACACTGCAAAGATGACGGATTCATACCTTTCGAAAATTTAAATCAAATCAAAGATCATTTTGGACTAAGTGATAACAATGTCATTAAATATGATGATGGAGGACATTCATTTAGCGGTCATAGAGAAGAAATTATTAAACTTGTAATAGAATTTCTTAAGATCTGAATTAAAAAATAAATTAGAGGATAACTTTTCTAATGTAGTGAGGTTTAAAAAATGGAGAAAATTTTAATAATTGGCCCAGCATCCCAAATGCTAGGTGTAAGAATCGGACGAGATTTAGGAATAAAATCAGTTAATACCGAGACAAAAACTTTCCCAGATGGAGAAAATTATTTAAGGATCAATGTTGATGATGAAACCCTTATCAAAAATAAGGAGGTTATCATAATCCAGTCGATGGGACCAAGTGCAAGAGGGAATCAAAATGCTCGTTTTCTCGAATTGTTGATGATGATTGAATCGGTAAAAACTATGGGTGCGGCTAAGACAATTGTGATTGTTCCATATCTCGCATATGCTCGCCAAGACAAGCTATTTAGAGTTGGAGAGTGTACTTTTGCAAAAAATATCCTGAAAATTATCAATTCATTAAATATAGATGAATTTTTTACTGTAGATATCCATAATCCAGAAGTGTTAGAAGAACTCTCATGTAAAGCTATTAACATTGATTCAATGTCGACACTTGCTGAATACATTCAATCACATGGAGTAAAAGATATTGTTGTTGTGTCCCCCGACAAGGGTGCTATTGGGAGATCCAAAGCCTTTGCACGTCATTTTGGAGAAAATGTTCCTGTTGATTATTTTGATAAGAAGAGAGATGTTAAAACTGGAGAAATCACCATGAAGGGACAATTAAGTTTAAAGAATAAGGACGTAATAATATCTGATGATATTATCGCTACTGGGGGTACTATGGCACAAGCAATAAAATTAGCTAAAGAAAGTGGAGCTAATAAAGTTTTTGCTGTTGCTACACATGCTTTGATGTTACAACAAGCTACATATAAAATACTAAATGCAGGAGCAGATGAAATTATTGGAACAGATTCTATCGATAATGAAATGGCAAAAGTATCCCTTGCTAAAGTTATTAGTGATTATTTAAAAAAATAGCTCAATTTCTTATTGAATTAATTTCATTACTAATGCTTTAGTTTTTAATTTCAAATCAGCAGAACTAGAATTGTTATCAATGGTATAATCAGCATTTTTGATTACTTCCTTCAAACCAAAACCAATTTCCCTTAGATCTCTTTCTTCAATATCAGTCTTCTTCTTTGAATCATCCATTCGTGCCCTATTACTTATCCTTTGGTATCTTAAATGATCATCTGTAATGATAGCTATAACCAAAAAATCCCAATATTTTCTAAAAACACGTACTTCAGCCATAGATCTTAAACCGTCAATAAAGATAGGTGGTTTTTTGGTATCCTTAATTAATTCGACACATTTTTCAGCAACTATTTCATCTCCGCCTTCCTTACGGAGTTCTTTAGCGATTTTTCCTAAATTATCATCTGTGAGCGCTAATCCATTCTTCCTTGCTTCATTTCTAATAACATCACCCATCATAATGATTGTGCCTAATTGTGTAATAGCTTCAATTGCAGTTGATTTACCAGAGCCTGGAAGCCCACAAAAGCCTAAAACCTTCATATTTACTAAAACTAATTAATCATAAATATAAAAAATACTATAAAAGAATAAAAGGAATTCACACTATAATTATTTTGTCAAATTAGTAAATTAACTGAATCTGGTATGACGAAAGAAAGCACTAAGCAAGAATTAAATAAACAAACTGAAAGGCTCGAAGATAAACCAAGCGACGAGGAAGAAATTGGTTTAGAGCCTAATTCCTCAAATTTTGATGAATTACCTAATATCGATAAGTTGATTGAAAAACGAGATCCTGAGATTTATAAAACTCCTATTAAACTCACGTTTAATGCATATAAGCGCATTATTAGTTATGCTTTAAGATACGCTAGCGAAGCAATTTCAGAAAAAAATTGGAGAGAAGCTTATGGTATTCTTATTGGTTCAGTTGAAAATAATGAAAAAGTTATCATTAAAGATGCTATCCCAATGGTAGTAGGGGAAAGGGCAGGTGTCAAATATGAAAATAAACAGTACGTTGATATGGCTCAAATTGATGAATCTGTTTATGAACGCTCAATTCGAGATAAAAAAAATGATTTTATTATCGGGTGGTGGCATACTCATCCCGGTTTTGAGTTTAGATTTTCTGATATTGACACTCAAACCCAACTTGGATACCAACTTCCAAACCCATATGCTATCGCACTAATTTTTAATCATTGTAAATTAAATTCGAATAATTTTTATCTTGGATTAGCTGCATTGCGACTGTTAAATCCAGAGAGAGGATTGTTTTCTAGCTACGATTACATTAATTTGGAAGTCGAAATAAACCAAGAAAAAATGATAAATAAAGTTCAAAAAGTAATTAAAGATAATTTTAAAAACCTCCCTAAAATTCTCAAAGAAATTGAATATGTTGATGATATATTGCGCAAGAGAGCTCTTGCACAGTTACAGAGGAATTATGGGCTCATATTAGTACCAAAAAGAGACATTATTATCACAGATAAAGAAGAAGATGCGGAAGAAGACGATAGATATTTATATGAATGGGATCCCGAATTTTTTAAGAAAAGTTTTCGCATTCCTAAATTTAGAGAGAAAATTGAAGAAGAAATCAAGAGAGATGAGAAGATCTTACAAGAGCTTCTTGAGTTAAATGAACTTAAAAAATATGAACAAAAAAAAGACAAATTTAAGAAAAAGATTCAAGTAATGTTATCAAAACCAAATGATTGGTTTAACCAGTTAAGTTCGGAGTTTACTAAGAGGATTGAAATTATTTATCCTTATTATGATTATTTGGATACTAGTGAGAGAAAAATATTAGAGCATTTTGAAAGCAGAAGTATTGAGTACAATAAAATTTTAGATTCTCTAAACACTCGAGCACAATTTAACCTAAGTTTGGAGTGAAAATGTAAATTAGAATAACTTTTATATTGTTTGTATTATAATTATACATATACTTCTTTTGTATCCCAATTGAATTAAATATTTTAACGGTTAATTACTCAATGCCTATAGAAACAACATATATAATTAGAAATCGCTCTGATAAAGAGAAAACTATTAAAGATGCCATTTTTGCATTTTCTGGTGGTACTCGTTCCATACGTCTAAAAGGAGAAGGAGATGAAATTTCAACAGCAGTAGAAGTAGCTGAAATTATCAAAAATAGAATGTATCCCTCTTTGGAGATAGCTAATGTATCATTGGGAAGCCGACCATATTTTGACGACAGATCTCGTGGTTATAATAGGAATGAAAGGTATAATAATAATAGAAACAATAGCAGGAATAAAAAAAATTCCAAAGATTTAGTATCTAGAATCGAAATAACACTATCAAAGTCTAATCAATAAAATGTCGTTCGAAAAGCTAGGGCCATTATTAGGAGAAGCTAGAACAAGCAGTGTATGTATGATTTGTAATAATTTTATATATAAACGAGTTTATCAAGATGAGAATTCCTCAAGCAACCAAAAAGTAGTATTTGTTTGTAAAAACTGCTTGAGAAATAATAATCACGAAGAAAATTCAGATTAAACAAAAATTTTACAACTAATTTAGTAATTTCTTCTCTTGACGCTTGGTGAGGTATTTATCCCAGTTAAAGCTCAAGATAAAAAACATCACACTCAGAGTTACTAATAACATCACTGCTTCAGTAATTACGCTAGATATATCATTAATAATAAATGATATGAGGAATAACGGAAGAATTGCATAAAAAAAAGTAGTAATATTTTTGCCTAGCCACCCCCAAATTAAACACTTAGTAAAGTTTATTTTTTTATCAGACATTCCAAGTGCAATCCATAAAGGGTCATCGGGAATGGGTAATGCTGCCGCTACAAAAATATATAAATACATGCTTTTGGGGTGGTCTAGCACTAATCTTCCAAATCCCGTGACATTTTTAAGAGGTTGAGTAGAGTTCCTTTTAGCAACTTTTTTTGCTCCCAATCCCAGTAAAAAACTGAGAAATTCTCCTATAGCGCTCCCTAAACCACCAATTAATGCAATTCCAGAGATTTCAAGCCAAAAAAAACCATTTATCAAGATTTCATCTACGACTAAATCAATGGAATATTTAAAATATATGGATTGAGATAAGGAAAAAAGTACAAAGGGATAGGGCACAGGAAAACCAATACTTGCATTTCCAATAAAGCATATGAATAAAGAAATTAGTAGTGCAAGAATATAATTCGATCCTTCAGTTAAAGTTGCCATATTTTGTCTTGAATTGATAATCGCAGCTTGAAATTCAGGTATGGTTAAGAATAATAATAAATATATGATGATTGCTAAATAGAAAAATGTGAATACAATAACTAATTTTTTAGGAACCGCCATAGCAGGGACATCTTTTATAATTTCAACGTATTTTTGAAAATTTAGTATTTAATCCATTCTTAGCTTTCAGAAATAAATCTAGATTTTCTTTTTCTGAAATTGTTCCGATTTTACTTACCTTATAAGGCATCTCAAAATCTTCCAATAATATGATTAATTCATCGCTTTTTGGATTATAAAGGATATCCCCTTTTTTTCCTGTTTTCTTTGCTTTAGAATTTAATCCTTTATAGATTTCTACTCCTGGAAGGGACCAATAATTCTTAACATTGAAATTAAATCTCCCTCTCAAGGTAAAAGGCATTTTTTTAAGAACCGCGTCTGCGCAAAATGGAGCGGAGTGACGATTTAGTACACCTTTAACATGACCAATACCATATAAATCAATTTTAATAGACACATCTCCACTATCAGACATATTCTATAATTATATGTATTTAGGGTATATATATTATTTCAAAAATTCGAAATTCATTTGGAGTAAAGATATTCATCATTAATAGCAACATTTAAATATGTAATTTGTCATAGTAATAATTGGACAATAGTAATGGTATTTGCATTGGTTTAAGAATCGTTACTTCGGATTATACTATGAACAAGTTATTGCCATTATTTTCATTAGTTCGTACTTTGTGGCATTGGTTTTAATTTTGGCACCAATTTTCAAAACACACGTATGGAAATTTAAATTTTTATAATTCATCAATATTCGGTGCATTTTTCCCGTAGTATAGTCAAGACATTTAAAGTATAAAGCATGATATAACTGTTGAGGATTTAAAACTTGCTTTAGTTTATGGAGAAATAAATTCCCTGAGGCATAGAGACTTGAACTCATGTTGATTTGAGTTTTTTTTGATACTCGAGACAAGTAATCTTTAAGCAATTAAGCGAAATTGTAAAAAAGGAGCTTGAAAGAAAACGCTTCTGGAATATAAAGTAGTTCCGTACAATCTGTTGTTCTTTTGATTCGGGGCTACTATTGTCCATTTCTTTTTTTATTTAGATGATCTAAATCATGAACGCTATCAATATCATAAAAGGACCCTTTAGAAATGATTTCACAAGCGATAACTTCTTGTAGATTCGTATTACAAACCTCATTCAGGATATCACTAATTTTATTTGAGTGAGAAGATTTTACAATTTGATAAATAAACTCAAGAAATTCGCAATTTAAAAAGAGGACTGGTAAAATTTGTTTGATTACAGCCTCATTATTATTTAGTAAATCAATTTCTTCAATCCGAGCTAATATTTCAGTATTTCGTTTTTTAATAGTTTTTACCCTAGAAATTGAAGTCTTCTTAATATCACTTGCTCTAACTCGTTTATAAAATATTATTGGTTTTCCTTGAAATATGTCAATTCCTGTAATTAATAACTTTAAGATTTCATATAGTAAGTTTTGATCAAAGACTGTATCACCTGGAAATACTAAAAAAGGAGAATCCTTTTTAAAAATTTCGGGGTAGTCCAATATCGTCAAGAGCGTAAAAAGAGGTCCTTTTTTATAGTCGGGATGAGCATTTAGGATAGTAATACAGTTATTAAGAATGGGATCTCGACTTTTTAATTTAAAAATGTGAGATTCGATTACGTTTCCTAAAGATCCTAAAATGAGGTTGATATTTTTTAATCCTTGATTTAATAGATCAGTAATTATGATATCTAAGAGGGGTTTATTATCCATTGATTGGATTGGAGTCAAAGATTTAGGAATATTAGAGTTATCTTCTCGAAACCTAGCGCCTTCCCCGGCACATAAAATAACCACTTGTAGCTTTTCTTTTAATGATTTCATTATAAGTTATTACTTTGACTATAATATCACTTGGTTGTTACAATTGTATTTCCATCTTGATCTATAATAATGGTATGTTCTTGTTGAGCGACTGGTGCCCTTGTCTGTTCAATTAATATTGGATAATGATCAAGTATTTTCTTCCTAACAAATGAATCTATGTTCCTCTTAATTTTATCAACAGGAACTATTCCATGTTTCTCAATTAAACGAGGGGAAAAGGGTAGTTTTCTTGTTAAAGTTTCAAGTTTTTGCATTAAAACTTGCTCCTCGTAAGAGAGATTCTTTTTTACTTTTCTGATTAATCTATAGATATATGAACTATTTCCATTTACTACTTTTCCTGTTCCCGAGGTTGAGAACGGTTCACAAGCATATGCTTGACCAGGTTCTATAATTTGATCATGTCTTTTATCCATATAATTAGGAATAAAAGGTCCTGCGTGGAGGTTGAATTGTTTCAATTCATGACCCCCTAAATTAGTTATAGGACGTAATCCATAACTGATAATTCTTTCAGCAATCGCTTCACCCAATTCGTATAATTTTACTCCCGGTTTGAAAAGCTCAATAGCAGCCTCTAAACCTTCATCAGCAGCATCAACATATTTTTGTAATTTTGGATCTTCGTCTAAATTAATAGTAAAAGCAGAATCAGCAATATATCCGTTATAATGAGAACCAATATCTATTTTCAACAAGCCCTTTTCAGGAATTAGAGTTGGATCTGCAATTGGTGGACTATAATGAGCTGCTATTTCATTTAATGATAAATTTATTGGAAAAGATAACTCACAATCATTTTTAAGAATTTCTTCCTCGCATTTATTTGCGACTTCTAAGTAAGAAATTCCCGGTTTTATTAGTTTTCTAGCTAAATTTTTCGCTGCAACGACAGCTTTTCCAGCTAAAACATATGATTGTATCCAATTTTCTGTCATAGTTATAGATTTGAAAGATTATTTTTAATTATTAAATAAATCTATGGAGTTAATCTATCAGGTGTTCGAGGATACATTACTGTTTCTCTAATATCATCTAACCCACACAAAAATGTTATCCATCGTGCAATCCCTAATCCAAATCCCGCATGAGGCGGCATCCCAAAATCAAAAGCGTTTAAATGAGACTCAAATGACAGATGATTCAACCCTTTGGTCTCTAAAGCTTCTTCTAATTGTTTTCTTGAATGTACTCTTGTTCCTCCAGAGGTTAATTCTAACCATCCCATTTGTAGATCAAATGATTCGCTATATTTTGGATCTTTGGATGGCATGATGTAGAATGGTTTTATTTCCATTGGCCAATGAGTGATGTAATAATAACCTTTGATTTCTTCTCCTAATTTACGATATGCCTCAGTAGAGATGTCTTCACCCCATTCAAGCGAAATACCAAACTTGTTATTGATTAAATCTATCATTTCCTCGTACCTATATCTTGGAAATGGTAATTCTGGAGTCAAGGTTTTATTTTCCATTCCCAAAAATTTTAAAGCACTCATTTTATTGATTCTAATGTTTTCTATGACGTTATGAACTAGTTCCTCTAATATTTTTAATACATCATACATGTTTGCAAAAGCCATCTCTACATCCAAAACAAAGATTTCGCAAATATGACGCTTTGTACGACTTTTTTCTGCTCTAAAACAGGGGCTTATTTCATAAACTCTTTCATAAACACCACTTAATTGCTCTTTATACAATTGTGCTGATTGGGTTAAAAATGCTTCCCGGTCAAAATACATGATTGGAAACAACTCAGTCCCTCCTTCCGTTGCTGAACCGATTATTTTAGGAGTTGTAATCTCTGTAAAATCATTATCAAGTAAAAATTGACGAATAGATCTTAGAACGTCTCCACGAATTTCAAAAATTGCTTGGTTTCGTAATGATCTTAAATCTAATGATCTATTATTTAATCGAATATCCAATTCTGAAATAGTTTCACCAGTCATATCAATAGGTAATTTGTCTGGTGTTGTATTAAGGATTTTAAGCTCTGAAGGAATAATTTCAACTCCTCCAGGAGCTTTATCAAATGCTTTTACGATACCCTTCACCATAATACAATATTGATATCCTAATTTAGCTTTTTCAAATAACTCATCGGATACATTTCCTTTTTTTAAAGTTATTTGTCTTTCACCATATTTATCTTGGAGACTAATAAATTTTAATCCACCAAGATCCCGGAAATTTCGAACCCACCCTCCAAGAATTATCTCTTTTCCTGCTAAATCAACTGAAACATCTTTAGTATAGTGCGTTTTACGCCAAGTATCTATTTGTTCGATCGTCATTATCTCTTTCTTATATAGAATATGAATATTAGAATAAATTTGAAAACGAAAATAACAATAAATTCTTTGTCACATTATAAATTGCTAAGCATGCCGACTTTAAGATGGAAGGATAAAGAAAAATTTAAACATTTAATCTCTAATACTGAGAGTAAAGCTGTATCCTTTCAAATAAACGAGGATTTTTGTAATATATCTCTCAAGACTACTTCGATTGATAAAGATAATGTCTGGAAAAACTTGTTAATTCAGGGAGATAACAAATTAGTGATGGAAAGCTTAATTGATAGCTCTCATGAAAAGATCGATCTAATCTATATTGATCCCCCATTTGCTACAGGAGGTAATTTTAATTACAAAATTCAAATTGGCGAAGAAGGAGCTAGTGAGGTCGTAAAATCATATTCTGACAAATGGAACGGAGGAATAGATTCTTATCTTAATTTTCTATATGAAAGGCTTCTTTTAATGAAAGATCTCCTTTCAGAAAAAGGAAGTATATACTTACATTTAGATTGGCATGTAAGCCATTATGTAAAGATTATATTAGATGAAATTTTCGGAGAAATAAACTTTCGTAATGAAATAATTTGGGTTTATCCTGCAGCTTCAGCTCAAACAAGGAAATTCTTTATCCGATCTTATGACGTTATTTTATTTTACACTAAATCTAATAAATACATATTTAATGATGATCCCAATATTTACATGGATTATTCTGATAGAGTTAAAAATGCTCTGAAAGAAGATGAAAATGGCGTGTTTTATTATAGAGGGGGTAGTCATGATGGTAAAAAATTATCACAAAAAGTATACGTCAAGCAAGATGGCATCTTTCCAAGGGATTTTTGGCACGACATTCCATATATAAGGGCCAATACCGTTGAATATCAAGGTTTCTCAACTCAAAAACCTGAGCGATTGTTGAAAAGAATAATTTTGGCTTCTACAAATAAGAATGATGTGGTAGCTGATTTTTTTTGTGGTAGTGGCACTACTTTAGCTGTAGCTGAAAAACTAGGAAGAAGATGGATAGGATGTGATACCACAAATCATGCGATCCATATGGGACGCAAAAGACTATTCAATATAAATAATGGTAATGATCTGTTAGCGTGGAAAAAAAAATATAATCAACCTCTAAAACCATTTAAAATATTATCATTAGAAGGATTTCATGATAGAGGATTTCTAAATGATAAATTCTTAGAAAAAGAAGAATATTTTGATTTAAAGAATATTATTGAGACCAATAAACCAAAACTATCAATAGAGATTCACCAAAAAGAGAATAAAATAGTACTTGAACTACAAGATTATTCCCTTCCCTTTGTAGGTAAGATTTCCCATAAAATCAGGGAAAAAATCAAAACTTATTCTGATTGGATCGATTATTGGGCGATTGACTTTAATTATTCTCAGAATGTATTCAATGTTAATTGGACATCATTTAGAACTCCAAAAATACGAAAATTGGAAATGAGATCTAAGGAACATTCCTTAAAAACAGGAAATCATCTCCTTGCAATAATGATAATTGATATTTTAGGCATTGAAACAATCCACACCTTTGAAATTAAAGTAGATTAATTACTTCATCAATTCTCTTAATACCATTGTAGCATAAGATCCTCTTGGAAGAGAAAATTCAATTTTTACTTGTTGTTTATCTTGAAAAATATCATCATTTCTAACTTCAAGGATTGTTGCATCTGAAAGTTTAATTGTTATCGCTCTGTGAGCACCTTTAAATTCATATTGTCGAAATAACTCGCTTTGAAAAATTGGAGATTCAATTTTTTCTTCAATTAGTATCTCTTCAAAAAATCTATTCATGAGGGGATATTCATCCATCCTAGTATTGTAACCAACCAGAGGTATTACAATATAAGCTCGATTCAATTGAATCGCTTCTTTTAAGAATTTGTCATATTTACCCCCAAATATATATTTTATTGAAGTTAAATTTCCCTTATCGTCATCTAGAATTACGATAACGTCTCCATCAACAGGTTCAAAAGGTGAAATTCCATTTTTAATCCTAAGTGTTAACATTTTGTTGAAAAAATAAGATTGAAATGAACTAAACAGCAATTTTACCAAATATCCAGGTATTTTTTGAACACTACCCTTGAAATCATTTTCGTGGTCTATGAGATGATGAATCATCATTCGTTCATAATTCAAGCCTGTTGGAAAGTTATCATATGCCCAATCCATGTCGCCATCGTGTTTTAGCTTATTTCTTAAAAATTGTGATTTAATTGACTCTGATGAGTAAGTGTTTAAAACCAGTTCATTAAAAACCTTTTCATATTCGTTTAATAAAATATGCTTAGCAACAATGTGAGAATTTGGTCTAAATGTTCCAAATCTTTGAAGACCATAATAATTTAAAAATCCGTCATTTGATAATATCTCGAAGATTTTCAAAACTTGCTTCTTTACATCAATATCCTTATCAATATTTCTTATTATTACAGTAAATTGATTTCCCTTATTACTACCAAGTTTTATATATTTTCGAGAGGGTGAAACATTTTTAATAAAAATATCTTTGAGTTTTAAATTATTTAACTTATCTACTTGATTACCTTTGACTGTAACTTTTTGCACGCTAATAGAACATCTATCTTTTAATCCAGAATAAGTAACATGAGATACAGGGACATTTAAAGCAGAGGCTATTAAATTAAACGCATTAAAGGGTTCTTTATTTATCTTTACCAAATCAAATTCTGTAAAAACATCTTTTAATTCTCTTGAAAAATGTGGTTTTGTTGAAATATCTTTAATTCTGAGAATTTCTCCTTCTTTAGTTATCTCTCTGACGGTAAAATCCTTATAAGTATGCTTGTAAACTCCTCCTATTCCATTTATATTTGAAGTAGAATAAGAACCGATACCAGCAAACTTTTCTATTTCTTTCTCACTGTTATCTTTAAAAATAATGACATTGTTTTGTTTATAAGTCAAAGGTTTATTCTCAACCAAATTATTATAATAATTTTAGATCTCCAGTTATCTCATCTATTTCTCGTGAGAGCGCGGGTCCAATGCCAAGTGCAGTCGCTGTTCCAGGAGATAATTGGGTAAGTCCCGCATCTCTGACTAAAAAATAAGGAATATTTTTCTTTTCCAATTTAATAGCTATATCATTTAATTCATCCATCCCCATTACTTTCAGCACGACTTTTTTTTGTCCCGAGTTTTTCCAATTCTTCCAAATTAACTTGTTTTTAATTCGCACTAAGTCAGAAGTTGAAACTGAGGCATGACAAGATTGAGCACACTTTTTTCC
>JAGXNQ010000059.1:0-439 GCA_019894955.1 Promethearchaeota archaeon | reverse complement strand
CGTACCCATTTTTAAATCTGTTCTAATAAGGATTACTTGTTTATATTCTTCCACGATATTTAAAACCTATAATGTATTAAGGAATCAGTTTATATATTGATTTTGGGTCATTCAAATTCTATTCGAGTGACATTACCTGTTAGCTCAAGGACTAATTCTTCAAGTTCCTCCGGAGTGAATAGTAACTTCTCCTTATCGGATTGATAAAGTATTGCCCTAAACTCAATTTCACCTGTTGCAAGGAAAATTTCATTCAAGGAAAGGATCTTGTATGGAGTAATTAATGCTTCTATAACTGGTCGTGGTTTATTTGTTTTTTCAATTAAAATCAAATTATCAATTTCATAAGTATCTTGAAACCATTTAATCAGAACGGGCTTGATCCGTAATTTATCTTTTTTTCCAACCACAAGAATTACTAAATCTTCATAATCTATAG
>JAGXNQ010000058.1 GCA_019894955.1 Promethearchaeota archaeon | reverse complement strand
CCAACACCAGCACCTCATGTGGGATTACCTCCAGCACCTCAGCCAGTACCCATGCAACCAGTTCCTAGCATACCTAGTCAAGAAATTGGAATGGGAACTACAACAGCAGATCCTTACCCCAATAGAATCGATGTATTTATGCTTCAAAGTCAAAAAGGAGGTATAGTTCTAACTCCTGTAGTAGATGATAAACTTGCAGGTGGAAGGATTCAGTTGAGTGGTACTGTTATTCAACAATTAGGACTTGGGAAGGGGTTGCTTATCGCTTGGGAAGATCCATTAACTAGATCAATGGGGTCAGCAAGAATAGACGAAGCAATCATCAGCCCAACAGAAATACGGATGAGTAGAGATACAAAACAAGATACTAATATCCAATCCCAGCAATTAGTGGTTTATTCTACCGAACCGCCTATTCAAAGAGCTTCAGAGCTCATGCTTGAAGTTCAATCACAACCTAACCTAATGGGTTACTGTTTGGTTAATGCACGAACTCAACTCACTCTTTCAATTCAACAAGAGGATATTTTATCATTTGAAGATGAACTTACAGGAGCAATGGGAGCTGGTAAAGTCGAAATTTTAGAAGAAGTTCCTAATAATGTAATTGTTATTGATAGTGAAATACTCGAAGCATCGGGTATCGGAAGTTTTGAAGTAAAAATAGCGAAAAATCTTAGACCAATAATACCCCTACAAAATATTTCATTGGGCATTTCCCCAATAGCGGGAGAAAATATGTGGGAAATCATTTCTACCGCTCGTCAAAACATAGATTCACTGAAAGGGTGGTTAGCAAATTACATCATATTCAAAGGTATTAAATTAAGATGGAATGCTGTGAATATTGCATGCTCGATTCTTAACACTGTTCCTGACCTAACAGGGGACGTATTAGCTCAGATTACAGCAAATACCACAATTAACTTGACCCCAACAGGATTAGTACCATTTAATGCCATTTTGATTGTAGATATCAGCAGATCTATGATGGCTAGGGATGTGCTAGTGACCAATATAGCCCCCGCAATCGAAGGAATTAAAGCTGCCATGGAATCCCGTGAAATTCAAGAATTTTTAAAACATTTTAAACCAGGAATTAATATTCCTCGAAGGATTGCTGCAGCTTTCGCAGCTGTTCTCTTCTTGAGTGAAAAAGTAGGGCGGGGATTTGGCGAAAAAGTAAGTGTCGTTCGATTTGCTGATGAAGGTCAGATATTACCTTTTGGTGATGGATTTTACATGGATTCGGCAAGCGGTAAAAAAGGTGTATTGGAGGATGCTGCTCGAATGATAGTTGACCGTATAGGTAATGCTTACGGACAAGCAACTAATATGAGTGATGCAATGGTTAAAGCTCACCAAGTCCTCACTGAATTCGATCGAATGTCCCCACCGGGTCAAAGTCAGCCCACGATGATAATCATGTTAACCGATGGTATCCCAACTGATGGAGATTCATTCTTACAAACAATTAAATTGTTCGCAGACAACCCCAACGTCGTAATCTATATCGTTGGGCTTGGAAACCCAGATCGAGAACTGATGACGCGGGCAGCTCAATTATGTGGTGGTGAATACTTCGAACCAGAAGATGCTGGTGAACTACTTATTTGGTATTCAAAACGGGCTAGAGATCTAACAGTGAAAATGAAAGCTCAAAACTTTGAATAAAATAAAATCAATTTTTAAACACTTTTTATCTTTAAGTTTAATTCAGGCAATTTCCTTTGATTAAATAATTAAATTTCAACACATTAAATTATTTTAAAATCTTTTTATTTCTTAAAATAATAATTCATTGAGGAATAAAAATGGTAAGTGTTGATGAAAAACTACTCTATTTAGATTATAATTTACCTCTTGAAGAAAGAATTGATGACCTCATTTCAAGATTGACGCTTGATGAGAAAATTCCACAGTTTTTAAATAACGCCATTGCTATTGAACGCTTGAATTTGCCTAAATACGATTGGTGGAATGAAGCGCTCCATGGTATTGGATTTGCAGGTATCGCTACTGTTTTCCCGCAAGCCATAGGATTAGCGGCTAGTTTTGATTTAGAATTGATGAGTGAAGTAGCTAAGGCAATTTCTGATGAGGGAAGAGCAAAACATCATGAAGCTGTAAGGAATGATCAAAGAAAAATCTACCAAGGATTAACTTTTTGGTCCCCAAATGTTAACATTTTTAGAGATCCTCGATGGGGAAGGGGTCAAGAAACGTATGGAGAGGATCCTTACCTAACTTCTCAGATGGGCGTGACTTTTATCAAGGGGTTACAAGGCGATCATCCCAAATATCTAAAATTAGTAGCTACTCCCAAACATTACGTGGCCTATAGTGGATTGGAACATGAGAGACATTTCTTTGATGCTAAAGTGAGCAAAAAAGATCTATATGAAACATATCTCCCGGCATTTGAAGCATGTATAAAAGAAGGAAAAGCTGAAGGGATTATGGGTGCTTATAATCGCGTTAATGGTGAACCATGCTGTGCAAGTAAATTCTTGCTCCAAGATGTTTTACGAGAGAAATGGAAATTTAAGGGGCATGTTGTTTCAGACTGTGGAGCAATTAGAGACATTTTTCATGACCATAAAGTTGTTGAAACAGGAGCAGAAGCTGCAGCAATGGCAATTAATGCAGGTTGTGATTTATTTTGTAGTTTAGGAATATCTTTGAAAAAAAAGAAGAAAATTAGATGGGATTGGATAAATAATGCAATTCAAGAAGGTTTATTGACAGAGGATGCAATTGATAAAGCTCTAAAACGATTATTGCGTGCAAAGTTTCTACTTGGCATGTTTGATCCACCCGAAATGGTTCCTTATACTAAAATTCCTTATGAAGTAAATGATAGCGAAGCGCATCGGCTATTAGCAATTAATGCTGCGAGAAAAACATTTGTCCTTCTTAAAAACGAGGAAAATATTCTTCCATTAAAAAAGGATGTTAAAAATCTTGCAGTGATAGGACCAACAGCAGATAATAAGGACGTATTACTTGGTAATTATTTCGGTACACCTTCCCGATACACTACAATCTTACAGGGAATAAAAGAAAAGGTTACTGGAAATGGTGAAGTATTTTTTGCTGAGGGATGTCCTTTAAAAGAAAAATCCGAAGAGGGATTTGGTGAAGCAATTAGAATAGCTAAAGAAGCAGATATTGTTATCATGGTGTTAGGAATAAGTCCTCGTCTAGAAGGAGAACAAGGACAAGCTTTTGAATCCGATTTATTTGGAGATAGAATAGATATCGGTTTACCAGGTAGTCAAAATTCCTTATTAAAAGAAATTCACGAAATTGGAAAACCTATTGTACTAATATTAACTGGGGGAAGTGCGCTTTCTTTTGAGTATGCTAAAGAAAAGATTCCCGCGATACTTTTTGCATGGTACCCCGGAGAAGAAGGAGGAAAAGCGGTTGCGGATGTGGTTTTTGGTGATTATAATCCCGCTGGGCGATTACCCGTTACATTTTATAAAAATAATGATCAGATTCCTGATATTAGGGATTATAGCATGAAAGGTAGGACCTATCGCTATTTTTATGGAGAACCGTTATATCCGTTTGGGTTTGGATTAAGTTATACGAATTTTCACTATGAAAATTTGGACATTTCCACTGATAAAGTAAAAATTGGTGAAAATGTTAATATCAGCGTTGAGATAGAAAATATTGGTAATATTTCTGGCGAAGAAGTAGTTCAATTATACCTTTCCCATTCGTCTCCCAAATATATTGTTCCGATTCGAGAATTAAAAGGATTTAGGAAATTAGTACTTAATAAAAATGAGAAGAAAAATGTAAAATTTACATTAACCCCTCATGACTATTCTACAGTAAATATGGAAGGAAATAGAATTGTTGATCCAGGAGAAATTATGATCACCATTGGTGGTTCTCAACCTGAATTTAGGGAAAACAACGGAAACTTTGTTCATGGAACCATTGAACTCATTGGAAAATCCTTGATATTTGAATAATTTTTTTTATCATTCTTTATATTTGGAATTCTTCCCAAAAATCTCTTTATATAAAACTTTTATAGGTGGAATTTAATAATAAATATAAAAGTAAAAAAAAACTTAATATATACTCTGTTAATTAAAACGAAGATTCGTTCACTAACTTCGATTAGAAATACGGAAATATCATAATTGAATAATTTATTAGAATAATTGATTGATTAAAATGAGGATAAAAAAGATAATAAGCATTGATGAGCGTGGGAGGATAGTAATTCCAAAAGAGGCAAGAAACGCTCTTGGAATAACTACAAATTCACAGTTAATGATGATCAGCGATTCAGAAGCAAAAGAAATTCGAATAACTCCAATAGGGTTCTCTGGAGATAAAATTCCAATTAAATTACGGGTTACCATGGCAGATATACCAGGAGCGCTCGCGAGACTTGCAACGTTATTTGGCAATCTGGGATTGAGTATGATGTATAGTGAAGCAGTGATAATTGAGAAAGATAAAACTGCAGTCTGGACGGTTATTTCGGAAAGCCCTGATAATATTGATGATTTAAAAGAAGAACTCATGAATCAAGGTGGGGCAATAAAAGTAGAAGTCCTTCCATTAGAATAATTACTGAAAAAGGGGTATGTATAGATGGCTAAAAAGAAGAAGAAAGATGTAAAGAGTGATATTGTTGGAACATATTCTCTTGATAATGCTCTAAAAACTTCTGAAAAAACTCTAAAATCTTCTGAAAAAACGGGAGCTGATCTTCAAGGTTTATTGAAAGGAGTATCAGAAGATAAGGCATATATCCCTCCAAAAAAAGATACACAAAGATTAGCCCCTCAATTGTCACATGAATCAAAGAAAAAGATAGCTGAGGCCTACATGCTTGAAGATGTTCCAATAGCTCAAAGAGAACAGGTAGAAAAGAGTACAGAAGTAAAAAAAACGGAAGAAATAACGCTAGAAAGAGATGCTCTTCCTCCTCCACCTCCTCCAGAAGAGATCATTTCGCAACCTCAAGTTCCAGCAACTGTAAAAAAGCCTTCTTTTTCTAAAAGGGATAATATTTATGAAAACTTGACTGACTTTTTTCAAGAAATGTACGACGGATACAACGAACGTTACGATAGATGGGAAAATTCAATTTCTTCAATATTAATTATTTTACGTAAAATGAGAAAAATTACCAAGAAAAATACTGAAGATCTTGTTGAATCAATTTCAAATATGCATCATAAAATACAATATAGCTTGGAAAATTTCAAAATAAAAAGAGATGAAGTTGAAAAAGTCGCTGGTGTTGATGTGGAATCCATGTCAGGTGAATTTAAAAAAGTTTTGGGATTATTGGAACTGCAAGTTAAAGAATATCAACTCAAGAAGTTAGCAGATGAATACGTTCATTTTCAACAACTCCTCTCTTGAATTCTTATAAGAATTTAGGAAAATTAATCAATATTAAGAGATCGTTATATAAATCATGCCATCATCAAGTAAATCGCAAGATCGTCCTTTAATTTTAGATATTGGCAGTAATACTTTTCGAATGGGTTGGGCAGGTGATGATTTTCCGGATATCATTGCTCCAAGTGTTTATGTAGATCAATCTGATTTTTTATTCACATCTGACGTATTGGAGGGATTAGAAGAGATATATCTTCAAAATGTTGAACAAGAATATTTAGTTGGTCATGCTGCTCTAAAATATCAACACATATTAAAACTCCACGAGTTTAAAAAAGAAAATAACTATAATTTATTATTAAAATTCTTTTATTACTATTATCAACAATTAGGAATAGAAGAAAAATTCCTATTCAAACAACCTTTGATCATTTTAACTTCATTTAACACTTCAGATATAGAGAAGGAAAAGTATAAGGAAATATTTCTTGAATCGTTAGGTTTTCCCAGACTTTTATTTTTATCGGATAATCAAGCAATCCTGTCAACAATGCAGAAAACTAGCGGTGTCATTATAAATATTGGTGAAAGCTCCACTCTAATTTCTACTATATTTCATGGATTTACAAATATCATGGCTAAGGATGTTTTTCCTATTTCAAGCAAAGATTTGACAAATTACTTATTAACTCTACTCATATCCAAAAAATTATTTGAAGAAAATCTATATATTGATGAAAATATTGCAAAAGAAATAAAAGAGAGATATTCACTTTGTGCTCTCCATCCAGAGGAAGAAATCAAAAAAGTCAAGGAAGGATTGACGAAATATGATAGAATGATTACTTTACCAAATAACTTGAAAGTTAAAATAAACGTCGAACGAATTCAAGTTTCTGAACCCTTATTTGATCCAAAAATAATTCATGTAGATTATATGAGCTTAGCTGAGGCCATTTCCAAAGTTATAAAAGCGTGGGATAGGGAGAATTGGGAAGAGTTAATTCCAAATATCATCTTGGCGGGAGGGGGGAGTTTAATTAATGGCTTAGCCGAGAGATTAAAGATAGAATTAATGAGATACTTTTCTGAAAAAATAAAAAATAAAATTAATGTTATCGCTCCTTCTGGACGTGAAAATATGGCATGGATCGGTGCTTCAATTCTATATTCTAAAGAACAATTAAATAAGGGATGGATTGAAAATCCAAAAAAGAAAGATGAGATTGCAACTGAAGAAATGGAAGAAATTGAGGAGTAAAATGAAATGACAGTAAAACTTGATGTTAAAAAACAGTTTTTAAGCAAATTTCAAGATACAGTGATTCAAGGAAGAAAATTACTCCAATCAGGAAACCATCGTTGGGCAGATCGCTTACTTACAGAGTTATACTTTGAAATTGAAAGGAAAGAATGGCTCGATATCCAGAAAAAGCACCAACTAATAATGATCATCACAAATTCATGGTGGATGTACTTAAACTCATTGATGCAACTAAAAACAAAGGATTCTAAAGTGGATATAATTAAGTATATTGATGGTTATAAGCGTTTCTTCTCTTTTTTATCTAAATTAGATAATTTCTACCTTTTCAATAATTTTACAACCAAGCTATTGAAAACTTTCATTAAAATGGAAGATATATCTCTTTCTGGTATCACCAAATTCATAAATTCTTTTTGTGTAAAAGTGAGCGAACGAGAGGAATATTTAAAGCTAGTTGAACTACAAATTCTACTTATGTATATAAGGAAATCGGTGATCCCCCAGGAATTTTATCATTTTAGCATGGAAATTATAGGAAGAACTATTTTTAAAATAGAGCCTAGCAAGAGATCTTTGTTTCTTTATATTCTATTAGAAAATATTAACTTAAATTATCAATTGATGGAAGATTCTGAGGAGTTTGTAAAACAGATTAATAAAATTTTGCAAAACAGGCTTCCAAGTTATCTTAAAAATGAATTTAGCAATCTTAATCGGATGACTGTTAATGAAAGGAATTTCATGACCGTTTTAGGAGATCTTGAAGAATTAATACATTATCTTAACGATATTGGAGAATCATCTTGGATTACAGTCATAATTAAAAATGTATTTGAAAAACTAAATAAGTACAAATCTTTTGGAGATGCTATTACTTACATTAGAAAGTTCATAGATTTCTCATTAGATCGAAATCAATTTGATATTGCATTTAAGATATATGATTATCTCGAAGAGCTTTTCATGGTTCACACTGATTTAGGGTATGATAACATTCTGATTGAGTTATGGGTCGAAGCTTCAAAAAAATTTGTAGAGATGAAAGAAAAAAAGTATTTACTCCAATCTTTAGAAAAACTAAATACTCACTTAAAAATACCACAAACTATTGCTCAAATTTATCATTATTTCTATACATGTAATTTCTTGTGGCAATTTAAATCAATGTTTTTTTCTTTGGAACAAAGAGATTTCTGGAGGATGATGTTTTATAGAGTTTTATTTGAGGAACAAGATTTTGAACTTGCTAATAAGATAATTCCTTATTTAGATAAAGATTTGCAAGAGATCATCCCTTTTCCACGACAGCTTTATAATGAAGTGAAATCATTTATGAATGATATTTACTCCTTTGAAGATGAAAGATTTGCCCCAAAAATGCTTGAAGAAAATTTTGAAATTAAACAAATGATATTGCGAATTGCTGGGAGCGGATCAATATCCTATCGAATGATTTCTTTACAAGATCAAATTATTGAGGGAAAAATATTCAACGAATATTGGAATGATGCCCAAATTATCGAGTTATTCAACGATATTTTTTCAAGTAACCCTGAGAAAAGGTTCAACTTTAGTTTAATGGAAATAGGAAAATTATCATACACTTTTCTCCCTCGTACAATAAGAAACTTCTTTAAACAATTTCAAATAAGGGCATTAAAGATTGTTCCAGAAATCTTTTTTATACTTGAAAATATGACAATTCCTTTCGAGTTGATTTATGATAACAATTTTTTCTTGCTCAAATATTCTATAGGTTACATCATTGGGGAACCTCCTTTAGGCGGAGTAACTTTTGATTATCATACCGATACTTTAGATGAAGTTAAACCTCATGATGACATATCGGTTCTTATTATCGATTGTACTAATAGTATTAACCCTCTAAAATGGAATGAATCAATCAACAATAAAGAATTAATCTTTCCGTTTTTTGGGGGGACAGAGGAACTTAATTACATAACCAATTTTTTCAATAATCAGGAGGAAATTAAAGAAATTGTAGTTCTATCTGGGGAATATTCTACCCGAAATCACATAATATCTCAATTAGTTAATGGAAATCATTCTATCATACACTTTGTTGGGAATATCTTCTATTCTAAATGGAATCCTTATAAAAGCTTTTTTCTAGCTAATGATAATGAAATTGTTACTTTTTATGAAATCAATCAGGCGTTGAAACAGAACGGAAATATCCATCCCTTCTTATTTTTCAATTCTCAACTATTTGATGTTAAGGGAAAAAAGATAAGAAATGTACTAAGAAGATTTGGTGATATTATGAAAGATTTTGATCATAATTATACTACTGGGATAATTGCTCGAAGCATACCAATTTTTGACGAAGAAACCCAAGAAATCTCATCGAATTTTTATGTAAATTTACTAAAAAGTTCCAGCCAAGGAGTTGCTCTTCTTAAAGCTCGACAAGAATGCATCTCAAAGAAAATGACATTAGCAATTGAAGAGGAATTAAAAGATTTAAAAGAAGAGGAAGGAAGCGTCAATACTGATTTGCGAAATTCACAAGCAATTTCGAGCTTTATTCTGTATGGAAACCCTTGGAAAAAATTAAATTAATATAGTCTAAGTTAAATATAATATCTATTAGATAAATTAAAATTAATATTGAAGTATCATGTCAGATAGAATATTAGAACTTCGAACGGAGAATCAAAGATTAAAACAACAAATACAAAGTCTAGAAAATAAAGTATTATCTCTTGTGGGAATGGTCAAATTCGAATCTTCCGGAGGTCAAGAAAGAAAAAATGTCTTGAATGAACATCTTCTGGAGTTAATTGGTAATACAAAAACTCAACTTAATATTGTTACAACTAAGATTGATAAATTTTATGCTACTGAATTAAAGCGATTAACACAGAATGGTGTGGCTGTTTTAATAATAATGAATGATAGAGGCAATATACCTAAAGCGTATCAAGCAATATATGATGAATTAAAACTCACGCCAGGTATAAAAATAATTAATAATCCAAAAGTTCGATATTTATTAGTTTTTAACTCAGAGGAAGCTATCTATTCGGGAGGGTCTTTAGATAAAGATGAATTAGAAAATTCTATCCTCATAGTTTCAATCATTAAAGAAGCATCAAAATTACGAAAAATTGCTGAGATTTTTAGTTTGATGCTTCCATCTTTCATGCGGAACTAATTTGGTGAATTTATATCGCATATTTCTTTACTTTTCATTTCAGATTAATTTTAAATGATACTACTAAATTACATACCTGAATAGTGATGTCAAAGGAAGAGAAGAAGTATAATGCTCATTCGATTATAACTCAATTTGGGTTAGAATCAAAAATATTTGAAGAAGTAATGAAAATTCTCACAGATTTCGCAGCTAAATCGAAAACTTTGTTTAACAAGCATTATGAATCTTGGTACTCTCATTTTAAAAATATATATGGTGTCAAAATTACACAAGATCTTTTTTTGAAGCACACATATTATTCAATCTTGCTTAAGACCTTGCTGTTGAATAAGTTAAGAAAAAACAATAATCAAAAAGAAGCATACACCTTATACAAGAGAGTTTTTTGTGATGAAGAAGTAATATTTAACTGGGTTGATTCTGAACAGTTTATTAATCTGTCAGATTTTATTTCATATGAGGCTATGTCTTTTTCTCATGAAGACCTTTTTCACGAATTATATCAACAAGTATTTCTTTCAGACACGCGACATAAAATTGGAGAATTCTACACAGCTTCAACACTTGTTAAGGAGATGGTAGATGATTCATATACATTAGGCATTAAGGTTTTAGATCCATCTTGTGGATCTGGTGCGTTTCTTATAGGGATATTACTTAAATTACTTCGAACTCCTCCTAATAAAAATAAAAAATTAGAATTCATAAATAATATTTTTGGATTTGATGTTAATCCCTTAGCCGTTTTAACTACAAAAACTAATCTTTTGATGATCCTAATTGATTTCTTTGATAATGAAACGATATATGCTATAAATTTGAATGTTTACTTGATGGATTCTTTGTTCCCCGGAAATTCGAAGATAGAACTTAGAGTGGATCTCAAGCAAATTTACCACTCGTTTGATTTGATAATTGGAAATCCGCCTTGGATTACATACAAAGATTTACATGATAAATCCTATCAAGTAAAAATCAGAGAATTGGCAGAACAACTCTTAATCAAACCTTCAAGTCAATATACCACCCATATAGAATTAGCCAGCGTATTTTTCTATGCTATCCCACTGAAGTATTTAAAAATTCATGGAAAGATATTTTTCGTCATAACTAAGAGTGTACTAAATGGTGATCATTGCTTTAAATTTAGATCATTTAGAATATTTGATCAAATAGTAATTTGGGATTTCCCTGAGAGCTATTTCTTTAATGTAAATCATATCTGCTTGAAAGCAACATACAAAGGTAAAGATAATAAAATTTCGATACATGATAAATTTCCAATACCTACAAAAATTTACGATGCGAATATAGAATTTAAAAAGGAAGTAATGTATAATAGCCTAAAGTTAGAAGATGATGGTGCAAAAATTATCTTGCCTGAAGAAGATTTATTGAAATTTAATGAAATATCTGAAAGCAATTATAAAAAGTATTTTTACCAAGGAGCGACCTTAGTTCCTAGATCATTACTCTTTTTCACTATTGATAATAAGATGGAAAAATCTTATCTAATATCACCAGACCTTGATGTATTATCTCGTTCAAAAGCTCAATGGAAAAAATCATTTACTCAAATAGAAATTGAAAAACCATTTCGCTACAAGACTTTTCTGAACATGGATTTAGTTCCCTTTTGCGTAAAGAGTTTCAGGAATGTATTTTTACCAATAGATAAAGATTTTCAATTTGATGAGGAACATCTTGAAAAATATCCAAAATCTCTCAAGTTTTACAATGAAATGAACGCTTACTATATAAAAAATAAGAAATCAACCAGTGATATTAATACACTCTTTTCTAACGTTAATTATTGGAACAAATTAACTAAACAAGTCAAAACTAAAGCAAATCTTGTGATATACAATGCAAGTGGCTCAAACTTGAAATCTGCGGTTATTACCAACAGGAAGAAGAATATCATCATTGGCTCAGAGAATTATTATTTTTCAACGGATTCTCAGTACGAAGCATATTTCCTATCTGCAATTTTTAATGCCCCTGTCTTATCTAAAGCTATAAAACTCATAAAGTCAAGTCGGCACATCCATAAAAGACCATTTTCTTACCCAATACCTATATATAATGATGAAAATCCACTGCATCGGGCTTTAGCAACAAAAGGTAAAAAATATCACACTGTCGTGAGAGATCTAGTAATGAATAATCCAAAAATCAGCACGAATAAAGTTAGAACTTTCATTCATCACAAATTAATAAAATTGGATGAGCTAGTAAATCAAATTATTTTCACATAATCAATCAGAATCACTCGTTTAAATCACTCATTTTACATTTCAAAAATAAAATTGCATATTTTTTTCATAAGTCGCAAGTATTTTAACCATTTTAGTTAACTTTAACTATTTTAAAAAATACTATTACTTGAGTAACAGAGTGAGAAACTTTAGATACTTTAGTGATTGTTAAAATTGAATTTTAAAGATTTAGGCATAAGCGATCGATTTATTAGCGCTTTAAATGATTTAGATATTACGACGCCGACTCCCGTCCAAAAAGAAGCAATACCCCTCATTTTAGAAGGGCAACACGTAATGGCTCAAGCCCGGACTGGAAGCGGAAAAACCTTGGCATTTGTTCTTCCTATCTTAGAACGAATGGAACCCGCTTTAAATGAAGCTTTAGTTTTAGTACCAACGAGAGAACTTGCCGTACAAGTACATCAAGTAATTTTGGATCTGAAATATCCCAAAATAAAATCGATGACTGTATATGGGGGTGTATCAATTAATAACCAAATTACTAAATTGAAACATGGCGTTAACTTTATCGTAGGAACTCCTGGAAGAATTATTGATCTTTATAAAAGGAGAATCTTGAATTTAAGCAAGATCAAATTCATATGTCTTGATGAAGCTGACCGCATGTGGGATTTTGGATTTGCTCCTGATGTAAAATATATATTAAACCAAATAAAATCAAAATTTCAGTTCATGTTATTTTCAGCAACACTTCATTCAGAAATAAGAGATATGGTTAAGGATTATTCTGGAAATCAATTCAAATTCCTTAATTTAAGCAAAGATGATCTTACAGTTCACAATACAAAACAATATTACTATCTAATAGATAATTTTAAGGATAAATTTAAGACATTTATAAAGATAATGAAGAGAGAAAAGCCTAAGCATGCACTGGTATTTGTAAACACCAAGAAAACAGTAAACTGGTTGAGCGACAGAATGAAAAATCAAAAGAATGGTGGAGCCTTTAGGGTCGCTGCAATATCTGGTGATTTTTCTCAATATCAAAGAGAAACCATCCTTAATAAGTTCAAGAACCATGATATTAATATGCTAGTTGCAACAGATGTAGCCGCGCGCGGATTAGATATTGATAATATCTCCCATGTTATTAATTATGATATTCCTAAATTTCCTGAAAACTATGTTCACCGTATTGGAAGGACATCTCGGATGAATAAGAAGGGTGTCGCAATTACATTGTGTTTGAGAGATGAATACGAATATTTGTGTCATATTGAAGGAGTAATTGACAAGGACATAAAGCAGAAATTCTTAACTGAAGAAGCAGAAAATGTTCATTACCATAACCCCTTTTACTGATTTTAACACAATAAATTCATATCCTTTTTTTGATCTTAGTATAATCTAAGAGTCCATTCATAGTTCCTTTTTATATACTTTATTAGAACTAATATCATCAGATTACTTAAACTCAGATAGGTGAATGATGTGGCTCATGAAGAATCAATCTTTAAAGTTAATGAATCTAATCAAGATATTGTTCCAGATACTCCACATATTTTAGATATACAAGTCCAAGATTTTTTAGAAATTTATGATTATTTATCAAAGGTTCTATCTGCAAGCGATTTAATCTCTGATATACTAAAGATTCTCGATTCTGAAGAATAAAATTTCATTGATTGATCTGGAATTGTTTAACTTCAAAGTGCATTTTAATATAAAATTAAAAATTTAAAGTAATTTATAGAATCACAATTTTTTTAAATATCTTTAAAAGATGCCCCACAATAGGCACAGTATTGATTAATATTGTCTGCCTTGGCGCCACAAATTGGACAAAAATTAATTTGATCCCTTCTAGAGTCTATATTTTCAACAATTCGAGATTCAGCAGGAGAGATTATAATAGAACTGGTTCGACTAAACATTTTCCTTCTAATTAAGAGAAGAGTAATACCTAGTAATGCAATTATCCCAAGTACTATGCTGGTTAAGAATATAGGAATTAGGCCTGGATAATCTATTATGGGAGGATCTTGAATAAAAATCGTAAAAAGTCTTAATTCAGACTGTATTACCATTCCCTCAGATGTAATTCCGTTCAAAATTATAGAGTGAATGCCAATTTCAGGAACTAGGATGACCTTATTTCCTGTAATTGTAATATTAGGGTTTCCATCTAAAGAATATCCGATCCAATTAAAATTATCACTATAATTAAAA
>JAGXNQ010000057.1 GCA_019894955.1 Promethearchaeota archaeon | reverse complement strand
TCAGGCTTATTAAAATGTTTAAATTCCATTTCAGTCATGTTAAAGTAATCAATAGGTTGGAAAGAATAATAAAAATACACGATATTATACAATACGGCAAATGTAATTAATGGAAGAAGGGAAAATTCATAAATCTCAGGAGTCAAATATTGAAATAAAGGGGTCACTACCAACGAAAGTATGGTTATAATAAACGTGATATGGATCCGGGATCGAGGATTATTTATTTTATCAAGAAATATGGATTTTTTTCTATATTTATCAAATGATCTATAAAAAAGCAAAATGGCGAATTGAAATGTAATGCTCGATAATCCAACTGCAATTATTATATCTTTTATGAGGAAATTGAAAATAAAGAAAAATACAATAGCAACTAATGCTGGAAAAACAATTATATATAACGAAAACCATAAAATTTTCCATAAAGATTCCGTAGCCTTTTCTATCCTGTCTGGTGATTTTTCTGATCCATTTGATTTCATTAAAAACCCCTTTTTTTTTAATCTTGTTTTATAAGAAATAACACATACAAAAATGTTATGCAACATATCATCATTGAATTTTATTGTATAAAAAGACCATATCAAAGATTTCGGGTAAAAATCAAAAAAAACACCTAATTCTAAAATTTTAGAGGTAAGAAAAACTGATTAATGGGAATAAACTCCCACAATATTTATAAGGTAGTTCCTTCTAGATATTATTAACATAATGTTTATTTCACATCATAATACTACATGTACATTTGTTGGCTATAAGAGAGCCATTATTCCCGTAGTATTATGAAGAGAGAACGAAACCTTTTCTTTTACTCCTTTTTTATTAACCTTGTAGGGTTTGTTCTCTTGACATTATTACTTCCCACATAATATAAAATAGGATTAAAGAAATGGATTAGTTTTCTGCGTGAAAATTATATAGAGTCTGGAGGTGAGAAAGACGGCAAAAGATTATGCAGATAGATTTGATCCAAATGTTATACTAGATTATTATAAAGACTGGAGTTCGGAAAACAGCCCAGTAATGATGGTCTTGGATAACTATTATGAATATCCTGGAGATATAGAGTCAGAAGATCTGGCTAAAATGGCTTATTTAAGGAAAAAATACCAAAGGAAATAATAAAATCCTTATTAATTTCTTATTTTTTAATTTAAAAGAATATTAATTCGTTCTATAGCTTCTTTTATCCTTTCGATTGGTTGTGTTAGAGCAAATCGTATGTATCCTTCTCCCTGCTGACCAAAACCAATACCCGGAGTTAATATTACACCTACATTAATGAGATTCTTTACAAATTCCATGCTATTTAACTCATTTTTTGGAAGACGTGTCCATATATAAAAGGTCGCTTTAGGTTTTTCAGTCTTCCATCCAATTTGATTTAATCCATCCACTAAAACATCCCGTCGTTCTTGGTAAATTTGTACATTTTTTTTAACAATTTCTGGCTTTTTATTAGATTTGTATTCATTTAACCCTTTAATGATTGCTTTTTGAATGAAAATTGGGCATCCAGAATCTATTTGAGATTTCACTTTTCTTATTCCATTAATAATTTTTTCATTTCCAACAGCCCAAGCACAACGAAATCCAGTGCAATTAAACATTTTAGATGCGCTATTAACTTCTATATGATCTTTATTGATCTGTAGTAATGAAGGGGCAATATAATCCTCATAAGTAAATTCTGAGTAAGGATTATCATAAACAATAAAAAATCCATAATCTTCTGCATAATCGGCTGCCGTCTTCAGAAATGATTGTGGCGCAATCGCACCTGTTGGATTATTAGGGTAATTCAAGTACATCATCTTAGCTTCTCTTAGTATTTTAGTATCAATAATTTCAAAATTGGGTAAAAAATCATTTGTTTCTTCCAATGGCATCAAATAGGGTCTCCCATCACACAATTTAGTTGCTCCATTTTCATACACGGGATATCCTGGAGTTGGTACTAACACAATATCTTTTGGATTGATAAAAGCTCGAGCAATATTTGCGATACCTTCTTTACCTCCTATTAAACCAGTGATCTCAGTCTCGGAATTGAAATTTATATTAAATCTTACTTCATACCATTTTTGAATAGCTTCTCTAAAGTCTGTTTCACCCATACTGGAAGGATAATTCTGATTTAGTGGTAGTTTTACTTGTTTTATTAACTCATCTAAAATCACCGAGGGCGTCTCTAAGTCAGGATCTCCAATCCCTAATGATATTAAATCAACACCTTGTTTCTTTTTTTCAATTTTTAATTGTTCAATTTCAGCAAAAATATATTTAGGTAAAGTATGAATTCTATCAGCATATTCAATTTTCATCTTATTCACTAAATTTTGGATTTCTTACATATTATAAAATAAATTAGTTATGAATTAATTACATATAATCTAAAACCAAATAATTAAAATTCGAATTATGAATAATTAATTATAAAAATTTTGAATAAATATATATTTCATCTCTGCTAAATAATTGATGTAAAATGGGTCGTAACACTCAAACAAGGTTTATTAAAGATCCCCCAAATAACTTCTACTTCCATCCTTTTAAGGATGATCCATCAATGATTAAATTAACTCTCGCAGAATTTGAAGCAATGAGATTAAAACATTATCTTAATCTTTCTCAACAAAGTTCCGCGTCAAAAATGGGCGTTTCACAACCAACCTTTTCGAGGATCCTAGAAAACGCACATAAAAAAATGACTCAAGCATTAATAGAGGGAAAAAAAATAACGATTTTTGGTGGTAATGTAGATTATAAAAAAAGTTTCATGGGTTATGGTTGTCTTAACTGTAATCATGAATGGGAAGATGAAACTGCTTCTAAGGGTAAAAAAGGTAATTGTATAAAATGCAATTCTGACAAAATTTACTATTTAGTCAGAGAACCTCTTTAAAATTTGCATATTTATATTTTTGAAAATTTAATTATACATTAGGATTATTTATCTAATTATTAGTTGATAATTTGAGACGTTAATTTAAAGATAGTATGAAGATTATGACAGAATCTAAAGACAAAATATGGAATAAAGTGGTTAGGACAATAGTAAAGGCAGGTCAGACGCCAATGCCAATCAGTGATGAGTTAATCGAACTGATACAGAATATCATAACGGAGGAAAAAGCTCAATTCATTTCCTCAGTGTTTAAAAAACCCTCTTTAAACATTGATCAGATCAAATCAAACACAACCCTAAATAGCATTCAATTAATGAAAATGTTGAATGAACTCATGGACAATGGTGTTATTGTTGGTCTTCCAAGTAGAAGAACGGGTATTATGGTTTATAGACTCCTTGGACCCTTTCCCGGAATGTTTGAATATACCAATCTTAGAGGTGAAACTGACGAGAAACATATAAAATTGGCTCGACTCTTTGAAAAAATCTTTGTTAAAATGAGAGACGGAACACAAAATAATTATGATAATTTAGTAAAACAATTTGAAAATATGCCTCCTGTCGTAAGAATAGTCCCCGTCGAAGAGGAAATTGAAGATGTCCCAATTGATAAGGTCATGCCCCATGTGGAAGTATCAAAAATAGTTGATAAATATGATGACATCGCTCTTGCTCATTGTTATTGTCGCCATTCTCGAGATTTGTTGGATGAACCGTGTAAAGTCACGGATGAAAGAAAAAATTGTTTTCTCTTAGGAAAAAGTGCCCAGTTTGCAATAGAGCACAAATTTGCCAATCCTGTATCAAAAGAAGAAGCTAAAAATATAATCAAAAAGGCATCTGATGAAGGTCTGGTTCACAAAGCTTTTCACATTCATCTTAATACCGAGTTAGACGAAGAAGCAATATGTAATTGTTGTTCTTGTTGTTGTGGGATCTTTCAATTATATTCTAGTGGTGTTATGCCATACCACTGCTATACCAATTACTTAGCAGAAGTTGATGAAGAGAATTGCATAGGATGTGGTACTTGTGTTGAAATTTGTCCGATGCATACTATTGATTTAATTGATGCTATTGCTAACGTGAATGAAGAAAAATGTATAGGTTGTGGTTTATGCGCACATCATTGTCCTGAAGAGGCAATTGAATTGAAGAGAATAGAGAATCGAGAAGTGTTTGTTCCACCTCCTAAAATAAAGTTAGAACAATCCTAAGTGAGGTAATTTGATCATTCCCGAAAATAATTGGTATAATCTAGCAAGAAAGATCCTTAAAGCTGGAGGTCCTCCAGTACCGGTCAATGAAAATCTTATAGATTTATTGAAAACATTAATCAATGAAGACCAAGTTGAATTTCTATTAAATTTTAAAAAACCACTCAATTTTGAGCAAATTCAGGAGAAGACAGATATCGATGTAAAATCATTAAATGATACATTAGAAAATCTCATGAATGTCGGTTTTCTAACGGGAATACCTAGCCGAAGAACTGGAATAATGGTTTATCGACTTGTTGCGTTATTACCTGGGCTGTTGGAATTTACACTAATGAAAGGAGAATCAGGCCCTAAACAAAAAAAAATCGCAAGAATTTGGGAGCAAATTTTTGAAGACGCAACTGAAATGACTCAGAATAATTATGATATTGTAGTAAATGCTTTTAAAAATGCTCCTGCTATAGATCATGTAATTCCAATTGGAGAAAAATTAGAAATTACTGAAGACTCGGTCTTACCAAATGAAAATATTGAAAAAATCCTTGATAAATTTGAAGTTTTTAGTGTTTCACATTGTTATTGTCGCCATAGAAAAAATCTTCTAGATGATCCTTGCAAAGTTAATGCCCCAACACTAAATTGTTTGAGTTTTGGCAGAACAGCTCGATTTGTCATTGACCACGGATTTGCAAAACAGATATCTAAAGATGAAAGTCTCACAATCTTAAAAGAAGCAGAAGAACTAGGACTTGTCCATAAAGCATTTCATGTTAATGGAGATCCAAATTTAGAAGAACTCGCAATTTGTAACTGTTGCCAATGTTGTTGCGGAAGCTTTGGGAACTTCTATCGTGGGGCAGCACCGACGTCCACAATGAGTTCTCATATTGCTTTTATTGACGAACAAACATGTATCGCTTGTGGAACGTGTCTTGAGGTTTGTCCGATGAGCGCACCAACATTAGAGGGTGATTATTATATTATAAACTCTGAAAAATGTTTAGGATGTGGAGTGTGTATCAATAAGTGTCCCGAACAAGCCATTAGACTTCAAGAAACAGAACTTCGGAGAGTTTTCATACCCCCCAAGAAAATTCCAATTCATCAAGAATAGTTCAAAGATCTTCTTTATACTTATCTAAAATCAAGGAAGGTTTTTGGAAAAAAAATCAACGACATTGAGCAATCTATTTGTGTTAAGTTCCATGGCTAATCTGACGCATTCTACACTAGCTATTAGAGTTTTATCCGCTTCTCGAAAAATTTCGTGTTGAAAGGTAATAGAAGATGTGCCAATTTTTTTAATCTGAGTTTCTACTATAATGTAATCTCCAAACTTAGCTGAATCTTGGTAGGTTATCTCCACTTTTTTAATTCCAAAAACTGTACCTTCATGGACAGTGTCCTCTATCCTCTTTGGAGATAAAATGCTGTTCATAAAACTGACAAATCCATCATCAAAATATACCATGTAATTTTTAAAATGGACGATTCCCATCATATCTGTATCATTGAATCTTACTTTAATTTTGCAATGATCTTTAAGATTTAGGAGTCTGGCTTTCATATCACTGTTTATCATGATCGTATCTTTTTTATATTCCTATAATAAAATGCTTTTAATTATTTAACATAATTATGTTATCTATGGATTTTTAATTTGATGTGTTAGACTCATGAAAAACGAAAAAATACTACAAATCATTAAAAAATTAGCCGAAAAAAGAGCACCTTCAGGTATAGAAAGAGCTCGCGGAGAAGTCTTTAAACAGGAAATGGATATTGTTATTGGAAATAAGAGCATACCAATAAAGGAAGATGCCTTAGGAAACTTCTACGTGAAACTTGAAGGTCATAATGCGAAAAAATCAATAGGAATATATGCACATATGGATGAAATTGGAGGAACGATCCGTAAAATAAATAAAAACGGGCGTTTAGAATTCTCAATGAGAGGAGGATACGAAACACGTTGGTTAATTTCAAGAAAAATACAAATTTTAAACAAGGAAGGAAAATGGATAAATGGTGTTATTGAAGGTAGATCAACTCATTCGACTCCTCAAGCTTTAAGAAATGCTGAAAAATTAGAAATCTATGAACAGAAAATATATATAGGTGCTAAGGATAAAGAAGAAGCGATAGACCTTTATAAAATTCATGTAGGGGCACCATTTGTGTTTTTTGGAACTTTTGGACTCTTAAATCCCTCTTTTAATGATGATATAATCGCAGGATATTCACTGGATAATTTGGTTGCTGTTACTTCTTTAATCGTATTAACTGAAAAAATTGTAAATAACTTATTAGATGATTCTGGTGTTTTAAATAAAAATTATAATCTATTTATCGTCGCCACATCAAGAGAAGAAATAGGGACTGAAGGAGCTTTATTCTTTTCACGCAATAATGCCATTGATCATGTGATTGCTATAGATATTGGACTAGTTGCTGATTTCTCTGGAAGCGTGAACTCTGGTATCACATTAACTGGTGGACCCGTGATTGTTTGGCAAGAACAACGCGGGGCTGGAGTTTTTGATTATAATTCTTGTAAAGAATTTGCGCGCGTAGCTGATGAGAATAAAATAACCTACCAAGATGGAGTTTGTGAGTATTATGGATCAGATGCTGGAAAAGCACAGAAATGGCTAGGAATCCCCTCAGTTTTAATAGGAATCCCCGTAATGTACTCCCATAATGTACCAGAAATAGGTACTTTAAGTGGAATTCAAGAGGGCGCAGAATTAGTTTATCATTATCTAAAAAATCTCAATTAAATCAAAGATCTTCCTGTTACACTTTTATGAGGTTTTTTATTTACCATTTTAAGTAAGGTAGGAACTATATCTGTTATATTACAATAAGGTTTTTCTATGTGAGGAATTTCATCTGTTCCCCCAAAAATCAGTGGAACAACAGCACTTTCCCTTAAACCAATGTCATGACAAAATTTTCCATCTCTCTTCTTTTTTCCGTGTTTAATATTGTAAACAACTTTTCCTCGCGTGCTTAATATTATATCAGAAGATCGGGGATTTTTAAAATGTCTGGGTAGGAGATCTATATATAGCGGATAATCAAGATGGTGAGTGGCAGCTAACCATTCTTCGTTTGTATGAAATTTATTATCTAATAAACGTGAAGCAATCTCATCTTCGATGTAATTAAAAGGATCGTGATCTGGATTTTCGAGCACGTATTTAGTCTTATATTCTTTCCCTATCCCATTGTATTCAATTGAAGCTGAATAAACATCACCTGTATGTGGATTTTTTTGGCGAAGTTGAATAGTGCCAGAATTTAACTTGTTTTTCTCACCTCTATAATACATCAATTCGCTCCCTTCAATCTTGAACAATTCACTAAATAAATTCACTTTTTTTGGACCATAACTTTCGAGTTCTTTATTCGAGGGGTGATACCAGCCTCCATTATTTGAAATCTGGGATTTGAAATTAAATAATCCCACTCCTGTAAATTCAGCTATATCTGAGTTACCTTCAAGGTTTTTTCTATGATGATATTGAGTTAAACCGTTCCTTTCAAATAAATTCTTAAAATTCCCAATCTTATCTGCTGAATAATTTCCATGATCTGAAGTGATTGCAATAGCTGTACTATCTAATACTCCAAGTGTCTTGAGTTCCTTAAGGAATAATCCCATGACTTTGTCAATGTGATATAAATTCTTTTTATAGATATTAGAATCAAAACCATAAAGATGCATCAAAATATCAGATGACATAAACCATAATAAACTAGCCATTGGTCCTTCCTTTGTCCCAAAATATTTCTTTGGTCGCTTGAATGTATCAAGTAGTTTTTTAACAACCATGGTATTTGCCTTCCAGATGTTATACTCAACTCTTCGAGTGTGCCTAAGCAATAAATAATATAATGCTAATTTAGATTTCCTTTCAGGATAGAAATATGTCACACCACGATTGATGAATTGAGTTATACTTGCTGTATTAACATCTCCAACCATCTCAAGTAATGTTTGACAATTATCTCCAATATCATCATTGATTTTATAAATCTGGATACGTTTATCCGTACCATAGGTCATGTATGATCTTATCTGGGGGGGCGCAAAAGCGCGATCCAACCAATTAAAACTAGGAACTCCATGACATGGCTCTTTCCGAAAATCACCCGTAAAAGTTCCTGTGATCATTGACACCTGAGTAGGAAATGTAACCGAGGGAAAATCTGTGATACAATTGGAGCAATAAACACCATTATCCATAATCCGTTTGAAATTAGGTAGTTTCCCTTCTTTAATTAACTGGAAAAAATGTTCAGATCTAATATCATCAATTATGCATAAAATTATGTGGTTGATGTTGTTCATTTTTAAATTCCTTTCCAATAAATTTTTATATATTAGGGATCTTTTTAGAACTTAAATTAATTATTTTAGGGATATTTTATGAGTTCAGACGTAGATTATAAAAAAAGTTATACATACATATTTGTATTTTATTACCTCTGTGAAGGATTTGTTCAAGGTATTCCTTTTTTATTTTGGCCTAACTATTTAGCCGATTTGCTTGGTGGTTCATATAATATAGCCTTGTGGCTAGCAGTATATGCAATCGGTAGCATCCCATTCGCTATTAAAATGATTGTAGGAATTTTTAATGATAAATGGGGTTCAAAAAAATATGGTCAGAGATTTCCTTGGATTTTGAGTTTCGGAATTTTTGGAGCTTTTTGGTGGTTCTTAATGGCATTTCATCTTCCAATCGGAGAAATTTACTTGTGGTTAGCTATTTATTACTTTATGACTCAACTAGGTATGGCATTCAGTGACTCTGCTCTTGATGGATTAATTCTTGATGTTACTCCAAAAGAAAAATTATCTAGAGTTCAAGGATATACCTGGACATTCATGTTTCTGGGATATGGTATAGGGGGTATGGGATTAGGTTTGTTATTTCTCGCGATTGGTTGTGTTCCGCTTTTGTTCATCACCACTGGAATGTTGATGGTGATTTCTTCGGGGTTAACGTACCTTATAAAAGAGCCACCAATTAAAGAAATCGATACTCGAGAATGGGGAAAAGAATTACTAACCGTTCTTACTAAGAAGCGAAATTGGAAAGTTTATATTTATACTTTTATTGGAGCCATTCAGACCATAGTGCTACTCACATTTTTTATGTATGTAATTTTGATCGCAATGGGAGTCATTGATGTTCAGGAAACAATTTTATCAATTGTTGGGGGCGGCGCTGTAGATATGCAATTTTGGAGTTCGATTTTTTATCTTGCTAATGGCGTTGGGATTGCTATGGGTTCCCTTATTGCAGGCAAATTTGGTGATGTCTCTCGTAAAAAGACCATTTCAAAAACTTTCTTGGTTTACATACCCGCATGTTTGATTTTGGTAATTCCATTTATATTTATTACGGGAAATATAATGCCCTTAATTTTTGGATTGATCTTTTTAATACTTCTAGGTGCTCTTCAAAATGCTTTAATTGTTGTTAATCAAACAGTAAGAGGAGATCTTTCAAAGACTTACTATCCAAATTTAAAAAGTACATATTTTGCTCTCTTAGTCTCCTTATCTAATTTAGGACAAACTGTCGGAGTTATAGCAGGCGCCGTAATTTTCACCATATTTTCAATATTTATTATGGATTTCTTTGTCATCTTTTTCATAGTATCAATATTTTGTGCGATTAGTCTAGCAATAAGTTTCCTCATTTTTAGAACGATTCCAGCAAAGGACTATGAGTTAGAAAGAAACCTATAAATTCCTTTTTTTTTTAAAATGTTTAAATTTAATATTAATCCTATTAAAGAATAAAATGGAGCCCCCAGGGGGATTTGAACCCCCGACCTGCAGATTACAAGTTTCAGCAATTAAAATGAGTTAATTAAATTCTGCTGCTATACCGCTAAGCCACAGAGGCTTGAAAGTAACATTTAAAAATAATATAACAAGAATTTTTAATTTTTCGGTTTTGATTGGTTTTTTCCGAAAACTGCTTTAATTTGAAATATATTATATCTTTCTACTAACAATATTTTAATTTTGCGGTTTTTACGGTGATTAAAACCAATAGAAATAATTAAAAATAAATGTATCTTTTCGTTAATCAACTAATAATCATCTTTTGGTGTTGTTACAAAATTGTTTAGCAAAGAAGACGTCGAAATACTTGCCTACCAACGTTATAAATCAAATGAATCTTATGAGAAGAGTGTTTGGTACCTTGCAGATCTCTGTGTAAGAATAAATATAAACGTTCAGAATGGATTTGACATAAAACCACTTGAAACGGATAATATAATTCTTATGATCAGGGATGATGTTAATGGGCAATTAATTGAACCCATTGAAGAAGAAATAAGGGAAGTTGCTGAGATAGTTTATAATGAGGCGCCCCCAAAAAGCCAATTGGACTGGTTTATCAGCGAGAAACTTCTCCTCCTCCGAGAAATCAAGAAAGCAATTGAATTAAATAGAAATCACTAAATCTGATATTTGAAGAATCTTCTAATTTCGATTTGTGGTTTTAAAATCTCATTACTTTAACAAGATTTAAATTTTACATTCCATATTAGGCTGAGAATAGTTTGAATTAAAATAAATACTATTTTAATTATAAATAGAGAAAACTAAAGTTTTAGTATTTATTATGCCGAGTCCTAAAAAATCCAAGAAAACTACTAAAGTGGACGATAATCAAAAATCATTATTTTCCTTTATGGATGAAAATAAAACTCCCGCTCCAAAAGCAAAGGAAACTATCGTACCTAAAAATCAAGAAATAAAGAAAAAGGAAGAGAAGATTATCACAGAAGAGACACCATCTGAGAAAAAGAGTGAATGGGAAGAAAAATCAAGGATACCTAAAAAAGTAAAAAAAATATATTTTGAACAGAAAGCCCAAGATTTTGGTTTGAAAGAAATTGACATTGCTCTTGATTCTCAAAAAGAATCTGCCAGTTCAAAATATATTCGATATTTAATTGAAACAGATCAGATTGTTAAGAATTTGAAAAAAGGCCTATTATTGGATGTGGATTATGATGGGGGTCAAAATAAAGCAATCTGTAAGTTTTATGATTTAGAGACCGATAAAATTAGGTTATGGATTGATACTACTGGTCATGAGCCATACTGTTTGAGTAAGGAATCAATCAAAACTTTGGAGTCATTAACTGATTTAACAAGTTATGGTGGATTTAAGCGGTTTGAAGAAACTAAAAAAATTGATTTATTGACAGATAAAGAAATTGTAATGACCAAGCTAATTGGTGCTACTCCTTCTGATATTGGTGGATCGGGAACTAATATTAAAAACATTCTTTTAAATGAAGATTATAAAGCTTGGGAAGCAGATATTCGTTATCATCTTAATTATATTTTTGATACTCAATTAATACCCGGATTAATTTATTCAATTGATGATGGGAAATTAAATAGAATTAGCTATGAGGAAGAAAATGATGAATTAAGAAAGTTAGCTAGACAACTACGGGATATCTTTGTTGAGGAAAGAGAAGAACTTCAAGAGTTTGCCGAAAAATTTAAAGATATATTTATAACCCCAATACCTGAAGTAAAACGGTTAGCAATGGATATTGAAGTGTCCATTAGTGAACATGATTTTGGAATACCTAACCCCCGTGAAGCCAAACAAGAAGTAATTAGTGTTTCATTTGTAAGTACTGACGGATTAAAATTAGTTTATGTTTTGGAGAGAGACGGTTTTATTTTCAATAAATTACACGAGGATTTTCCTGAGGATGCACAAATATTCTTCTTTAAAAAAGAGAAGGATTTGATCATTGAAACATTTCGCTTGTTTTGGGAATATCCCATCATTGTTACTTTTAATGGTGATAACTTTGATTTAAATTACTTATTCCACAGAGCGAATAAGCTAAGAGTCAGTAATGATTTAAATCCCATCCAAATTAAGAGAGGGTTTGGAATTATGGCTGGTTCGGAATGCAATCTAAGAAAAGGAATTCACCTTGATTTATTTGGTTTCTTTTTCAATAGAAGTATTTCAGGTTATGCTTTTGGAGGGGCTTATTCCTCAAATTCTTTAAATGCTATAAGCGCAGCACTCTTAGGTCAGGAAAAATATCAGCACGAGGAAGAAATTCATGAAATGGAATATGATATTTTAACATGGTACAATCTAAAAGACTCTCTATTGACGTTAGATCTCACCAGATTTAACAATTCATTAGTCTGGAATTTGATTATTTTATTATGCCGAATGACAAAGATGCCTATTCATGAAACAGTCAGAAGACAGATATCCACTTGGATTCAAAATATATTTTATTATGAACACCGAAGAAAAGGATATTTGATCCCTCGACGTTCAGAAATAACTGAAATGAAAGAAGGGGGTTATTCTAAATCCGTTATTGAGGGTAAGTCTTTTCAAGGCGCTTACGTGATCCCTCCTGTTCCCGGTATTCACTATGATGTTGTTGTGATGGACTTTTCCAGTCTATATCCCTCTATCATCAAAGAATACAATTTATCTTATGAGACTGTATCTTGTAATCATAAAGATTGTGAAGATAATTTTGTGAAAGGAATTCCCTATCATGTCTGTACTCATAAGATGGGAATTTTTGCATATGTTGTTGGCTTTTTCCGTGATATTCGAGTAAAATTCTTTAAACCTATGTCTAGTGATAAATCTCTTTCTCAAAAACAACGAGATTACTATACAACCATACAACAAGCCTTAAAAGTGTTCATCAACGGCTCGTATGGTGTATTCGGAAGTCAAAATTTTCCACTTTTTTGTCTCCCTGTTGCAGAAAGTACGACTGGTATAGGTCAATATTCTATCAAACAAACAATAAAAAAGGCGGAAGAATTAAGTGTGGAAGTCCTGTATGGCGATACTGATTCAGTTTTCTTATTAAATCCCTCTAAATCTCAGATGAAAGAAATAACTGATTGGAGTAAAAATGAGCTTGATTTAGATTTAGAAGAAGAAAAAACCTACCAATTCTTAGCACTTTCAGACAGAAAAAAGAATTACATCGGAATATATAAGGACACAAAAAGCGTTGATATTAAAGGACTTGTAGCTAAGAAAAAAAATACTCCTAATTTTATCAAAAAAGCATTCAACGAAATGATTGAAATACTTAAAAAGATCGATAATGATGATAGCTTTTCAAAAGCGAGAGATAACATCATTAAAATCGTGAGAACTAATCTAAAAAAAATAGGAAAGCCAGATACTTTCACATTAGAGGATTATGCTATAAATATCGCATTAAGAAAATCACTCAATAAATATGATAAAACAATCCCACAACACGTTAGAGCTGCAAGAGAATTGATCGAATACAGATTAAGAGAAGCAAAATCAAATCAACTCGATGATAATGCAATTGATGCAATTAAAAAAACTTATCATAAAGGAGACACAGTAAAATTTATAAAGACAAAAGGTTCAAGTGGAGCAAAAGCGATAGAAATTGCCAACCTTCACGATATCGATATTAAAAAATATAGAGATTTATTACAATCTGCGTTAGAACAAGTTTTAGATGCTTTAGGAATTACCTTCGAAGAAGTCAAAGGCATAAAAAAAATGGATGCTTTTTTCTAATCTACTCCATATAATCCATAAAATCTAGTAGATCAGCAGTTTTAAATTTTTTTTTTTGAACCGTTTTTAGTTCTTCTGATTGATGTTCTTGCAATATTTTTTCCATTTTGGTAGTTGGAGTTGCCCAAAAAGTCTGAATACGCTTGATAAGATCCGGAGGTTGTTCAATTTCCCAATCTGTCGGAAGAACACTTTTATAATATGGAGTGCTAAATCTGTGGCCAATTAATATCACAAACCCACGATCTGTTGACGTCCGGAAAATTCGCCCAGCGGCCTGAATAACTTTGATCATCCCGGGATTTCGATAGGCATAATCAAAACCTTTATTCCATTTGAATTCGAAATATTTTCTAATTAAATCTTGTTCCATTGAAAAAGCGGGTAATCCCGGACCTATAATGAAAGCTCCAATAGCCATATCTCCTATAAAGTCCACACCTTCACTAAATATTCCTCCAATTGTATACATTGGAGCTCCATCCTGATAGATAAATGAAAATAGTTTTCTAAATTTTACTGGGTGAAATTGTTCATTATTACTAAAAATATTGATGATTATCAGGTTGTAGTCGGAATTCCTGCCAAACCGATTATTAAAGAATAATAGTATTTTGTTGATCAATTTTAATGGTAAATGAAAGATAATCTCAAATCAAAAACCCTCCATG
>JAGXNQ010000056.1 GCA_019894955.1 Promethearchaeota archaeon | reverse complement strand
ATTTACGCCCGGGGACATACCACGAGAAGTTTAGCAGACCCCATTTCGAATGCTTGGCTGCAGGACCAGTACTCACTATAGAAATGCGTTGCTTTTCACGATCATCTTCTGCGTATTGTTCAGTCAGTTGCTGAGTCAATTCATGAGAATAATTAGATAATCCCTCAGATTCTTCAACTTTTTTAATTTGAACAACACCCTCAATCCCATCTATGTATATTACAACTTCTTCTTCAGTTTTCCCTTGAATTTCAATCGCATCAAAACCCGAGAATTTTAAATATGGCCCAAAATAACCCCCAACGTTAGAATCAACGATAATATCTGTTAAAGGAGAAATTGATGTAACAATTGATTTTCCTGAACCCGGATAATAGATACTCCCTCCTAATGGTCCAGACGAAATACATATTTCGTTTTCAGGGTCGTTCCATTTAACTATTCTGTCTTGAGGAAGACCATTCCACATGAGCCAAAGATCAAAACCCTTACCCCCGATAAATTTTTCTTTCATCTCATCAGTGACTGGTTTGATCTGGATATCATTATTGCTAAGATTTACATATAGAGTTCTATTAGCATACCCTTTTTGGACTTCATGTATATCAAATTTTTTTTCTGCTAAAATCAATTTATTTTTCACCTTCTGAAAAAATAAATAACTTATGAAAAAAGGGTTTTTGGTATCAATCCCTCTTACATATTAAAATTTAAAATGATATTTTTATAAATACTTTTCAATAAATTTATCTAAAGTTTCTTCAATTGTGGGACTATTAACAGCCTCAATATCATATGAAACCCTAATAATAGGCTTATTGCTATTGATTAATTTTTCAAGATCTATCGGAGAACCATCAATTATTATTTCACAATCGGCCTCATTAAGAGTATCTTCCATGTCTTTAATTTGTTGATCGTTATATCCCATCGCTGGGACTATCTGTGTAATTTGTGGAAATTCTTCGAATACTTTTTTCATTGTACCTGTGATATATGGTTTAGGATCGATGATAATAGCACCACTATTGGTTGCTGCGACAAATCCTGCTCCATAAGCCATGTTCCCATGAGTTAACGTTGGCCCGTCTTCAACTACTAGTACCCTCTTGCCCTTTATATCTTGATTACCTTCGATAGTTACTACTGAATTGGTATATATTTTAGTTGCGTGAGGATTTAACTCATTTAGATTAGCTTCAACGATTTTTACGTCTTCTGCCTTAGCATTATTCATTTTATTTATTACAAATGCGTCAGCTGATCGAGCATTCACTTCACCCGGATGATATTTCATTTCATGTCCCGGTCTCAATGGATCTACTACGATAAAGAGTAAATCTGGAATATAAAATGATAATTCGTTGTTTCCCCCATCGAAAATTATAACATCTGCTTCTTTTTCTGCTTCTCTAACAATTTTTTCATAATCCACTCCAGAATAAATCACAAGTCCTTGTTCGATATATGGTTCATATTCTTCTCGCTCTTCAATTGTACATTCGTATTTGTCTAAATCTTCGTATTTTTCAAACCGCATCACATTTTGTTTTATCAAGTCTCCATAAGGCATTGGTTCTCTTACTGCTACAACTTTAAAACCTTTACTCATTAAATAGCGATAAGTTGCTCTCGAAACTTGGCTTTTACCACATCCCGTTCTAACAGCACATATAGCTACTACTGGCTTTTTGGATTTTATTTGTGTAAACTTCCCTGAAATTAATCGATAATTTGCTCCAGCAGATAAAGCTCGAGAAGCTTTATGCATTACTTCTTCGTGTGAAACATCAGAATATGCAAACACAACTTCATCTATTTTATGAAGTTTTATGATTTCTTCGAGATGTTCTTCTGGAAGCATTGGAATACCCTTTGGATATAATTTTCCAGCTAATTCTGCAGGATATTTCCTTTGGGTCTCTTTTACAGTTCCAACATTTTGTTCTCCAGCAATAGTGAACGCAACAACTTCATATTCCTTATTATCTCTAAATACAGTGTTAAAAACATGAAAATCCATGCCGAGGGCCCCTATAATTACCACTTTCTTTCTTGTCATCATACCATCGTCTATTCTTAAATCTTATTAAAGTATCAATATTTTTTAATATCTATAAAATTTGTTAATTTAAAATTGTAACGACACTTTGTGGGCTCTAATACCCATAATCATCATTATTATATGTAATTTCTGGCAAAGCTATAATAGTATTTTTTACTATAAAAAACCATACGTGAATATCCGTACCGAGAGCCGCAGCAATAATTGTAACGAAAATCATATCCATTTTTCGCTTCACCAATTCTTATTTTTTTTTAATGATAAATTTTTTATTTTATATTCTAAGAGGTAAATGTAATTACTTATGTTAAAAATACGGATATTAATAAAATTATGCAACCAAAAGGAATTTTAGAATTAACAGGAAAGAAATTGAAATGTTCTGCTATGCCTATTGGAGGAATTGGAACGGGTTCAATTGCTATCGGTGGAGATGGTCTCCTTAAACAGTGGCAAATTACCAATACTGTAAAACATAACGCTTTCGTACCAAACAGCTTTTTTGGTATTTGGATAAAAAAAGTGGGAGAGTCAAATAATCAATCCATTTGTCGTGCTTTAATTTGCCCTAAAGTTCATGAAGATCCCGATTTTAAACCCGCTGAATCTGTCAGCGATCATAAAATTGGACTTGGTGCCAAGGAGATGTTTGAAATCCTCCCAGGAGTTGAGAATATAATCTTTAACGGTGAATATCCTATTGCCTTTTTAAAGTTTATAGATCGATCACTTCCATTGGATATTTCGTTATCTACATTTAATCCATTCATCCCTTTAGATTCAAATAATTCTGGATTACCGTTGATCATTTTCCAATTCCAAATTGTAAATACCTCTAATAGTACTATAGAATTTACCCTTGCGGGTAACTTCCTTAATTTTTTAGGATGGAATGGATTGACGGTGTTCAAAGGAACAGAGAGTATTTTATTTGCTGGAAATAAAAACAATCACGAAGAAATTGGTGATTGGCAAGCTATTCACATGACATCCAAAACTGTCTTAAAAACCGATAGAAGATATGGAGATTTAACTTTTGCAATTGATGATCCAAATGGAATGGTGGTAAATCAATGGAGTAATTTAAAAGATTTCTGGGAGTACTTTTCACGAGAGGGAACCTTTCCAAAAAAATATTCTGAGGAAATTAGCCCGGTTGGTCACACTTGGACGGGAAGTATAGGTTCAAGACAAAAACTTAACTCTGGAGAGTCAATAAATGTTAATTTTATATTATCGTGGAATTTCCCTAATCGAATTGTAGATTGGAATAATGAATTGAATAAAGATCAAATTCAAGACGAAAAAACAGAATTTTGGATAGGAAATCACTATAACAAAATGTTTAAGAATTCAATTGGGGTTTTTAAGTATTTTCAAAATAATTCCTCTTATTTAATAGATAAAACTGCGAAATTTCATGATATAATTTATTCATCAACCATTCTACCGGAAATATTAACAAGTATAACCGCCCCTCTTTCAACAATTAGAAGTCCATCTTGTTTTTGGATGAAGGATGGATCATTTCACGGTTTTGAAGGCTGTAATGGAGCCTCTACACAAACAAGATCTGGAGGGTGTTGTCCTTTAAACTGTACTCACGTCTGGAATTATGAGTTCAGTATCGCACATCTCTATCCTTCTCTCGAACGTTCAATGCGTGAAACTGAATTTAAAATACAACACGAATCAGGATATATACCTCATAGAACGGTTGTTCCACTCTACTTACCTCAAATTCTTAAGTATGGAATGTTCGATCTGACGGGTCCTGCATTAGATGGAATGTTCGGAACAATTCTTAAAATTTATCGTGATTATCTTATAACTGGAGACACAAAATTCCTCACAAGATCTTGGCCGATTATCAATAAACTGATCAATTATATTTTTGAAAATTATGATGTTGAACATAAAGGAGTGATTTTCACTGAACAACCGAATACATACGATTGCTCCTTATATGGAATAAATAGTTTTATCGGTTCACTTTATTTAGCGTCGCTTTTAGCTTGCGAAAAAATTGCTAGACTGTTGAATCTTTCTGAATTACCTGAGAAATTTAAAAACATCTACGAATCTGGTAGGAAAATCTTAGATCAAGAATGTTGGAATGGAGAATATTATATTCAGATATATGATGATAAAGAAATAAAAGAACACCAATATGGAATAGGATGCCATTCAGACCAACTAATTGGACAATGGTGGGCTTTTCAACTAGGTTTTGGATATATTCTTCCCACAGATCATGTTAATAAAGCAATTGAATCGATAGTAAAATATAATTTCAAGGAACACCTCCAAGGAATTAAACAATTTAGGATTTTTGCTTCTGAAACTGACCCAGGGTTGTTAGTTTGCACCTGGCCACATGGCAAAGAACCCTCAATACCAACACTCTATAGTAACGAAGTTTGGACAGGTCTCGAATATGAAGTTGCAGCACTTTGTTTTTATACGGGGAATATATCTAACGCACTGAAAATTATTAACGCTGTCCGTAGAAGATATGACGGCACCAGAAGAAATCCATGGAATGAGGTAGAATGCGGTGATCATTACGTAAGAGCCATGTCTTCTTGGACGTTATTACATGCTTTAACAGGAATTTCTTATTCTACAATTCTTAAGCAATTTGAACTCAGTCCAAAGATTAATCCCGAGAATTTCAAATCCTTCTTTGTCACGGGTAGATCTTGGGGTGAAGTTTCACAACAAATTACAGCTAATGGCGTAGTTTTTACGATTTCTGTTGCTCATGGAGAATTAGAAATTAATTCCTTCAAATTTACACCTAAATTCGGGTTTAAACCTATTAAATCCAAGGTGGTTTTAAAACATTCTATAGAAGAAAGTGATAATCAAATAGAGTCCAACTATAGTATTGAAGATGATAAAATTATAGTATATTTAAAAAAAATGATAGTCCTCAAAGAAAACCATCAGCTTTCGATTAAGATTAACTAATTTCTGAAGAATTCACAATTACTTATTTTCTTTTTCTTTGAATAATACTACTTGAAAATAAATATTCAGATTTTTGGCGCGACAAATCCTAGAACTTGTAAGATATGCAAATGTTCATAAACAACGCCCATTAGTTAAGGAAGAGTTCATTTTCATAGCAGAGTACCCAAAAATAGCAAGGAAAATATTAACGATGAATCCTCCTGAGATTTCAATAGAACGACCTTATAATATAATAGCGAAGAAACGGAGAGACAGAAGAAGAAAAGAAATTGAGCTTAAAGCTTATATTAATGATTAACTTTGAAAATCAAAACCATTTTGTACTATTACATCTCTATACCAAAGAGAGCTTTTCTTCCATAATCTTTCTTGAGTTTCGTAATCGACCCTGATTATCCCAAAACGCTTCGAGTATCCTTCTGTCCATTCGAAATTATCCAATAACGACCAAACAAAATAACCCTTTAGGTTCACACCTTCATTTATAGCTCTATTTGCGGCTTCTAAATAACGCTGAAGATAACTCACTCGATCATCATCTTGTACTATTTTATCAATGACATTATCGTCTTTACAAGCCATTCCATTTTCTGTGATGTAAATAAGGGGATGATCATAATCCTTGTCGACTCGTTTTAGAAGATCATATAATCCATCTGGATAAACTTCCCAACCCATATCTGATACTTCAACTCCTTTTTCTGGTTTCTTTGGTAAAAGAATTTTGTAAAAATCTGAAGGATTATTAAGTGGTTTCTTTAAATTAACGCGGTTGCAGGAATAGTTATTAATGCCTAAAAAATCGATGGGATTCTCTTTTAATAATTGTAAATCTTCATCTGGAATTGAAGGAAAATCGAAATATTTTTCAAGAAGAGCCAAAGTATCACTTGGATAATCAGCTTTAAAAATTGGATCTAAAAACCAACGATTTAAAAATCCGTCTAGAATAATAGCAGCTTCATTATCCAATGAGGAGTCTGTCTTTGGATATACAGAATCTAAGTTCAGTGTTGTGCCAATTAATCCATCGGAATTATCTGAATCCCGATATGCTTCTATTGCCCTTGCGTGGGCTACATTGACTAGATGAGTTGCACGAAATCCTGTTGCAATATTTCCCTTTCCATACAGATTAAGAAAATAAAACCATACAGCAAAAACTATAGGTTCATTAAAAGTTATCCATTTTTTAACGCGATCACCATAATGATCGAACATGAATCGAGCGTAATCAACAAATGCGTCTACAACTTCTCGACTTTCCCAAGCAGCTAATTTATTAAATTCAAGAGGTAAATCCCAATGATAAAGAGTGACGAATGGTTCTATATCATTTGCTATTAGTTCGTTAATTAAATTATCGTAAAACTCCACACCTTTAGGATTAATCTTTCCTTTACCCTTTGGGAAAATACGAGGCCATGAAACCGAAAATCGATACGCTTGGAGATTCATATCTTTCATCAATTGTACATCTTCCTTATATCGATGATAATGATCACACGCAATATCACCAGTATCACCGTTATGAATTACCTTCGAATTATGACAAATTGCATCCCAAACACTTTCTCCCTTACCATCTTCGTTCCATGCTCCTTCAATCTGATAACTAGAAGTGGCAGCACCCCATACAAATCCTTCTGGAAATTTAATTTGTTTCATTTCAATCCATCACAATATTCATAGAATTTTCATTATCTTTAAATCTTTCCAATGCATCCTTATATAGCATAAATAATTTCTGAACAAAATACGGCTCATTAGAATTAGATCGTTTTATCTTTATTACGTCAGCTACCCCATTTATCGAGCTTGTTATTCCAGTGGTAACAGTTGCTGGAAGGCTAACTTTTACGATTAATTATCTAGAAGAGACTACTGATACCCCTACAATGGAGAAAATCAAAAATGAAGTACTAAGATATTTAGGCTTTATAGAATAATAACCAAAAAATTTTATTTTAATATAATTTAAATCCCTAACCTAGTGTGTTAGTTGATAAAAAATTAAAAAAAATATAAAAAAAGATGTGTTTCTTCACTTAATTAATACTATTGAAAACTTTTCCACTTACTTTCTAAGTTTGGATCAACAAGAGTATCCATTATATACTTTGCTAGCTCTTCTCCAGTATTTCCATCGTCTCTACCAGTAACTGTTAATTTCTTTTCAAGAGTTGCGCAAATATCAAGGGCCATTTCAAGTTTTTTTGCTTTTTCAATATAACCAATATGATTCAAGAGCAAAGCTGCTGCTTTGATAATACTTGAAGGATCAGCATATTGCGCTCTACCTTCTTCAACCATTCTCGGAGCTGTACCATGAATTGCCTCAAACATTGAATATTGTTTTCCTATATTCGCAGAACCTGCAGTTCCAACACCTCCTTGAATCTGAGCAGCTTCATCTGTGATGATATCTCCATAAAGATTAGGGGCAACAAATACTCTAAATTGACTTTGTCGTGCTGGATCAACTAATTTAGCTGTTATGATGTCAATATACCAGTCGTCCCATTCGACATTCGGATATTCTTTTGCGATTTCTTCTGCCATGGCAAGGAATTTACCATCAGTTGCTTTAACAACATTTGCTTTTGTAACAACAGTTACTCTATTAATGTTATTCTTTTTAGCGTAATCGAAAGCTAAACGAATTATTCTATCTGCTCCTTGTTTCGTAATTACCTTGAAATCGATTGCTAAATCTTCAGTAATGTTTAAACCTTTCGAGCCTAGTATATATGCACCTTCAGTGTTTTCTCTGAAAAACATCCAATCAATATTTTTCTCAGGTACTTTAACTGGACGAACATTAGCAAATAGATCTAATTCGCGACGCATGGTTACATTTGCACTTTCGATATTGGGCCATTTATCTCCCTTTCTTGGAGTAGTTGTAGGCCCCTTGAGAAGAACATGACATTTCTTAATATCAACCAATACATCATCGGGTATTGCTTTCATTACCTTAGCCCTATTTTCAATAGTTAATCCTTCTATTACACGAAGTTCAACTTTTCCATTCTCTACTTCTTCTTTTAACAAGAATTCAAGTATGGCTTGAGCGTGCTTAGTAATGAATGGTCCAATTCCATCACCTCCAACGAGTCCGATGATGATTGGTTTTAAGGTCGTGTAATCAACCCAGTCTCCAGCTCTTTTCATTCGTTCAACGCGTTCTAATTGCTCCTTTAGCAAATTTTCAAAATGGTTTTTTGCATCTTCAATAATTTTTTCCATTTTTTTTTCCCTATTTCTATAACTTCTAATATAGTTATCATTATTTATAGCTCATATTTTCATATAAATGTTTTCTCTTTCATAAATGGGAAAGAGTTCCCTTAACATGTCAATAAACGGGTTAATTAATCGAGAACTTAACTGAAAAACTAATATCTAAAAGAAGATTTTTGGTTGAAACCACTCATATTAAAAAAAGAAAAAAAAATCCCATTTGTTTGAAACAAATTCAATTCTCTATTGTATTGATCATACTTAATGTGTTAGTCAGTGAATAAAATTTCGTCCCAAGGTTGTCTAAACAACGCCGCTCGTTGCCGTTTTTGGTCAAAAAAGTGTCCCATCATTCCAATTGAACGTCCTAATACAAAAAGTCCGTTTAAAGCCTCACTATATATGACATCATCAATCTCTTCTTTTGTGAAGTTCAGATTTTCCAGTAAATCAAGAAAAGTGATGCCTATGCAACCATCAACGTTGAGAATGAGATTATTCCGTTTAGATGTTGTAAGTTTTTCGACTTCTAATGCATAATCTAGATGAGGATGTTTTTCAAAGTTCTTGAACACGAACTCTTTTAATAATTGTACTCGGACATCTGGATTTTGAACAGATTTTATACGATGACCGATACCCGGAATATTGATTTTAGCAACATCTTTCATATAAGCAATAAATTCGGGTGGGTTCATCTTGTCTTGTAAAGCTTGCCGAATGTATTTAGCAGCATCGGATATAGCGCCACCAAATCTTGGGCCTATTGTAAGAATTCCTGAAGCAAGAGAAGACATTAAATCCTTTCCTGCTCTTGCGGTAATAATTGCATTGTGTGCCCCACTGACTGCTGGTCCATGATCAGCTGTTAGTTTAATTACCATTTCGATAAATTGATGAGCAAAATCGGGAAGTTTTCGTTTGAACCAAAGTAGACCGATTACATATCCAATTGATTTGTTATCCCTCACTATCGAATCTAATCCTACACCAGCAAATGTGGGAACATCTCCACGATCATCTGATATTGAAACGACAACATCTGTTGGTCTCCTGACTAAACCTAACCTTACAGCATCCTTGAAGTCCAATGGAATTTTAGGTGGTTCAAATTCATCAATTGGTTCAATTATACCTTCTTCTTTTAGCTTAGCGAAAGTTTTTCGAATTAATTTATCCAAGTCTTCATACGAATCTGGAACAATCGCCCCAGCATCTCTTAATGCTTGATTTTTGGCTTCCGCAGTCTCTCTATCACTACCAGCCATCGCACCTGCGTGACCGAATTGAAGACCTTTAGGAAGTATGCGCGCCGCTGTTCCAGCAACCCAGATTACTATCGGTTTTTTAATCGTACCATTCTTTAATGCATCCACAATAGCATACTCATCAATTCCACCAATTTCACCCAATGCAACTAGCATTTTAATCTTTGGATTTGCTTCATATCTTCGCAAATGATCAATTAACTTCGAACCCGGGAATCTATCTCCACCAATAGCAACTCCTTCATTAATACCATCTGTAGTTTGAGATATCATGAAATTCATCTCGTTTGATAACCCTCCAGATTTGGAGACAAAACCTACTGAACCGGGTCTATACAGTTTTGAAAGTACAATGTTTTCTATAGTTCCCGCAGTATTTCCAATTTTAAAGGCTCCTGCTTTTATCCCTCCAACAGTTGCAGGACCAATAATGTGTTTGTTTGATTCTTCAGCTAATTTAATCAATAATCGACTATATCTTTCTGGCATCCCTTCAGCAATTATCACTACCGTTCTTACAGTCGGAGTTTCAAGCGCTTCTTTACTCGTGGGATATGCGGAACGAAAGGAGGAAAAATTGATTACTACATCTGCTTCTGGATGATACGTTGTTGCTAATTTAAGAGTCTTATAGATGGGTACAACGATTTCTTTACTACCCAAAAATACCTTATGATATGCCTTAGCAGCAGTTTGAGTGGGGTTAATTACTGCAGCTACAGAAGGCGTGTCACGTTTACAGATAAAATCAAAGTCCAACATTCTTTGGATTGCGTTTCTTTGAAATCCATAAATAATAGCTTGTGTTTTTCTATCAAATAAGTCATAATCTTCCATAATTTATACCTCAGTATGTTTTTAAGAACTCTCCTCTGCTCTTTTTATTAAGTCCACAACACGAGTCATATGCGTGTATCTATCATATACTTCAATTGGTATACCAGTTTCTTCTCCAACTTGTCTCATGAGTTCCAATCCCTGTTTTTCATTAGGTCCTCCCCTTCGTACATAGATTTTCACTTTGGCTGTCTTTAATTTGTCAACTGAATTTTTAATAGCAGTCACAATACCAGTAAAGGTTGCTTTAACATCAGTAAAATTAGCAATACCGCCCCCTATAATTAGATATTTATCTTTCGAATCTGGAATAGACGTTATTAAATCAATTATGGTTTGAGCGTAGATTTCAGTATGCTCTCTACTAGGATTTCCTGAATATTCACCATAATTTCCTAATTCAGCACCAAATCCCAAATCAGCAATCGTGTCCGTATATATGACAGAAGCGCCTCCTCCAGCAACCATGGTCCATATATGACCATTAGGATTCAAGATCCGCAATTTGAGAGAAGCTCCCGTTTTTTCATCCAGATCTCTAATCATAATTTCTTCAGGTGTAAGTTTTTGACCAAAACCTCCGGGGAATTCAAAGGGTTTTTCTGGATTTGCCCATGTTTCCAAATGAAGAAAAGCCGCAGTATCATCCAATTTTGCCTTCACATCAAGAGGTACGATTTTTTTATCGTCAGTTATGGCAAATGGATTGATTTCAAGGAAAGCAAAATCTTGATCAATAAAAACTTGATAGAGCCCTTTAATGAAGGGAATTAGAACATCTTTCAAATTCCCCAAATCTGGCATTACATTCTCTAAATCAAACGTCATTATGTCTGTACCCGTTGGTATTGGGATATGGCTGACCTTATCCCAGTTTTCTTCAACGAAAATTCCTCCTTCGAAACTAAAATGGATGTAATCCATATCTCTGTCTGTTGTGATTGAAATGTAATATTCTTTATCATGAGCTACAAATGGTTCTACGAGTAACCGGTTAATTTCTCCTTCAATTCCGGAAATAATGCACACTCTTTTTAAATTTTTATTACAAAATTCTTTCATTTCGTCAACAGTTGCATCAAGTAAAATTAAATTTGCTTTTCCTCTCTTTCCAAAAAGTTGATCGGGTTTTATTACGACTTTTTCTGTATTTATCCAAGGATTTTCAGATATGATTTGTTCTAAATCTGAATCAGAATCAACTACAACTAATTTATTGTGATAATTAAAATTTGGAAAATATTTCGGTAATTCACTCGCTATAAGCTTTTTTGCATCAAATTCATAAATATTTTTATTAGCCAATTCTCTTTAACTCTTTTTTTTTTACATATATGATATATATAATATGATAATAAGTGAAGAGTCCATTTTTATATAAATTTTTCCCACATTAACAATATGGGAAGTGTTTCCCTTTTTAATATAGTTATCACGAATACTCTTAGACTTTTTAAGGAACAAATAGTGCTTGAGCTTCAATTTTCATCCAAAAATCCCTTTTATAGCAATTCTTTTATGAGTTTTGGTACATCCCACGGTGTATCCGCTATATGGGCACCTGCACTTTTTAAGGCTTTTATCTTACCTTTTGCTGTTCCAAAATCTCCGGAGATAATTGCTCCTGCATGTCCCATCCTTTCACCCTCTGGAGCACTTTTGCCTGCAATATATGCTATTACAGGTTTATCACAATTCTCACTAATAAATTTTGCAGTTATCTCTTCTTCATCTGAACCAATTTCACCAATAAGTACAATAAAAAGAGTGTTATCCTCCTTAGAATAGTATTCCACAGCTTCCTTCATAGTGGAACCCCTTACAGGATCACCCCCTATCCCAATATAAGCAGATACTCCTATATTTGCAATGCCAATAGCTTTACTTATTTCATATGATAGAGTACCACTTTTAGATATAACAGCAATATCTCCATAATGAGCCAAGTTATCTGGCATGATTCCCAATTTAATTTTATCAGGAATGAGCAATCCCGGACAATTTGGACCTATGAGATGAACCCGTTTTTCATTTGCAAACTCTACTAATTGAATCATATCAAAAACGGGAACATTTTCAGAAATGATTACTGTCATATCAATTCCCGCGGATATGCTCTCTTTTACCGCTTCAAAAGTAAATCTTGCTGGAACAAAAATAATACTTGTATCGCAATCTGTATCTATTTTAGCTTCTTCTACTGTGTTAAAGACAGGTATTCCGAATATTATTTGTCCACCTTTCTTGGGGGGTACCTCCTGCAACGATATTTGTACCATACTCCTGCATCAAATTAGTATTAAAAGTACCTTGATTTCCAGTAATTCCTTGAACAACAACTTTAGAGTGCTCACTGATATACATTATACTTTTATTACCTCCTGAATTGTTTTTACAGCATCCATAACATCTTGAAATGCGTTAATTCCCTCATTTTTTAAGATTTCGATACCTTCCTTATCACGTGTCCCTGTTAATCTTATAACCATGGGGGGTGTATTTTTAAAGTCATGCAAAGCTTGAAGTATAGCTTCGGCTACAATATCACATCTTGTAATCCCCCCAAATATGTTTACTAGTACTGCTTTCGGATTCATTCTAAATAATAAATCTAAAGCTTTATATACTCTTTCCTTATCTGCACCACCCCCAACATCTAAAAAATTCGCAGGCTTTAGATTTAAATTAGAAAGAACATCCAATAATGCCATGGTTAAACCAGCACCATTAGCTAAAATACCGATATCACCATCTAACTCTACAAACGAGAAACCTGCCTCTTTAGCAATTTTTTCTAATTCAGAAAGTTTTTTTAGTTCCAACTTTTTAACAATTGGTTATCTAAAGGCAGAATCATCATCCAGTATCATTTTACCATCCACAGCAACTAATCCTGAAGGGGTTAATACAAGTGGATTAATTTCCACTAACTGGGCTTCTCTTTCCTTAGTAATCTTCCATAATTTTTTTAAAATATATTTCGCAGAATTATAAAGATCTCCTCGAAAGCCTAGCTGCTTCGCAACTTTTCCGCTTAATTCTTCTGTTAATCCTTCTCGAAATGAAAAGCTCTCTTTAATGATCGCTTCGGGGTTACTTTTAGATACTTCCTCTATATCTATTCCGCCCTCTTTACTAGCGATAACAAAGAATTGTATTCTTGATGCATCTAAAGCAATGGAACAGTAATACTCATGCTGTATTTCAGCTAATTCTTCAATTAGTATTGCTTCGACAGTAAACCCTGCAACTACTCTTTCGAAGAATTCCTTACATAGAGAATTAGCTACATCTCTGGGTTGAGCAATTTTTATCAATCTCGCTTTCTTTCTGCTTCCTATAGCAATTTGAGACTTAATAATTGCAGGAAATTCAAAATTTTCTAGTTTCTCTTCAATATTATCAGTCTTGGTAATTAGGATATTGTCCGCTAATGGAATACTATAGTCTCGGAAAATTTCCTTACTTTCATATTCAAGTAATCTTATATTACATCCCTTTCCCTCTTTAAAGAAAATAATAAAATAATAATTGAGATTAAAATGTTTTAATTAATATGTAAAATAGGTTATTATACTACAGTTATTACTACATTTCCGATTTTTTGGCCTGCTTCAACATATCTATGAGCCTCAGGAATTTGTTCCAATGAATAACGTTTACCTATGGCCGTTTTTATCTTCCCTGCTTCAATAAGCTCTCTGAGGAAAATTAAATCTTCAGTCTTGTAAGTAAGCGTTTTCCCAAGTATTACTTTTTGTTCGCTTTTCAATAGCTTTCGAACCTTCCTAGCCCCAGTGTTAGCTAAAAGATAGATTCCATTTTCCTTTAACGATCTTATAAAACCTGAAAACGAACTCTTACCTATCACGTCAAAAATAACATCATAGGTCTCACTACTTTTGGTAAAGTCCTCTTTAGTGTAATCAATAACCTTATCAGCTCCTAAAGATTTCATCATCTCTAAACTATTAGGATGACCTATCCCCGTAACTTCTGCCCCATAATACTTGGCAAGCTGTATCGCAAAAGTACCAATAGTTCCAGAAGCTCCGCGGATAAGAACTTTTTGCCCGCTCTGGATATTTCCCTTTCTTAGATAATACAGCGCATTAATTCCTCCTGTAATAACGGCGGCTGCTTCCTCATAGGTCATATTTGTCGGCTTTTTTGTCATCACATATGTACTCGGCAGACATATGTACTCGGCATAAGTACCAAACCTGAACGCTGTAGATGCAAAAACTAGATCTCCTTTCTTGAACAGCTTTACCTCTTTACCTATTGATTCAATTTCCCCTGCTAGCTCTTGTCCTAGTATTTTTTTTCTTGGTCTTCTGAAGCCTAATCCGAATCGCATGAGGAGCTTTAACAAGAAAGGGAATTTGAGACTTCGAAGTTCAGTGTCCCCTGCTGTTACTGTTGTCGCATGTATTCTTATCAGTACTTCATTGTCCTTGGGAGTAGGTTTTTCTACCTC
>JAGXNQ010000055.1 GCA_019894955.1 Promethearchaeota archaeon | reverse complement strand
AGTCTATATTATCCATAAAGATAAATCTTGTGGTAAATTGTCTACTTTTTATGTTGATAGCCTATTGAGGGTTTCCTATAAAGAACTTGAAAAGAAACCCGGTGGAATAAAAACCTTAGAGACCACTGGCTAAGATAAAATATTATATTTGACAATTAATTTATTAAAAAAAGGATTCTTTACATTACGTAGAGATTTTATGAAAATCATACTTTTTTCAAAATCACAAAACTCAAATTTTAATGAATATAATGGCAAGAGAATTGGAAGATGTACCCGGGATAGGAAAAGCAACTGCAGATAGATTAAGGGCTGCTGGAATTGAAACAATTGAAAGATTGGCTAATATTGAAGTAAACGATTTAGTTGGGCTTAAAATTAAAGGAATTGGGGATCCTACAGCATTAAAATATGTAAATAGTGCCAAAACTATATTTAATGAGAATAAATCTGATGAATCAAGTAAGCCAAAACAGAAAACTCCCTTACCTACAAAAGAAGAACCAAAAATAAAAAAAGATACGGGAAAGATTTCTGAACTCAAGGATTTAATCAAAAAACAAGCAGAATGTAATATTGGTTTGGTAGGGCACGTAGATCACGGAAAAACTACCTTAGTAAAAGCGCTTACAGGTGATTGGACAGATAGACATTCAGAAGAACAAGAAAGGGGTATCTCTATTAAGCTAGGATATTCAAATGCTACGATCCTTTATTGTTCAACTTGTGATCAATATCTCACCTATCATATGGCTGAATTAGCCCGAGAAAAGGGAAAACCGAATCTTTATTGCGCAAATTGTGGAGACGCTCTGGAATTTAAAAGAAATATTTCTTTTGTAGATGCTCCTGGACATGAAATATTAATGGCAACAATGTTGAGTGGTGCTTCATTAATGAATGGTGCTTGTTTATTAATTGCAGCTGATGAGAAGTGTCCTCAACCTCAAACTCGTGAACATTTAGCTGCTCTAAATATAGCAGGTATAAAAAATATAATAATCATTCAAAACAAGATTGACGCGGTCTCTAAAGAGGAAACCCTCGAAAACTATAAACAAATCAAAGAATTTGTTCAAGGAACTGTAGCTGAAAATGCTCCAATAATACCTATTTCAGCAGTTTTTGGAGCTAATATTAATTTAGTAGTTAGAGCGTTTCAAGAAATTATACCCTCTCCAACTATGAATGAAAATGATAAATTTCAATTTCTTATTGCGCGATCTTTCGATATTAATCGTCCTGGTACTTCAATTGATAGTCTGAATGGTGGTGTTATAGGGGGGTCGGTACTGAAAGGTAGGATAGAGGTTGGTTCGACAATCGAGATTCGTCCTGGTTTACGTCGTGAGAATAAATATACTCCCCTTACCTCAACCGTTATTAGTATAAGTCAAGGGAGTAATAGATTAGATGTAGCAAAACCTGGTGGTTTAATAGGCTTAGGAACTAAATTGGATCCATCACTAACGAGAGGAGATTCTTTAATTGGTCAATTAGTTGGAGAATTAGACTCTTTACCCGAAGTAATCTCGGAAGTTGAATTAGAAGTAAAATTATTAGAACGGGTAATCGGTACAGAAGATCAAATTAAAGTTCATGATCTTCGGCATAATGAGAAATTACTATTAGTTGTTGGTACTGAAAAAACTGCTGGAACGGTTATAAAAATATTGAAGAACTCCTATATTTTGACACTTAGTCCCCCAATTTGCTTACCTGAAGATTTTATTTTTGCTGTTTCAAGAATGATAAATAGAAGATATCGACTTATTGGTTATGGGAAAACTATTTATCAAAAATGATATTATGAGGAATAAGACAGAAAAATTTCCCGAATTTTACCTTTAACAAGAACCAGTGATTCATCGACTTGACTAATTATTTTTTGCATTTCACTGATAACTTGAGAATCCATATCAGTATTTTTAGTCCTAGCTATTGTTTGCTTTGTTTCATAAAGAATTAAGCTATTCTCAATCTTTGCTAGAAAATGAAGAATAATTTCAATATTGTTCTTACTTAGTAAATCCGTTTCTGATTTAACTTCATTAAACTCATAAAAAATTTCATTCATAACTCGCTTCTCAATGAATTGAAGGAAGTTTTCAACATTATCTATGAAAATTACTATCAATTTTAACGCTTTCTATATTTTAAATGAAAGATATATCCAATCAGGATGAATAACCCAAAAATAGAACTAAATACAAGGATAACCAGAGGGAAATGGAAAATAGTTGTAGTAATATAATTTACATCAAGAAAAGGAGTAACTTCTACTTCCAATAATAATTGGTCCTCTAAATAGACTCTCGCATTGTAAACTCCATTTGGGACATTTGATATTATTATTTCTCCGTTTTCATTTGTAAAAGCAGGAGCCATGGGTTGAACTAAATCATTAGAAATATATGTACCATAGAGCTTGCCAAAATAATAAAGTTCTAATTTTACATTTGGTATTGGCATATTGATGTTATCAGTGATAAATAGTTTAAGATCTTTGTTCGCTTTGTATTTTAAAATAAATGGATTAGTTTCACCCTTTATTAGGTATGGCAGAACTACTTTTATTCCCTTTTTCTTTATTGAGTTTTTGGTAAAAATTAAACTATTTTGTAACTCTTCTTGAATTATGGAAACATTTGCATCAAAATATGATACAGCCCTTCCAAATATTGAGCGATTACTCATAACCTGATCTAAAGTAATTGTATTTTCAAATAATGTGATATGACTTAAGATTATTTTATCTGGACCTGATATAAGAGAAGGAAAATATATTCTTTCCCTAATATCACGATTTTCTATCAATCTATCTATACCCCATGAATAATCAAGTGGATTTTCAAACCTTAATGTAAAATTTGCTGAAAATTGAACTTGAATTGGTTTAAATTCAGCGTAACTTGTCAAGTTAATGATATTATTACCACCTAAATAATTGGAAAATTCTAAACCGAAGATTGCCAAAGAATGATTGAATAACTCTTCCTTATTTGGTAGATCTACCTCTAGAAAAGCTTTGAGGTTATAAGCGGGTACGCTTATACTAGTTGAAGTTTCGTTCCATTTAAAACCCCCAAATGTGAAATTATATGCAAATCTTGGAGAAAATGATTCTTCTTGATTTCTTATCATATGATTTTTGCCAATCTGGTTGAGAAACCAACCAATAATTGTGAAATTATATTCATATTTAATATGAATGGTGAAATTATTCTCATAATTTTCATCAATTTCATTAATCTGGAAATAATCGTAATAGTTAAAATTTAAAAAATTTGAATCATCAATCGAATATTGATTATCATTCAATTTTTCTATAGGATCTGTTGATTGGTTATGAATATAAACTTCTTTTACTAGAATTGGATATAGACGAAAACCATATATTAAAATACCTTCAGCACCAGACTTTGAATAATTATACTCAACGCTAATAGATTCATTCAATACAACAGTAATTTTGTTATTAAATGATGCTTGATCTAGGTTATCATAGTGAGCTGATGAAGTTGTATAGAGATATGATGTATTTTGATATGCCATTCTAAGAGCTCCCGTACTGAAATCATCTTGTAAGTCGGGATATTTCACACTATTATTATAAAAGCCCTTCTCATCAAAAGTAAGATTCGTAACTGTAATGTTACCAAGATGTTGGCTATTATCTTCTAAAATTGGTTCATAATCTTCTGATGTGAATGTTTGTGAGTTCGGAAATTCTTGCGTGGTATTATAATTCCGATAAATTTTATTATCAACGAGGATTTGACTTGTTAAAATTGGAATTAATAATAAAATTAATAAAATCAAGATTATCCGATATTTCTTGTATCGTAAAGGTATCATTATTCTCTAACAGTATTTTATCTAAAAGTTAAAATTAAATCAAATTAAATAATTTTTCCAAAGATTTTAACTTTAACATCAATTTTTAATCAAAAATAGATATTATAGCAATATTTATATTTATAGAATCTATCATTATTTTATTTAAAACCTCTTTTAGAGATAGAATAGGATAAAATCAATTAATAACAGAACTGTAATGGGTCCAAATGAATATATGAACAATCAAAACTACTAAATCTATATTTTAGGTTTTTGAATTTTTATCGTGACTGATGTGAATGAGTATTAAACCAAATCAAAAGAAATTCTTAGCAGATCTTAATAATGCAGTGGATACATTCATCGATAATTCAAATAGTTACTACAATAATATAATTGCTATTACTCATAATGATGCTGATGGAATAAGTTCCTTGAAAATCATTCAAAACTTGCTTCATAAAATGAGATTAGAACAAGACTATTTTATTTACAATAGATCATCATCTTGGGCTGCATATCTCAAAGGAATTTTACCTAAAAGTCATGAACGTAAAAATGCTTTTATATTCACTGATGTTGGATCCTCGTTAACAGAATTAATACCTATAATATCTTCAAGAAATGAAGATTTTTATATTCTTGATCATCATGAAGTTGAAGATAAGATTGACCTTGATGATCTACCGGAGAATTTATTTTTTGTGAATCCTACGATACATGGATATGATGGATTAGATCACGTAGCGGGAGCCACACTAGCATATATGTTTGCTAAACATATCAAACCAGAAATTACCAAACAAGGCTGGTTAGCTGTTATTGGAATCGCTGGAGATTCACTCAGATCAATGGATAAATTAAAATCATTTAATAAGGAAGTATATGAAGAGAATGTCAATGAAGAAATAGTTAATGATAAAGAGGGATTGATTTTATTTGGTGCTATGAATGATAATATAAAAAATGGATTAAAAAACAGTATTTTGCCATTTGTAAAGGATTATGGAGGAGAGAATGAAAGTAAGATCAAGTCTTTTCTTAGTGAATTGGATATAGATCCCAATAAGAAAATTGTTGATTTGAATCCTACAGAAATAAACTCCATCCTAGTGAAGACACATATTTCTAAGGGAAATTACGCTATTATACCCCAAAAACAAGGATTATTACAACATGCTTTTGAACACGCTTTATTGCTCAATATCCTCTCATTCAAAAATATAAGTGCTGCTCTATCAATTATTCAACAGAAATCAATCACTCGATATGCACAGGGAATTTATTTAGAATATATTAATGCTCTTTCTTCTAATTTAAGAATCTTATCAAATGAACTCCCTCACATTGAGACGAAAAAAGCAATATTTATTGATGCAGGTAATGGTAAAATTCCTCCAAGTAATTGGTCAGATACAGCAAGTTTCAGTACCGTTAATGAATTATTAAATCCTGATAAAATGTTATTTTTAGGAGGTCTTGAAAAGAAGACTCAAATGATGAAACTTAGTATTCGCTGTTCAAGGAGTTATTTAAATTCTAATGAGGGTAATGGAGTAAATAATGTTATTTCAAAGATAAAGGATAATTTTGGAGGAATGGGGGGTGGTCATAAATTAGCTGGAGGTTTAAGATTATCAATTCCTTCTTATAATAAACTAAAAGAAAACGTAGATAATCTTCTGAATAATGAACTTCATTGAAATGAGATCTGACTTTGAGTGTATCATAAACGTAATAATAAAACCTCATAGCAATAAACAAACAATTACTAAACCTAGTAATAATGATGAACAAATTCATATCTCTATTCGTTCAGAAGCAAAACAAAATAAAGCAAACATCGAATTAATAAATTTAATAAAAAAAAAGTTAAAAGTGAGTATTGATCAACTCCAGATTATTTCAGGAAGGAAAAACCCGAATAAAAGAATAAAAGTTACTTTCAGTAAAAATCATCAAAAAGAAGAAATACTAAATAAATTATTAGCTTAGCTACCAATTTTTTTCATTTTACCACATTTTAAACAAGTGATAAAGTGCGTCATTCCTTCGTCAGCACTTCTTGTTTGACGAGTTTCAAGATGTGCTTTATCATAACCACATCTTCGACATTTAAAATCTTTAATAGAGCTCCGTAAGTTCTTTTCCTTCCAATCCATTACATCTGTGAGATTAATCACTTCATTCCTAACAGGATGGTCGATTTTGGTAGATATTTTATATGAATCTGATTTTTCCTCTTGAAAAGGTTTTGTAAAACCACATTTACACTTGAATACTTTTTGACCATTTATATGTGATGATGCTGATGGAAACATCATCCCTCCACATTCATCGCAAAATTCCAAGTATATGCACCTTCTTGTATTCCTACGAAATTTATGTTATATTCCGAAAAAAATTTAACGCTTTTGAATTAAAATCTTAAACCAAATAATAAACCACAAAATATGATACCCGCAGTTATATCAGCAGTTGTGCCAGGATTCATTAATCCATTTTTAAATTGCAACTCTTTATCTAATTTGGTGACTGATTTCTGACCATTCTTTGTAGCGATACCTCCTAATTTTAACACTCGATCTGCAGCTTCTGATACATATTTTGCATTATTTACTCCCGATTTTCGAATAATTAATGTATCGGGATGATTTGAAAGAACTTTTAAAAATGTATTAACGGTAGCAATATTTATATCATTATAAGTTTCATAAGTGTTGAAAAAATATGGTAGCCCTTCTTTTAAAATAATGGAAAAGTTAGTTGAATATTCCCTACTAATCATGTCATATTCCTGTGAAATTTCAAAAATATTTTTTAATGTAATTTTATCATTTTTAATTTCATTTATTGAATTATCATCATTTAAATCATACTTTTCTATTTTACCTAAACCACCTGGATTACATAACTTAATTGCTTTATAGAGTGAAATAGTATCATTTATAGTAGTATCATTTATGATTCTTTTTAGTATCTCGTTAAAATTCAAAAAAGTAAGTAATTGTTGTTTCAAACAGATTATCCCTGCTGCTGCTAACGGTGCTAAAATAAGGAGGTGTCCTAATAAAACATTACCACCTTGTTGCCACTGCATCATATGATAAGATGCTGATTCAAAAAATTGCCCTAATTGAATGAATCCATAATCAACTTCATTTTTTTCTAGATTGTCATAAATATTTTCACAAAACAATCTAAAATTAGGTTGTATTGCCGAAATACCTGCTAAAAAATGCTCAAATCTAGTAGATTCAAAATCTTTTAATCTATGAACATTACCCGGTTTTGGCCATCCAGAAAGTTCAAGTAAACTAGCCAAATTTATACATCTCAATATATCATCTAAAGATTTAGCAGAAATTAATTTAGAAATCACATTTAAAATATAGAAATGATATATAATAAAGTTTAGACAATTAGTAATATTTAGAAGTATAAAGAATAGTTATAAACCTATAGTAGCATAAACAACTGAACTATTATGAATAATATAAGAAGAACTTTGTTTAATTCTCATCATTATAGATAAGAAAAATTATTTTTTAGTCAAAAAGATTCGCAAATATTTGGGAAAAAAAAGGCCTTCTGAAGAAGAACTCTTCATTCTAATGGATGATAAAATAAATTATGTTCTATAAACAGAAAAGATTAAGATTGGGAATTAGCCATAATTTTTATATACTTGATTTACAATATAACCATTAGCAAAATTAGATTTTTACTAATTTGAATAAAGAGGGAGAAAAATAAAAATGAATATGAAAGAAAGATATAAAAAAATCAAATCTGTCTTTAAAAAACTATTTGAACCAACCGAAAATAAAAAACCTGCAGAGATCACAGACCAAGCAGTTCTGGACGTTATTAATAGTAATTGGACGAGATGGAATTAAAAATTAAAAAGTTTCCTCTAACGATGGGATAGGACAATAAGTCCAAATTTATAGTTAGTAATAAGATAACTCAATTACTTTTTTCTGAATGACCATATATCCGACTTTATCATCACTTTTATATGATACTGGTCTGAATTTATCTTTTAAACCTTTTTGATGCAAGAATTTTTTTATTCTGAGTTTGACTGTCCTATTGGAAAAATTTAGGGGGGTTGTCAATTCTAACTCTTTGCCTTTACGACTTACATCAATATGTGGTAACATCTCAGAAATGGATCTCATTAGATCATTTGTATATTCATCTTTCCATTTACTGGTAGTTCCGCTAGCTTTTATATTAATAGTAATAGTTTTTGTTTCACTCATTAAATATCACTGTAGATAATTTTTGATTCTATAAATTTTTTTTGATTTTCAGTTTATTTTAAGTAATGGTAAAAAATATATATGAAATTATTTTAAATTCATTAATAAAGACGCTAAATTAAAGGCATTGAATAAGATGGTTGATTATATTAATTTAAATTACGAACCAAGTGAAAAAGACCTTGTAGTAATGTATTACGTAGAAAAATCTGATGAATGCAAAAGTCTAGAAAGTGCATCAGAAGAAATTGCAAAAGAAAGTTCCATTGGGACTTGGACTGAAATATCCACTTTATCGTCTGACATCGCTATACGCTTGAAACCTTCAGTATTTTATATAAATGAAGAAAATGGAATAATTAAGATAGCTTATCCAGAAGATTTATTTGAATTGGATAATGTACCCCAAATTTTGAGCGCAATCGCAGGAAATATTTATGGAATGAAAGTAATAGAAAATTTGAGATTAATTGATGTTAAATTTCCAAAAAATATGGTAGATGTTCATTATGGTCCTAAATTTGGTATTAAAGGAATAAGAAAAATCCTTGGTATTGAAAAACGCCCGTTGTTAGGAACTATAGTAAAACCAAAAGTTGGTTTAAATGAGATTGAACATGCCCGGGTTTGTGGAGATGCGTGGATGGGTGGTTTAGACATAGTTAAAGATGATGAAAATTTAACCAGCATGAAATTCAACTCATTCAAAAAAAGAATTGTTGAAACCTTAAAAGTTCGAGACAAGGTTGAGAAGGAGACTAACGAAAAAAAGATTTACATGCCAAATATCACAGCGAAGATGGATGTCATGAAAGAACGGGCAGATCTAGTAGTAGATAATGGGGGAGAATATATTATGCTAGATATCTTAACTGTAGGATTTTCAGCTCTGCAAGAAATAAGAAGCTATCTTGATGATAAAAATGTCATAATCCATGCTCATAGAGCAATGCACGCAGCACTAACTAGGAATAAAAAACACGGAATGACAATGCTTTCCCTAGCAAAAATTATGCGCCTAATTGGGATGGATCAACTTCATACAGGAACTGTTGTAGGTAAGATGGAAGGAGATAAACGTGAAGTTCAAGAGACTAATAAAGCAATCACCAAAAGAGAAGTTATTGGGAATGATGTTACTTTGTTAACTCAAAATTGGGGCTCGATCAAACCTATATTACCCGTAGCATCAGGAGGATTAAGTCCTTTACACATTCCAGATCTAATTGAACTTCTAGGGATAGATATGGTATTTCAATTTGGTGGGGGTTGTCATGGTCACCCAGATGGAACACTGTCCGGGGCAAAAGCTATTCGACAGGCTATAGAAGCTACACTTGAAGGAATTAATCTAAATGAATATGCAAAAACACATGTTGAGATAAGAAAGGCATTAAATAAATGGAAATTATAAACTTTTTAACTTATTAAATCAGGATATAATTTAGCAAAATAATTAGGAACATGACTGCTTGCAAATATACCTGCTTCAGTTATTAAGCCATCAATGTATCTCCTACTTACGGTTTCAAAAGCAGGATTTAAAATTGTTAAATTTTTATGTTCATAGTCCCAAATTTCTTTTGGTTCTCTCATTTCAATCTTTTCCAAGATACCGAGTGTAGTATCGGGATTGTATTTCAATAATTGTGATGCTACATAAAATGGAACGTGTTCCTCATGAGCTACTAGAGCTAATAAGCGAGTTCCAATTTTATTGAGAACTGTGCCTTCTGATGTAATAGAATCTGCGCCCACAATTATCATATCAACCTCAAAGTGATTCACAGCCCATCTCATTGCGCTATCCACTACATACATGACTTCGATACCTGCTGAAAGTAATTTTTTTGCTGTTTTTCTACCTTGTAATCGAGGTTGTGTTTCTGTATTTATGACTTTAAAATTATCTTTACCTTGTTTTTTAGCTTCTAATAATATTGCAGATACAGCTGAACTATGACAATGAGTCATAACAATAAAATCATCGTCAGATTCCATATCTGGTATTCTTCTAGCACCAATTTCTGCAATTTTTCTCTTGGAAGCTTGGAACATTGTTTTATATTCATTTTTTAAAACCTCAATTATTGCTGGAATCTCTTTCACATCTAATTCAGTTTTTGAATTTTTAATTTTGTTCATTATATAGTTAAGTCCATTTCTCATCGCAGGCTCGGTAACTCGAGTTTCTTCTAGTAACTTTTTAGCATCTTGTAATTTCGAAATGCAATTATCTAAATCTATGCAATCAATTCTTTTAGCATATCGACTTAAAAAATCAATCGCACTTATAGCTACGTTTGAGGCTCCTTGAATTTCTAAGGATCTTATTCTTTCAGCATCTTTTAACAGTTGTTCCATTTTTTTTTTCACTTCATATATTCATTTCTTCATTTTCTGATACGAGTTCATTAGGATCTATTTCCAAATATAAAGCACCTAAATAACCACAATTCATACATTCAAAATAATTTGGGGTTAACCACCCCGACACATTAAGGGCTGTTCTTAACTTAGGCTTTTTACATTTAGGACAAATCCTTAATTTCTTCATAATTTTCTTAATTATTAGAAATGTTATTTAGTAAATTTATTCTCTATAATAATTAAATACTAAACCTTATTAAAATAAATGTTATATGAGAATCTATTGTAATATAGCGTGTTATGAATAACATAGAACTGCAACGAAAAAGTTTGCCAGAGACATTTGGCGTTTATACGTTTAAAAATAATAAAGGTAAAATCATATATATTGGAAAAGCAAATAATCTTAGAAAAAGAGTGTCATCCTATTTCCTTAAAGCATCCTATAATGATCCATATTATGAAGAGAAAATTAAAGAATTGGTTAAAGAGATAGATTCAATTGAATATATTGTAACTGAAAATGAAAAAGAAGCATACATTTTAGAAAATATTCGAATTAAGAATTATCTGCCACGTTATAATGTCTTTATGAGAGACTCAAAGTCATACCCTTGGGTCGCTATTTTTTATGGAGAAGAGTTTCCAAGAATCAGAGTAGTGCGTAACCCCGAAAATTATCCTCAAAACACAGTTTTCATCGGTCCTTATACGGATAAAAAGGAAATAATACGAATTCTTCGTGATCTACGAAAAACTTTTCCCTATTGTTCATGTAAAAAGAAATTGGTTCAAAATAAAAGACCATGTTTATATTACCAATTGAAATTATGTACTGGCCCATGCATAAAAGCTATTATATCTAGAGATTATTGTGAAAACATAAAGGAAATAGAACTATTTCTTAGAGGAGAAAAAAAATTACTCAAAAATAAAATTCAGAAAGAAATGGAAAAGGCCGCAAAAGCTGAAGATTTCGAGATAGCTGCTTTTTGGAGAGATAAGTTGCACGCAATTGAACACTCAACGACATCTCAAAATGTAATCTTTGAAAATGAAGAAAACAAGGATATCCTGGGATACTACTCAGATGAGGAACAAAAATATTTTGCAATGACGATAATGCACATTAGAGAAGGACATATAATGAATAAAAGTTCTTTTACAATAGATTTGAGAGAAAAAGTAATCCAAAAAAATGAAATGTTTTCTTCAATCATGGAACAATTTTACTTATCAACTAATCCCAATCTTACAATTACTATTGTTCTTCCAGAATTATATGAGGGAATTGAACTATTTAGAGAGGTTCTAAAGAAATCTAAGATAGCCTTTCAGATAAGAATTGCTCATGATAAAGAATTAGGGCTTATTAGAATTGCCCGGAAAAATGCTAAAGTCATTGTTGAACAAGAAATTAAAATGCAGGAAATTAAATTAGAAGATGGAGACCTCCGAATCGAATTATTGGAACAGATGAAAGAAATATTGGAACTGCCACATATACCTCGGGTTATTGAAGGTTTTGATATCTCAAATATCGAAGGTACTGATGCTACAGGCTCAATGGTCTATTTTCTTGAAGGAAAGCCTTATAAAAAAAATTATAGGCATTATTTAATTAGATCAAAATCTACACCTGATGATGTTGCAATGATGCAGGAAGTAATAATGAGGAGATACTCAATGATTTTAGAACGGAATTTGGAATTACCAGACTTAATCTTAGTAGATGGGGGAAAAGGTCAATTGAATGTAGGTGTGGCTGTTCTAAATGAATTAGGGATTGAACACGTTCCTATTATAGGATTAGCAAAAAAATATGAAGAAATTTATTTACCAAAAAGAAGCGAACCCCTTCAAATTCCTGTAGAATCACTGGTATTAAAATTATTTCAACAAATACGAGACGAAGCACATAGATTTGCTGTAAACCTTCATAAAAAACAAAGAGAAAAAAAAATGAAAGGATCTATACTAGATGATATAAAAGGAATAGGTCCTTCTACTAGGAATAAGTTGTTAATCCGTTTCGGAAGCGTGGAAGGAATTAAAGAAGCTTCATTAAAAGAATTATCAGAGTTAGTGGGAAAAAATTTAGCAACAAAAATAAAAAATGAAATAATTTGAATTGAAAACTCAAATTATATGCAAAATAATTAACTCGCGGAATTTATGGCAAATTGATGGGATTCAGTCTATCAAAATCTGGAAATTACTAATTTTACAAGTTCTGCTGTAGTTTGGCAGTAAATCCTCGCTAAAGATGAACTTCTTGATTCACATATAACCCTAATAATAGGTTCAGTGTTAGAAGGATGTATTAGAACAAACCACTCTTTAGATTTTCCAAATTTAAGATCATTATTAATTTGAGATACTTCTTCGCCTTCATTACATAATTCCTCATTTATTTGTGAGATTAAGCTACTAATTTCTATATTTTTAATTTTTATATATTCTCTATAGTTATAATATTTAGGAAGATTTGATACTAAAGTTGAGAGTTTATCCTCAGAAGTAGCTAAAATCTCGACAATTTTTGCAGCAGCAAATATTCCATCACGTGTATTGTTAAATAAGGGAAATATTACTCCTCCACATGATCCTTCCCCTCCAAAAATAAAACTCTTGTTAGAAATGTTTTCATCTGTTAATTTTCTCATTTTGTCAATTAAAAACAATTCTCCTATTGAAGTTCTTATCACTCTTGCACCATACTTCTCTGCAATAGCCTCAAACATTAATGATGACGCAAGATTAGTAACAAAGATAACATCTTCAAATTTATTGTCTAAATTTCTAAGATAAAACTCCATAATAAGTGCTAAACCAATATCTTCAGAATAATAAATGCCTTCTTCCCCAATTATAGCCAATCTGTCGGCATCACTATCATGAGCAAATCCAATATCATACTTTCCTTGCCATACTTCCATTATTAAATCGTGCAAGTTATCCGCGATAGGTTCAATTCCTCGAGGAAATTCATTATTTAAAAAGATTTCATCATTAATGAGTTTTACCTCACAACCCAAATCTTTTAATAATCTAGGAGTAACCATCCCTCCAGCTCCTGCTCCGGTGTCTAAAACTACACGAAGTTTATTCTTTTTTCTTTTTTTCATGTTAATATGTTTCAGTAAATCTTCTAAATATTCTGGAATAGGATTTAATATTTCAACTTTTCCCACTGACGCGGTCTTAGGATATAAACTCAAGTCAGTATGTTCCATTATTTCTCGAATTTCCTTTAAATCATTATTATTCAAGTAATTATTTGATGAAAGAAGTTTTATCCCATTCCATTCTGGTGGATTATGCGATCCAGTTATAATCAATCCTCCGGGGATTTTTAGCTTATTTTTAATATAAATTATCACAGGAGTGGGACAGATCCCAACATTTATAATATCATATCCCATCGAAACTAACCCTTCGATTAATCCTTTCTCTATTTGCAATCCACTTGGTCTTGTATCTCTTCCAATTATAACTTTTTTAAATTCTCCCTTTAACCATGATCCAAATGCAATAGCAATTTTTTTTGCTATCTCATCATTTAAATCTCTTCCTACAATACCTCGTATTCCGCTAATGGTAAAAATTAAGTTTTTCTCTGACATTATAATATGTTTGTTTTAGGATACTATTGTGTTCCCTTCTAACTTGTATTTAACTAATGTTAAGGCTCCTCTTACACCAATTTCAGCTATATATTTTGTAATTTTTAGTTTAGGTGGATGGTTTATTGTAAAGGGAAGAGGATCGTTTTCAAATTGCTGAATCAAAGGGGGTAATATTAAATCTTGATCATTCATCATTGCTCCACCAAAATAAATTGAAGAGCAATCATAGTAATTATTAACCATTCCTATTCCTATTTTTGAATAAAAGACACACTGTTCTACAATACTTTTTGAAAATTTATCTCCACCTCGAGCTGCTTGAAAAAGTTTTTTTGCTGTGATATTAGATTTATCACTATCGACCATAAACATCAATATTTTAGATGATAAACTCGAATCTTCTATTAGATCTATTGCTCTATTTTTTACACCTGTGCCTGAACTATAAACTTCCCAACATCCATGTGCTCCACAATTACATTGATATATACTTCTAGGATCAACAATCCCATGACCAATTTCAGCAGAATTCCCATCCTTGCCAAGTAATAGGTGACCATTGCAGATAACACCCCCTCCTATTCCCGTAGATAATGTGATATAAACTAAATTATCTTTTTCATCCTCAGACGCTTCGAAAAAATGAACTCCTAATACAGAAGCGTTGCAATCATTAATAAGGAATATTGGAATGCCCGGAAATCTCTCTGATAGTGGTAATTTCAAAGGTATTTCTTTAAATCCTAAATTTGCATTATTAAAAACGTGTCCTTTTTCTTGATCAATAGGACCTGCAGTTGCTAATCCAATTCCTAATATTTGATTATCATCAATACTATTTTCAACCATAAATTCCGTAATGAGTAATATTATTGAGTTAACTATAGAAAATTCATTTTGTTTTGGTGTTGGTATTGTCTTGATTTTGATGTTCTCTAGATTACTTGTTGCTATTGCAACACGTATCAAACTCCCTCCAACATCTACTCCAATTATCACATCCAATATTTCATCACCATATACTAAATAATTCAATTAATAATAAAATTGATTTAAAAATAACTGATCTCAATGTTTTTATTATCAATGATCCGATTAAAAACATTCTTGATCTGATTATTCTGTTTTTCATCAATCGAGAAAACAAAATATTCTGCAGGAATTCTTGCAAGCGAATATATTTGTACCTCATTAGGTTTAATCTTTTTGATTGCATATGCTAATTTCTCAATATTCTTATCATTAAAATTTGGGAAATATTGCTCATGATGTGAGTTTAGCATTAAACATTGAATTACTAATTTATTAGAAGTCATTTTTTTTCGTAAATGAATGAGAGAATCAATAATTTTACTATTTTCTGGGCAGAGCTTATGAGGACGATTCGTTCTCATATAATCAGCTTGGGTTGCGACATCTAGCTTTGCTAAAACAATTTCAAAATTCTTTACCTTATCTTGTATATCTCCAAAATGTAGTGTGCTAGAATTAGTAAAGAGTGTAAGGTGAGGGGGGCTTC
>JAGXNQ010000054.1 GCA_019894955.1 Promethearchaeota archaeon | reverse complement strand
GATTTATATTTTATATGCTTATTACATGCTTTATTACAAATATAGTTGGAAATGATCTTTTATAATTCCCTTAGTATCAATAAAATCAGACACATTGATGATCCTATTTAGATCTTGGATATCATCCAGTTCTTTTTTGAATTTATTTTTGAATTCTTCAGAAAAAGGCTCCATCAAATTTTCAATTATTTTGTTTTTCTTATTTGTTATGACGACCATTGCATAACCAGCTTCGATTTCATATTTAACTACTACATCAGAATTTTTGGTTTTGATAACATCAATTTTATCCTCTACATCAATAAATTCCCCTAGTATATGATTCAATCCGATTAAAATATTACCCCAAATAGTGGAATCTATTCTTTGGTGGTTATATTCACCGAAATTGTATGAATATAGAAGAATCCCCGATTTATGATAAATATTAATTGATAAGATTTTATTTGGCAAGACAAAAAACATCTCTGGTTTTTTGATAAGCATGATATTCATAGCTAAACTTGCTATCCATAGCAAAGTTATATGTAATTCTCTCAATAGAGGTCTCTGCATGATAATATACAAGATATACATGATAATGGGAAAAGCAGATATGATCGTATTTAAAAATAAAGGTAAACTATCATCTAGGCTTTTAGTATTCCTTAATATAAGCAAAGAAATATAAGCTAAATAAAAAATTAATGAAATCTCAGCCACTATAATTAAAGTTCCTGTAAATAAATCATATTGAAAATTTACTAATGATAAATCTGGAAAAATGAATGGTATGGGGTCAGAAATTGTTGTGTTCAATTGAATAGAATTTTCTCTAAATAGTAATCCAACAATTAATCCAAAAAGTAAAACTATGTAAGCAACAGGTAAGATTTGAATCTTATGATATTCTCTAAAGAAAGAATAAATAAATGTCGTAATAATAAGCGATATGAGTTCGAAGATTATGGATAATTTCCATAAAGTTATATTTATCTCTTCAGAAAAATGAAACACTATTGAAAGAATGAAGAAAGTAGAATAAATGAGAGTTCCACTGAATATTATAGCAGAATTGAGAAATGCTATCAAATCCGTACCAAACTTTTTCCGATTTTTGGTAATATAGGATATCGTATAACAAGTAAAACCCACTATTATGAAATATCCAATCATTAATGAAATTGAAGTTGCATTATCCATAATCTTTCTCTATAATATATATTCTTTTAATAAAATTTTCAGAATTTCAGATTTTAAAATTTTATTGAGCTTCTTCTCTAAATAAAGAAGAAATATTAATTTATAAGAATTTGTTTAATGGCTTATATGGATGAAATCGGGATTAATGAGATTTGAAAATAAAGTTATAATAGAAAAGCTTTGAAATACTCTTGTACTAATTCGAAGGTGGTCCTAAATTTAGAGGCATCAATTAATCCTTTAATATTGGTTAAGGTTTCCAAGTTTCTCTTCGCAAAATTCAAATTAAATTCATTCACAGCGTTTTCTAGAATTGAATTTTTATGTTTTGCTATTAGTAAAGTAGCATACCCAAGTTCATTATTAAAATTGAATAATATACCCCGCTCTCTCATTTTAATTACAGTAACCTGATTTTCTAAGTTAGAAAAATTAGAAAGAATATGACTAATTCCAATTAAAATGCTGCCTTTCAGTGTTGATTCCTCAACTTCTTGTCTCGTTTCAAAGTTATACGAATAGAGTAAAATTCCTGATTTATGAAATACAATAAAATCATAGAGTTTATTAGTAAAAACTTTAAAAAGGGATGGTTTTTTTACCACCACATAAATTAAAAAGGAATTATTAAGTAAAAAAACTATAAGATGGCTATTTTTTACCCAAACGTTTTGGGTTATTAAAAATAGTGAATACAAAATTATACTTGTGCAATATATTATAGTATGCACATAATACAGAAGTCCTAATTTTTTATCATGATAATTTGAATATCCTGTTATTTGGGATATCATCAACACTATGGTTATACTGAAATTAAAAAAAACAATCATTATCAACAAAAAAGGATTTACAAATGAATAAATAATATTTTCATTGATTAGTGATGAGCTAAATGAGTGAGAATCATATAGAAATCCAATTATAATACCACTCATAAAGATAAATATTAAAATAACCAATATCTTGATTTTGCTATTTTTGTGTAATGATAAGATGTAAAATGAAGTCCATGAGGTTATTGATGCAATTTGAATAAATATCGATAAGTACCAAAAAATTAGCGCTATTTCATAAAATAAATTGAAAGTAGCTAAAACAAAAAAAAAGAAATAACTTGTGTTGAAAATATACCCGAAAATAGTTGTGTATAGAAAGCTCTTTTCAGGTTTGTATTTCTTTCTCTCAATAGTTACCGTTATTATACTTAATGAAAATATAGTTAAGTGAATTGCAATGTATATGAATGCAATCAATTTGATCAATTTTAGAGATTTTAAATTGAATATTCTTTAATAATAAAGATATTAGCTAACTTCATATAAATATTAGATAGATAAAATACAGCTTTTTTAAATTAAAAGATATACTACACATAGCATTTCAATTAGCTAAGTTTTCTCCTTATATTATCTTGTAGCCATCCAATCCTTTCAATACTTCGACAATCAAATTCTGGGACATACGGCTTGATATCTAAGATATACGTTTTATCGAGCATATCCACATTTCTAACATGAATTATATTATCCAATTGAGATAAAATTTGTAGAATTGAAATACCTATGGGATTCGGGCGAAAAGGAGTTCTAGTGGCAAATACTCCTTTTTTTTCATCAACTAAGAATGGTTTAGATTGAAGAGGTACGGGTTGTTTTACCATATCGAAAAAATATAGGCAAAATATATGTGAGAATCCATCTAAATCACGTAAACCATCTTGATATTCTGGAAAAATTTCAATAGTTCCTTCACTTTCCGACATGCTTGATTGAATTGGAATACCTTTTAAAGTTTTAAAGGGAGAACGTATTATGCCAATAGGTTTGAAGCAAACTTCATTAATAGGTTTTCGCTCTTTGAGACTTAAAATTTCTTTTTTAGTAATTTCCATTAGTATAGCACTTGATAAGATTAATTTTAAAGCATCTTCATGGTTAATAATTTATAAATCGTTTAATATTTAGATTTTATCTATTTAATATGTTTACGTTTAATAAATTTATCGTGGAACAAAATTTATTAGCAGAATTAAAAGATTTATATGGTGTTAAATATCTTGATGAAAAACAAGAGAATATACTAGTAGAGATCTTCAAAAAAATAATGGAGACAGATTTGGAATATTCAGATTCAAGTGACATCGATATAATTGGAAATATATATGAAAGAACTGTGGATTTCGAATATAGAAAAAATTTTGGGGAATTTTATACTCCTAAAATTGTTGTTCATCACATATTAGAAAGTATTGGGTATACTTCAGAAGAAAAAATTCGATATAAAAAATTAATTGACATTAGTTGCGGAGCAGGGAGTTTTTTAATTGAGTCTGTTAAAATTTTGAAAGATTTCCTCTTATTAGATTATGAAAATACTTCTGTTGAAATTGCTAAAAAAATTATAATTGAAATTAGAAAAAGCATTTCTGGTATAGATTTAAATCCAATTGCTTGTATTCTCTGCCAATTAAATTTATTTCTTTCTATATTTGATTTAATTCAAATTATTTATCAAAAAGAACCACGTTATCCATTAATTTATTTTGATATTAAGAATGATAATACTCTAAGTCTTTCTGATAAAGAAAAATATGATTTTGTTGTAGGAAATCCTCCATATTTATTTATTAGAGATATAAGCAATCACGATAAACAAATAATTCAAAAAAGCCAATTAGAAACAAATATCGGACAATATGATTACTATCAAATCTTCATTGAAATAGGCCTTACCCTCCTAAAAAACCACGGACTACTTGGTTATATTATTCCAGATTCAATTTTAGCGCTTTCTAATCGGAAAATCATACGGAGATATATATATGAACACTCAAATATTAAAGAGATAAGTGTTGTTGGTTCCCAATTTGAAGATCCTGTTGTTTCTAATGTAATATTAATACTTGAAAAAGAGTATGATGCTCAGAAACGAATGGAAAATGTTATTAAAATTATAGATATAAATGAGGAACCTCCGTCTAAAAAAGAAATGAATCAATATCTGATTAAACAGTTCAACTATAATTTCATTATATCTCTTGATTCTACAGATGTGAAGATTTTAGGACATTTAAATGAAAATTTTCCTAAACTTGAAGACTTAATAATTGATAAACATTTTGAGATAATTTTAAGTAGAGGAGTTGAACTTGGAAAAGAAGGGAAGATAGTTTATTGTCATGTCTGTCAGAAATATTTGCCATTTCCTAAAAAAGAATTAATCTGTTCAGTTTGCAAAAATAAAATTAATATTGATACTACAGAAACAATTATTCATGAAGAAATTCCACATAAAGATAAAAAGAGATATAAACGATTCCTATATAGCATGAATCGATACCAAATAAATGAAATTAAATATATTAATATAGATAAGAACGGAATTAATTATAAGGACAAGGATTTATATACAGATCGGATTATTATTAGGCAATTAAACCAAAATAACTTAATTTGTGCTACCTATGGTTCTAATTTATACACATCACAATCATTCTATAATTTGAAAATTATTAAGTCGGATTTAGAGGAATTCAATAACTATTATTTACTGGGTCTAATAAATTCTTTTTTACTTTCTTACTATTTTAACAAGTCTTTTGGCTCCTACAAGAAACTATTTCCACGAATTCTTGTTGAGAAGATAAAGAATTTACCAATTAAAGTTCCTCAAACTGATTTTGAAAAAAAGGTTTCACTAGAAATAGTGGATTTAGTTAAAAAAATACTAATGGCGAAAGATTTCAAAAAAGATTTAGAAAAACAACTTAATTCCCTCGTGTTTGAATTATATAAGATTTCAGAGGAAAATAGGAGGCATATTTCACAAGAGTTCAAAATAACTGGTTTAGAACTCTGCTAATTTCTTATTTGTATAAGTCCTTAATATTTTATCCCATTTTTCTGCTAAATCAGAAAGTCCTGTCCTTTTAAATAATGAAACAGCTCTTGTAAGAATTTCTTCGATTTTATTATCTTCCACAGATGGTAATTTTAATTCTTCAATCATAAAAGGATTATGCATGGATTTTAATTTAAAGAAGAGTATTATGAAGATGCGATTTTTGAGACATCTGAATGGTACTTCAGATAATATTCAGATATTAGGATTAAATTTCAGTTCATTCCATTTTGGATTTATGATAATTTTTTAGAACTTTTTCACTCTTTTCTAATAATTCGTCCAAGCCAACTTGTTTGAAGAGAGTGGTCATTCTAGTTAGTATCTTCTCAATGTTTTCTTCTGATTTTTTATCACTTATTTCCATCTTGCTAAAGACATCGATTTTATGGATAAAAAAATGTATGTTATGGGGATAATTAGTGGGTTCAAATAAACTGATCCTAACATTTTTCTAATAGTGTTTTTTATATTATTTTAAGTATAATTTGATTTAAACCATACATAATAAGAGGGTTTTAAGTGGAAAATCTCCCGAATATCGATCTTTTAAAAAAAATTCTTAAGAATTACATGTTCAATGTTGATGGAGCAGCTGCGGTTGCTATATGTGATCGAGATGGATTTATCATCGCATCTGAGAGTAAAATGAAGGACGAACAAAATACAGATTCAGTAATAGGAGCCATATCTGCTTTTTTAGATATCTACATAGATAGAATTAAAACCGAATATCAAACACAAAACAACTTCTTCAATATTACATCCATGGCGGATAAGAAGTTTGCCTATTGCAGCATGGGTCCTCATTCTATCTTAACCACAATAGCGGACCCAAATACACCAGACATTGAACTGAGAGTATTTTCAGAACATATTGCAGGAAAAATCGAGTTGCTATTGGAAGGTCATGATAGTATCTCTATAGAGATTCCTGAGATAATCAAAGTTCTAGCGAAAACTCGTGGAGGTAAATTACCAAAAGGGATATTTACCTCAAAATTAATATTAACTGGAGATTATAAAGTGGGAAAAACTTCACTTATTAAACGCTTTGTTGAAAATAATTTTGCAGATGAATATATCTCCACAATTGGAGTTGATATATCTAAGAAAACCATTGTAATGAGTGATGAAACAACTTTAAATTTTGTTATTTGGGATATAGGAGGTCAGAGTCAAACTATGACACCATATCGTAAGAGATTTTATGAAGGGGCTAGTGGTGCTTTCATTGTTGTTGATAGGACTAGACCAAATAACTTAGTAAGCATTGATACATGGTTTGAAGATATTAAACAATCTGTACCATCCAACATTCCCTTAGTAATTGTAGGTAATAAGTCAGATTTAAAAAATGAGATTGTGTCATCTGAAGAAGATATTAAAGCTATCGCAAAACGACACGGATTTCATTATGTTTTGACTAGTGCAAAGAGTGGAGAAAATGTTAATGAAGCTTTCTTATATATAGCTTACCGGTTCATTGAGAAGGTTTAGATTTAATTTTTTAAAATAAACCCAAATGTTTTTTTAGGTATTTATTAATTGTATTATCTAACAATATCATTTTATATTAATTTATTAAATTCAATTTAAGGAGGTTGTTTAAAAATAGTATTAAAGGTTAGTTTCAACGAAATTTTAGCAACTTGAAATACTGCTGGATACTTGATGGGCTTTTCAGTTAAAGAAATAATATATATGAACAAATACATTCTCTATTTAACAGAACAAGAAATGGCAGGACCATGGTTTAGTTTTAAATTAATTGGTAAAAATATCGGAACAATTCCAGTGATTCTAAAGAACATCGAACCTACACCAATATACAAGATGGTTAATACTCGAATGGGCACTTTCATTAACAGAATTACACTTGATTTTGATATTAAGGAATACTTGAAAAAATTAATGAATGAAAACAAATTAACCAGACAAGAATTTAAGAAGGAACATTCTCTGATTAGGTTATACATCGATATCTTCAATAAACCAAAAATTCCTTACATTAACACATTCTTCACGCTGAAAAATATATCTGACTATAATTTGACAGAATTTTCAATGTATTTTGTGTTTGACTTTGATATCAATGGATTAGATGGTTTCGATAATGACGATTCCGGTTATGATGAAATAAACGATATTTTATATCAATATGATGACACTGGGCTTTATGGAGGATTTTCCCCGATCTCAAAATCAACTAACTACGAAACTTGTCTAACAAAAGATTTTCATATAAGTATTGATAAATTAAATCTTTCAAATACACTTCATGGAAAACCAGGAGAAATTTTATCTGCTTTACAAATCAAATTTAAAACTTTAGAACCAGACCAATCCTTTCAAACTGCTCTCGTCATCTCTGGTGGAATTGGTAAAGAAGAATTAGTTGAGAATATAATTATAGGAAAAAATAATGCGATGAAATATTTATCACAAGTAAATAGGTCCGTTAAATCAGAACAAAGAAACAAGCAAGAAGAAGCTTTCAACAAGATAAATTCGTTTGAATCTATTGATTGCAACAAATAAATCTAATTTAATGATTCAAATAAAAAAACCATTCTGGATAGTTATTTGATGAAATACTCTGCGTGAGTATAGATTTATCAAACTATTTAAAAATTATATTGGACAGACATTATCCTTTTCATAGAATTTGATGAAAATGTCCGATGATTCTTAATTTGCCATTAAATTTATTAAGTTCTGTAATTATCCCTTTAAGACCAGTTCCATCATGGTAAAGATTTTTATCAAATTGAATTATTACTTTTCCTGATGCCCCTGGTTTGATTTCTTCCCCGGATTCAAATTTTAATGGAGAAATTTTAAGTTCTACCATTCCAAAATATTGAATACCATCAGAAGGTTTTACAGTACCACTGTTAGGAACATAAAATTTATTAATATAGACGTTTGCATTTATTTTCTTTTCATTTACAAATTTACCTTGACTTGCTAGTATATTACTACGACTAACATCCTCTGGTGAAATATTCCCTTTAAGAGCTAATCCTACTCTATCTCCAATCTGGGCCGTTTTAAAGACTCGGTCATGCTTTTGAATACTCCGAATAATAACTTTTTTGTTTACATCCTCATATCCAATTAATTCTAACATTTGACCTGCGGAAATATCTCCTTCTTTAACCACGCCTAATATTACGGTTCCAATTCCTTTCACGGGGAAAACATGGTCAATAAGTACCTTAGTAGTTATATTATTATTTAAGGAATGCGTTTCTTTTATTTCAGAGCCTAATTCAATAATCTTCATTTTAAGCTTAGCATAATCTTCTTTGTGCTTAATTTCAATGATATTCGTATCACCAAGACTAGTCGTTTTTAGGATTGTTCTTAGTTTTGTTTTAATTTCAGGTAGTTTCCACTCAGTCTTGGAATTAATCCCATCTATTATCACTAAAACTTTAGTGTTAAATAAATCATGATACAAATCTAAACCAACAAGAGTTTCTCCTATGACCGCATTTAATCCATTTTCAAGGTCAATCACTAAAATATGAATATTTGAAATAGATAATGCTTGCAAAAACGGTTTAATTTTGTCAGGGTAATCAACGGGGGTTATGGCACAAAAGACATGATTTAACGTTGAATCTAAACGATTAAAAAAAAGGAGATCACTCTTTGTTCCAGGAGCACCTAGAGATTGTCCTATGAGTTGCCTTAATTCGAAATTATCCCCAAAAATTCCCACAACGAAATTTTGTTCCTCAACCAGACTCATTGATAAACAAAATAGTCAGTATTAGAAATATTTTTTGGTTTTATCATAAAAGAAGATTGATAGAGAAGAATTAAACAAAAAAACATAAAAAAAATAAATTCTTGCAGCATGATAATTATGTTGTTTTGTGAACATATCGGTGAAAAATTTGATCCCAAATTCAACTTTTATTGAAATCTTCAAAAAAAAATGGTTTTTAGCAATGATGAATATTACTAATAATGACTACTAGAGGAACTGTTGATCGTGTTATCTTAATATTTATTGATGATGTAAGAGCTCTCCATTTATTTGGTTTAATTAACGACGGAAAGCTCCCAAATATTGCAAAATTAGCACGAGAAGGTATATCATGCAAAAACTGTGTTACTTCTTATCCTTCCATTACTTTTCCCTCTTATAGCAACCTCATCACGGGCAGTTATTCTGGCTATTATCCAAAAGAAGGGAGTGGTATCCCGCAATATCATTACATTACTAGAAATGATCCTCCTTCTGAAGGGAGTAGATTCCCTAAAATTGTCAATTGTGGAGCGGGTAGTCTGTATAAATTAAATAAGCAGTTAGGGTCAAATTGTAAAACTATCTTTGAACAAGCTGGAGATGAAAATCATTTGAGTTCATGTAACATCGTTAGTCGAGGTTCTAAATTGATATCTCCAAGTCCATATACAACAGAAGTCATATTAAATAACGTAGCAAAAGCTTTCAATAAACCTAGTGAATACGATTTTAGTGAACCTCCTATTGTTACAGTTGCATATGTTCCTTATACTGACCATTTAATGCACGTTAAAGGATTTGATCACAAAGATTACATTAAAGAACTCCTTAAATGTGATGTTGGTGTCGGAAATATTATCAAGACTCTAAAAGAAACGGGATATTATGACTCAACTGCTATTGGCATCTTATCAGACCACGGTAATTATAAAGCAAAACAGCTTCATAATTTAGAACCATATTTTAACGAAATTGGCTTAATGCAATATAATCCTAAAAAGGGAACGGGAGATTTTGATGCTAATTTTGGTTCTGTTGGTATTTTTAATTTTCGTGGAATAGATTGGCACCATCATCCTACTATTGAAGAAATGAAGAAATATAAACTAAGTGTGGTAGGTAAAAAGGATCTCAATCTTTTTGATATGCTGTGGAAAATTCCGGGAGTAAAATACATGTATTATCGCGATGATGACAATACTCCAGATAAAGGAACAATCCATTTGAAATTTCGTGATAAAAAGGATAAAATCCATGAAGCTATGATAGAATTTGAAGGGCATGGTAAAAACCAAAAAACGAGTTATAAACCTGATGATTTAGATATTTACGGCTATGAGCATGACGAGCAATCTGCTTCTCTTTTAGATGGGAAACCTCATGATATTAACGCGTGGTTATCTGGCACTAATCATGTTGATTTTCCAATAATAATTGATCAAATTCCGAGATCCTTCAAAAATCCCCGTAATGGTGATATTATAGTTTCAACTTTAGGAGAATATTCATTTGGATTTGAGCATGGAGAAACTAAACCTAGTTCTCCGTATTCACATGACATATGTTTACGTAAGTCGATGATAGTACCCTTCATAATAGGAGGAACATCAGACATTCCATCAAAAGAACTCTCTTATTGCAAAACTACAGATATGGTACCATCATTACTGAGTTTACTAGGAAAAAAACCTCACGATAGTGTAGTAGGAACGTCAGTAATTTAACTTTTTTTTTTTGATAAATGATTTATTTCAATATTGATTATCAACTCATAACAGAATTTAGGAGATTATGAAAATTGGTTAAATCTAATCATATAATAATAGTGCCTGAAACTCACTGGGACCGTGAGTGGTATCTTCCCTTTCAAGAGTATCGAGCACGATTAGTTTTAATGATGGATAAATTATTGAACATCTTAAAAACTGATCCTAGCTACAGAAATTTCATGCTAGATGGGCAGGTTATTCCTCTAGAGGACTATTTGGAAGTTCGTCCAGGGTTAGAGGAGGAAATCATGACTCACGTCATGGAAAATCGTCTGTCTATTGGTCCAATGTATATTTTACCTGATGAATTTTTAGTGAGCGGTGAATCTTTGATTCGAAACTTACTAATAGGTCATAAAATCTCTCGAAAATTTGGAAGAGTGATGAAAGCAGGTTACATACCAGATCCCTTTGGGCACATTGCACAATTACCCCAAATTTTAAGTGGGTTTGAACTGCCTGCTATTTTGTTTTGGAGAGGCTTTGGAAATGAATTTGAAGATAATAAATTAAATGTAGAGTTTTGCTGGAACGCTCCAGGAAATGCTGCAACTATTTTAGCTGTTCTTTTAATTTTTAGTTATAGTTCTGTAGCTGATATGAGCACAAAAATAATCGGCGGAAAATATAAGCCTGCTCTATCCAAAATGAAACGAGTGATATCTAGTTTTGAAAAATATACGGCTACACCTTTTGTCCTCCTTAATAGTGGTTCTGATCATCATGAAGCAAAACCAGAAATTCCTGAAATCGTGAGGCAATGGAACGAACAATTTCCTGAAAAGTTCATGGAACAAAATGATGTTGAATATTATATCAGAAAAATTATAGAATCTAATCCAAAACTAAAATCATTTCAAGGAGAACTTAGAGGAGGCAAGCATGCTCACCTACTATCTGGTGTTTTTTCAGCAAGAATGTGGATAAAACAACGAAATACCTCAATTGAATATTTATATGAAAAATATGCGGAACCTCTTTCCACTATTACATGGGCACTTGACAAATACAATCAATTTAGATATCCTCAAGGTTATCTTCTTACAGGACTAAAATGGTTAATAAAAAATCATCCCCACGATAGTATCTGTGGATGCTCAATTGACCAAGTTCATGATGAAATGAAAACCAGGTTTGATTGGGCAGAACAAATTGGAGAAGAAATATTTAAAAATTCAATGCTATATCTTATAGATCTAATAGATATTGATACAACCGGTAATAAAAACCCCTTCATCGTGTACAATCCACTTCCATGGAAAAGAAAGGATATCATACATTTTAACATCTTATCACATGTAAAGAAAGCTACAAAAACTTCACCGGGAGATTTTTGTATTATAGATTCTAATGGAAAAGACATCCCATACCAAGTAAAATATGTACAAGAAGAACCCCGTTATCAAACGGTATTTTCAATGAGTCATTTCTGTAGCTTTCTGGAAGAAATACCAGCTTGTGGATATAAAGTGTTTTATTTAGTCCCAGACCAAAAACCCGAAGTTATTGATTCTAAAGATATAATTTTTAAACTGAATAGAAATTGGATTGAAAATGAGTTTTATCGAGTGGAAATATCTCAAAACGGGATGATCCAAGTTATAGATAAAGATAGTAACGAAATATTTGAAGACATCTGCTATTTTGAAGATGTTGGAGATTGGGGTGATGAATATGATTTTGCGGGACCCAGAGAAAACCAAACGGATGTAAAATTCTCCTCAGAAGATCTAAATGTTTTGAATGTAGAACCTTATATTGATGGCTCCTCCCAAAAAACATTAAAGATTGAGGCAAATCTGAATTTACCATCATCCCTAACTGTGGATAGATTTAAAAGAGATGATAATCTTGTTTCTAACTCGATATCTTTATATATCACTTTATATAGAGATATAAAACGCATTGATTTCAAGGTTATCCTTGACAATAACAGTAAAGACCATCGGATTAGAGTGTTATTTCCTACAAAGATAAAATCGGAAAAAGTAGATTGCGATGGGCATTTTTACGTGATTCCAAGAAATGTTGATATTCCAATAGTCGAAAAATGGGCTCAAAACCCCTTACCAACTAATCACCAAAAGGATTTTGTCTCCATTAGTAATGATAACAGGACTTTTGCTGTGATAAATAAGGGATTACCAGAATATGAAGCGATAAAAAATGATGATGGAACTATTACGCTTGCAATAACATTATTAAGATGTATCGAGTGGTTGTCAAGATTTGATCTAAGTACAAGGGGAAACGATGCGGGACCAGATTTAAATACTCCTGCTGCTCAATGTATTGGAAAGCATGAATTTGAATTTTCCATAGTAACTCAGGAAGGAGTTTCAAATTGGATTGACGCTAAAATTCATCTAACGGGAAAGGAGGTTAACAACCCTCTTAAACTCGTTTTCCCATCAATAGTAAGATCGTCAATGAGAGCGGCTAATAAGGCAGTGATTAAACCATTCGGGATACTCTCTTATTTTGACAAACCTCACATAAAACTCATAGACTCTTGTATACCTCTTGAATTAAGCTTTCTAGAGATTGATAATCCAAACATTATTCTAAGTGCTTTGAAAAAATCAGAAGAAGGAAACGATATAATCTTGAGAGTTTATAATATCTCTCCTCATTCTGAAAAAGGAAGTATAAGTTTTTACAATGGAATTATCATTGCAAGTGCTAAGATAGTCAATTTTCTCGAAGAAGATCCTCAACGGGAGATAAAAGCATCCTTAAATAATATCAGTCCAAATTTGATAGAAATTACTTTAGAACCACATGTTATTGCTACATTCCAAATTAAAATCATAAAGGAATGAAAAAAATAAAAAAAAATGGAATTCTTTTATTTCCCAATTCTTTTTAATACCCATTTTGGCATTACTAAAGAGATATAGCTAAAGAGAAAGAAGAGAATTGCAAAAAACCATGCTATATATATAAACTCAGAATATCCTGGGTGTTGGAATAGAGCAATCATTAACGTATCCCCGATGAACATTAAAAAGAAGAGTATCAAGCTAATCATTGAATAAAATAAAAACTTTAATCCGATTTTAGCGGTAGCATCTTGGGTGGCTTTTGCTGCTTTTAAGCTAGTTCGCGCGATAAGAATGTATATAAAATAGGAGTATAATACTAATGTTAATGTCGAATATAAACGAATATTGAGATGTCCAGCATAATCTTCGGATGGAGTACCCCACCAGTTCCAAGGTAAAAATAAAATAACGCAGATTACTAAGCCCACGATGGTTAAAGGAATAAAACTTTTCTTTCCTTTATCAATTAATTCGATAACAAACTTTAATAGAAGGATATCAGCAAGTATTACCATTCCATAAGCAAAGGGGAGTGAAAAACGATAAATTTCCATAAAAAATCCAGTAATCACTGCTTCTGCTAGTCCTAAAGTAAGCATGATTAATGCTACAGTTAAAGATAGAAATACGATTGATAAATACAATGGGGGATTTACTTTACGTTCTCGCCATTTATAATACATCTTAAGAGTCATTAAAATGCCTATTATCGAGAGGACAATATAATAAAAAAATAAAGGCAATACACGTACTTCAAATGGAGTATAACTCATAACCTATGTTAAGAGATTTAATATATAAATTTTTGTTGTTTAAAATATAAAGAACGATAATCATCAAATCATACATTTGATATTCTCAATAATTAAGAGTGTGTTTTATGTGAAACTCTTTTTAAATCATTCTTATTTTTTAACACAAATCTAGAAAAAAAATGAAATTCACATGAAGAATTACGATATTGTTGTAGTAGGGGCAGGTCCCGGGGGATCAATAGCCGCAAAGGTTGCTTCTGAGAGTGGATATTCCACGTGCCTTATTGAGAAAGAATCACTTGCAAATAACGGAAGATATAAAGCATGTGGTGGAGCAATGGCATGGGAACTTATAGAAGAAATTAACTATCCTGAAGATAAAATTGGTCGAATTATCGAATCTCTGGAACTTCATCATGTTGATGGTGAAGTTTTTTCAAAGAAGGGTAAAGGTGCAGTTGTGTGGAGAGATGTATTTGATAAATTCTTAACTAACTTAGCGACTGAGAGCGGAGCTATATTAAAAGATAACGAACAGTTGATTAAAATAAAAGAAGTTAAAGCTGGTTATCAAGTTTCAACTCGGAAAGATGAATACAATGCTAAATACGTAATAGCCGCTGATGGTGTTTCCTCTCCGACTCTAAAACTCTTAAATTGGCCTTTTTTTAAGAGCCAAGACGTGATATTAACGATTACTAAAGAAATGAACACAACAAAATCTTATATTGATAAAATTCTTGGAAACGATACTGTTCACTTATTTTTCGGGATCAAGGACTTAATACCGGTGGGTTATGCATGGTTGTTTCCAAAAACCAAAAGAATCACTGTCGGTTGGGGTAACCAAATTGATTTAGTAAAGAATTCAAGGAAAGAATTTGAAAAATTTTGGACACTTCCATTTGTAAAGGAAGCCTTGAAAAATTCCTCAATGGAAATCTTTAAACCTCATCTGATTCCTGTGGGATTAAGACCGAAGCTTTATGAGGATAATGTGTTTGCTGTGGGTGATGCAGGTGGAATGGTCGATCCTATAAGTGGAAAAGGAATACCCTATGCCATGATGTCGGGTCAAATTGCTATCGAAACGATAAAAACTTGCGAGAAAAAAGATAGACTCGAAAAATTAGGAACTACGTACGAAAAGTCTTTAGATAGGAGATTCCTCAAGATATTGAAGGCAAAGAGAATATTAAGAGATAAAATCTTCAAAGATGATGAGAATTTAAAAAAATTTTTAAAATTGTGGGAAAAACATCGTGCATCCGAAATAGTAATGAAAAAATTATTAGATTAGGTGATAAAATTACATGTGAATTTGATTCAAAATTTTAAATTTTGATTTAAAAATCAATTGATAGTCATCAATTTATTGAAAGGAATTAGACTTCTTATTATAATGCCATACATGTAAATCGAGTTGAAAGTATTCACGTATCTTATTATAATGCCATACATGTAAATCGGGTTGAAAGTATTTACGTATAATTATTTATCAAACATATTCACTATTTTCTTAAATCATTTTTTGCACACGCACTTCCATTTCTGGAAGAAATGGAGGTACATGAATCAGGGGGGCCGAAGTCCCCCTGTTCGTCAGAACCGGACGTGCGGTTTTCACCGCATCCGGCTCTCCGGGCTATGATTATTAAGATCGAATATCTAGAGAAAAATTTCAGCAATTTCCGCGGGAATGTTCAGACGATTGCGAAG
>JAGXNQ010000053.1 GCA_019894955.1 Promethearchaeota archaeon | reverse complement strand
GTTTTATTCATCTTTTTGTTGTATTAATTAATTAATTAAATGGATGTAATGAATTTTATTGATGAAATTATTATAGATATAATCTATTCTAATCCAATTAATGAAATAATAATTTCAAAATATTCCTAAAATTCTACTAATTGGTTTAATTTTCGATACTTTGAATACCGAATTTTTTTCATTTGGGATGAAATTTTTGCGATTTTTTTGATCTATTTAGAATTTTGTATTCACTAGTTCCAACTAAAATACTGCCTTTATTATTTTCTCTCATACCTCTTTTTGTCTATACTATCGAACATCCTCTTATTAGAGTCCCAAACTGTATTTAAATTAGAAAATAATTTTAATAAAATCTATTAAATAACATGAAACTATGGATAATATATAAGGAAGGACTTGTAATCTCTAAAGTTATTGCTGAGATGCTCCAGGATCGCTTAGAAGATTATATAGATGTATCAGTTGGAACGGTCAATAAGATAAACCCATCAATCATAACAGAAGAAAAGTTAGATTATTTGAAGGAGCAGTCTTTACAACCATACAATCTGAATATTCTGTAGTAATACCACAAATTCTACTTGAACCGACAAAGGGTAGAGGAAATATATTTAACAGGTTTAAGAAACACTATACAATAAAGCTAATCCTTATTCCCGAGTTGTTGGTCTTACTGGATTTTTGTCTTTTGGATTTCACCTTACTATTTTTCATTAAAATAACCAACAACTCATATTTTTTCCTTATTTTAGCTAAAATGAATTAAAAAAATAATATTAACTAATGGCGGAATTTGTACAGAAGTAAGTTTTCATAAAATTTCTGAAGAAATATAAAATAAGATGAAGTATATAATAAGTTAGAATTCAATCATACTTGATTTCTTTAAAAGTATTAAACCATCCAATGTCCATATAGGTCTCCAATGAGGTAAATTCTGATAGATTATTTTAAGACCACCATCGTCTTGAAGACCATTAAAAAAATTGGTTATTTCATTCTTAATAACGTTTTTATCCAAAATATAGAGCGCATGATAATAGTGTCGACCAAATAAAGGATAATGTTCTTTATTATTTTCTAATATACTCGGGATTAGTGAGATAATATGTTGTAGTATTTTTTTCTCCTCTTTATTTTCTCCTAAGTATTTCAGATAAAACAAATAAATGGGAGCACCATAAAATGTAAATTCTCCTGGTGGAGGGCTGTTTGAATAAAAAAATTTTACTTTTTTGAAAAAATCAGCATCTTTTAATCCCCACTTTTTAAGAAAACCTGCTAAAGCAAATATTCTTTGATCATCAGAACCATTCCACCATTCTTGAAACGGATAATTATACATGTTCTTAGGAGGATGGTTAATATATCCTTCTTCATTCTGTTCTTTAATAATCCATTTAAATAATTGATCTGTGATTTCATTATCAACATATTCCAAAAGATCAAGATAATACATTGCAGTTTCAGCACCAATAGCAGTACTGTCCGGACATAACAAATCTGGGTCAATTCCATTGCCAAATCCTCCATCCAAATTCTGATATGCCAGTAAAGCCTTTATAACATCATCTTTATTTCCGTTTTCAAAAAAAAATGAAAATAATTTTCTTTCAAGCAGTCTTCCATTTTTGAAAATAAACTCTTTTATCTTTTTAAACTGATTTTCATTAATAACTCTAATAAAAAACACCTATTATTTATTAAAAACTTTTATTTTCGATTCCAGTTAAGTTTTTTCACCAATTTGTTCTACTAATAAAAACAATAACAAATTTAAAAGAAATTTAACTAAAAATAAATAAAAAATAATATAAATGCTATTTTTAATTAGTTATTAAGGAAATAAGTAAATTTACCTAAATTACATTTCATTAATTAAAAATATTAATTATTTTAGCTGAGGAATTATAAAATGCCAGTAGGAATACTAATTATTCGATGGGATAATGAAATTGGACCGATTAACGAAGGGTTTTATCCCGAAAATTTGAAGATTACAAATAATTTACTTACACAAGTGTATTCTTCTCATCGGTATCAGAGCTTGAAGCCAGGTTTCGCATCGATTAGTTTAAAGAACAATAAAGTGGTATCATTCTTTTCAGGCGTAGGAACGGATCATATAAGCATAGAAAATTATGTTGTTGCTCTATTATTAAGAAGGGATGAAAAACCAACTTTATATCGGGAAATCTTGAAAACTATTGCTGCCGAAATTTTAGATAAAATTCCGGATGGTAAGTTTAAGAAAGTGTTACCTGATCTTTACAAGGAATTGGCAAAAATTTAAGAACCTTTCTTTGTTCAGGGATATTATTGCATCTTATTTTAATGAAAAAATGAGTAAAAAGAGAAGTATTATTCGTAAAAAGGTTATTACTGTTCAATTTTTTTCACGTGAATCTTTCCTACATCATCAATTTCCAATAAGTCAGCTTCTTGAAGATTTTGTATAATTTTTCTTACTAAAACAATTGGAGATCCCATTGCATTTCTTAAATCATCCAAAGTGATGGACCTAACCTTCTCTACAATTAAAAATGCCTTAAACTGAGCCTCTTGTTCCATTAGAGGCGTGAGTTTGTCATAATATGTGATTTTGGCTACATTTTTTTCCTTGAAATCTCGAAGATTTTTCATCTTCTCGTCAAATTTTCTTATTTCTGCTTCCAAATTTCTTTTTTCATCACGTAATTCTTCATTTTTTTGGATTAAATCTTCTTGTTTATTTCGAATTTCCTCAAAGCGTGATTTGATATCTTTCGCATCTGAAGAAGCTTCAGTTGAAACCAACTTGCTATCCAGTAAAATTTGATCCATTTCTCTCAATTTAGCATTAGCTTCATTTTTTTCGTCCAGATATTCTCTTTTAATCGTTTCAACTTCATTTTTCCATTTTTTATCCATATCATTCAATAATTTTACTTGTTCATCTTGTAATTTATCCGCAAATGCTTGAATCTCTCTAACTTTATTTTCAAGATTTTTAATCCTTTCAGTTTTTAAAATTACTTCTGATTTTTTTTCTGCTAATTCGGCCTTTACTGTTCCTATGGATTCATAAGTCTCGTCCAATCTTTTTTGCATTGGTTCTGATTGTTTTTGATATGATTCTAGTTCCTTTTCAATTTGAATTACAGTTCCTTTGGCGTGATCTAATTTCATTTCTTTTTCATTAATTAGGGCTCTTTGAGTACCGATTAACTCCTTTAGCTCTAAGATATCCTCAGGTATATCATACATTCGAGAAATTTTCGATTTTTGTTCTTCAATAATCACTCCTTGATCGCTGATGATTCGTTTTTGCTTTTCAACCAATTCTTGGAGCCTATCTGCTTTTGATTGTACCTCAGCAACTAAGTTTTCACTTGATTCAATACCATCAAGAGCATTTTTTATATTTTTTGACATAATAATCTTTATCCTTTTTTTGATCCTTGAAAAGCTTCAAGGGTGTTTTTTTTTTTCAAATTTACCTTGAAGAGATACAAAACATATAATAGAAGGAATTTAAATAGTTATCGATATAAATAATAAATTTAAAAAACAACCACGACAATATTAGAATTGTCATGTCCTATTATCATTTTAAACCTCCAGGTCTTCAAACTTACATCTTCTTGAAATATTACTATCAAAACAGCACTAAATCGATACTATTACAAGAATTGACAATGTTCAAAGATAAAAATGAAATTTTAAGAATAACTAAAACTAACCAATTAAAACCTGTAGATTCTTCGAACAAAAATGAACAGCAAATAATTGATAATGTTGAAAAGCTATTTAATGATCATTTTTCTGGAAAACTTGTTGATTTATTTACTGAAATTCAAAAACTAAAGGTGGATCTTGATCTTAAAACCAAGTATAAATCAGAATTTGCGTTTAAAGTACTAGAATCTCTGGTTAACATAAAACCGGGAGAAACTACATCGTATTATGAGATTGGAACTCAAATTGGTTCCAAAGCATATCGCGCAATTGGAAACGCTTGCAAGAGCAATCCAATTCCCTTGATTGTTCCTTGTCATCGAGTTCTAAAAAAAAATGGTGAGATTGGTGGATTTATGGGCAAAAATTCTGATATCGAATGGGAGACAAATCTTAAAAGGGAATTATTAACTCTCGAAGGAGCAAAATTATAGCAATTAGACATTTTTTTACCTAAAATAGAAACTGTTTTATTAAGCAGATACCATTAATGCATATTATGGTTAAAATATCTCCTTTAAAGCCCTATTTACCAAAAAAGCCGGAAGAATTTACTACGAATCCTTATGATGTAATTGGGGATGAAGAAGAAAAGAAATTAAAACTTAACTCTAACTCGTTAATTCATCTTATCTTGCCTGACGGAGATGGAGATGAGATATATGAGAATGCAGCTAAAGCTTATCAACGATATAAAGATGATGGACTGATAGCTAAAGAAAATCAACCAAGTATTTTTGTATACAAGCAAGAATCAAGATTTTTTAGTCATCAAGGCCTTATCATGGGCTTATCCTTACAAGATTATGAGGCGGGAAATATCGTAAAACATGAATATACTCGAGACAAACCCCTTCAAGACAGAACCAATCATATTGTATCTACTAAGGTAGCTGCAGGACTTGTGTGGAGTGTGTTTTCAGCAAATAAAAAAATAAAAAAGACAATTGACAAAATCCAGAAAAAGGATCCCTTATTCACTTTTTCAAAAAATGATTACAAGCATCTTTTATGGCAAGAGACTGATCCGAAGATTATTGAAAATTTGACTCGATTGTTTAAAAATGAGAAGGTTTATATCGCAGATGGGCATCATCGCGCCGCAAGCGCTGCTGAATACCGTAAAAAACAATTAAGTGGGATGAACGAAGAAGAAGAAGAAAAACCTTGGCAATATCTCCTTTCTTATGTTGCTTCTGATGATCAGATTCGAATCTTACCCTATAATCGAGTGATTAAAAAATTACCGATGGATATCGAAGATTTTCTAGAAAAATTGAAAGAAATATATGAAATAAAGCAAAAAGATAAAGCTTTTGATCCAGTAAGAAAAAACCAAGTAGCAATGTGTCTGAAAGGAAAATGGTATGAATTAAATGTAAAAACTAAAGAGTTCAATTCAAAACGTGATAGCCTAGATGTTGCTATCCTTCAAGATAAAGTCTTGAATCCAATTTTAGGTATTTCTGATCCCAGGTCTGATGAGAATATCTTTTTTGTTGGAGGTGTAAAAAATCCTCTTGACATGGAAAAATACATAACAGAAAAAGGAAATGATATATTTTTTAATTTGTATCCTGTAAACATCAAAGATTTGGAAACTATCGCAGATCTCGGGGGTGTTATGCCACCAAAATCTACTTGGTTTGATCCGAAAGTGTTATCTGGATTAATTCTTCACGATTTATAAAAAAATAACTTTTTCTTTTTATTTTTTTAGAAAATCCACCATTTTTTCTGCAATCATCGTTGCTGCTGCAACTTGATTTTCATTTGTTTGACTTCCTATATGAGGTGTGAGTATTAGATTATCTAAACAATTTATAACCGTTTCATCCTTCAAAGGTTCTTCTCTATAAACATCCAAAGCAGCTCCACCTATTTCTTTATTACTCAATGCTTTAATTAAAGCTTTTTCATCTATAAGCTTTCCTCTCGCTGTATTAATGATTATTGAATTAGGCTTCATCAATTTGAGCGTAGATTCATTGATTATATTTTCTGTGTGTGGCGTTGCTGGTAAATGAAGAGAAATTATTTGTGCGTCACTCAATGCCTCTTCTACAGAGGGATAAATCTCACATCCAATGTTTTTAGCTTCATCAATGGCAGCTTGACCCTTACTAAATCTCGAATAAACCCCAACACTCATTCCTAATGAAATAGCACTTTTTGCTAATTGTTTGGCAATATTACCATACCCAATCAAACCCAACTTCTTACCATGGAGTGTATATCCTAAGTAATTGTTTTTATTCCATTCACCTTTATGCATAGTTTTATCTGCTACAGTTAAATATCTTGCCAAAGCAAACATCAAACCAAGTGCTAATTCCGCTACAGAAATTGAAGGTGCTTCAGGTGTATTTAATACTGCAATGTTTAATTCTTCAGCTTTCTTTTGATCGATATTATCTAAGCCAACACCTGCTCTTCCTATTACTTTAAGATTTTTAGCATTTTCTAAAATATCAGCAGTTAATTTAGTTCTTGATCTTACAACAACTCCATCATAATCAGCAATTTCATCAAGTAGTTCTTCTTTTGTAATGGTAAATTTTCTTACTGCCTCAAATCCATTATCCTCGAATATTTTAATACCTTCTTCATTTAATTTGTCGCTAATTAAAATCTTTATTTTGGATCACCTTATGTTGTTTCAATTTGATATTATTTGTAATGTTGCTACTGTTTTAAAATGATACTACAATAAAAAATAAAAAATAAAAAATTTACTTTAATCCTTCTACAATCTCAGAAAGTACCTTTAGCATATTATCCAAATCTTTTATGACAATTTCACCCATGTGACCGATTCTGAATGTTTTATCTTTTAAGGAACCATACCCATTAACAATTCTATATCCTTTACCAAGTAAGGTAGATACCATTTTAGCAATATCGATATTGATTGAGTTTTTCATTGTAGACACGGTATTTGAATAATATTTCTCATCGGTAGGAAACATTTCAAAGCCTAATGATTTAGCCCATTCTTGTGTACGCTTAGCTAATTTAGCATGTCTTTCAAATCGGTTTTCTAAACCTTCCTTATTCAAAATGTGATCAATTTGAGATTCTAAGGCTCTCATTTGAGGGATTGGAGGTGTTGATGGAGTTTGGTGTGATTTGTTTTTCTTGAGCATATCTTCAAAATCAAAATATAGCCCTCGATTTTTGACTTGGGAAGTTTTTTCTATAGCAGCTTCAGAAATAGAACATACTGCTAATCCAGGAGGCACAGTGAAACATTTTTGTACGGATGCTAAGCAAACATCAACCCCAAGTTTATCAACTTCAAGTTTAACTCCAGCCATGGATGAAGTGGCGTCTACACATGCTAAAGCGCCATGTTTCTTAATAATTGGAACAATCTTATCAATTGGATTGTACACACCTGTAGATGTCTCATTAGCTTGAATGAAAACTACATTGTATTGGTCTTTCTCTAAAGTTTCTTGAGCAAGTTCAGGAGTAATAACATTTCCCCACTCAACACTTTGTTTTACCGAGTTTTTACCGTTAGAAACGCCAATTTTATGCCATCGGTCTCCAAAAGCACCAACTGTGAAAAACAAAGCCTTTTCATCATCTTTTATAAGATTTCTTACACAAGCTTCCATTAAACCAGTAGCACTTGATGTAGATAATAAACATTCATTTTGTGTATATAGGATTTTTTTTAATCCTTCTGTAATAAGTTGTTGCATTTCAGAATAGGGTTTCGAGCGGTGAGTGTCATTTGGTTTAGCTAGTTCTTGAAGAATTCTCGCTGGAACGTAGACTGGTCCAGGTGTAAATAGCATTATTTGAGAACCTTTTTCTTTATTGTAATGAACATCAGTAATAGTTTAATCGCCTTTTTTAAATATTTATTTGTGATATATTAAACATTAGTGAAGACTTCTGTTATAATTTTTATTACCTTAGTATTATATATTGTTATTATAAAACCTATTTGTTCAAATCATCAGAATCTTCAACAGCATCAAAATCTCTATTGGCAAGTTTGAGAAAGTATCCATCAATTATTAAAAATACAACTCTAAAATTCTCTATATTTTTAACAGATAACCCAAATTCGCTTAGATATAACGCTGATCTAAAGATTATATTGAGTATCAGTAATGTAAGTAATATTGATAATTGGCCTAACGACCAAATTTCAGAGAATGTAATTGCAGCAACAGAAAAAATAATTGTTGCTATACCAAGGAACAAATTTATTACTCTATATAGTAAAGTATACGCATCAATTATTATACTCTTTATTAATCCAGCAAACCCCGTGAAAATAAGTGGATAAGCAATTAATACAAGTATTCCACTTAATCTTACTGTTGGTTGTAAAAGAACATAACCAAGCATTAATACACAAAAAATAATTTCACAAATTCCCCATAATATTAGGTGTGTATTTTTTTTATTGATACCCTTATATAAGTGGACAACACCCTGAGTAAGGAACGCCATCATAGGGTACACAAAAAAAGCTGTTAGTATAATTTTATCAAAAATGAAAAAAATTAGTAATAAACTCAATATCATTGATAGCAGAATTAAATTATCAGCACGAATCTTATCTTCATTTACCATAGATAACATATTATTACCTCATTCTCCTAAATTGAGTTCATATACAATATTATCAGTACTTTTTATGATTTTTATTGTTGAATAACTTATAATACTATCCTTAAATTACTGACTAATATCAAATTAAAAATGACCTTTTTTGCTTCATTATAGGTAGAACTCTCCAAATAATACTCATTATATTATTAAAAGTTCAACCAAACAATATTATTTTTCGTCGGAAAAGCTATATAAAGCTTCATATCATTATTCATGATAGATGTCAGCTTTATCAGATTATCTCCAAAAATTAGAGGATTGGGACACTAAAACATTTCTTATAGTATATAAGAGTGATTTCTCCAAGCGTAGCATGATTTTTGCCAAGGCTTTCAGCTTTTTTGGTACTCTTTACTTTTGGGGATTGGTCTGGTTAGCGTGGTTTATATATGGATATATCACCAAAGATTATTACCTCCTCGTGTTGTTCACTGGAGGATTTGAACAATCAATCATAATTCATTCACTTATTAGGTATAAAATTATTAAGCGAAATCGCCCATATATCACTTTGAAAAAAGAGGGAGTTAAAAAACATGATGATTTCATTAGAATTCCATATCTAATGTCTGAATCAGAAGAAAAATCCTTTCCAAGTGGTCACGTGGCCTTCTTATTGTTTTTTGGGTTTATATTTAGCTTTTATTTTGATAATTTGATTTTACTTTTCATTTTTCTTGGTTTAGATGTTGTAATGGCGATATGTAGATTAATTTTAGGAGTACATTATCCAATTGATGTTATATTTGGATTTGTATTCGGATTTTTGTATGCACTCATATTTATAGGTTTAACATATCAATTTTGGATTAATTTTTATTATTGGATAGGTCCCATCGTCTCAAATATCATCCATTTAAGGTATTAACTTAATCTAAATAACATATTAGAGAAAATTATTTAATAAATCAATAAAATTCTATAAATTCCTCTAAGGGATATCTTTCTCTTTCTTTGGATTTTTGAGATACCATCGGTTCATCAATAACACCCATGGCAATGACACCCATCAAGTCAAATTTCTCCATTGGTAATTTAAAGATTTCATTAACTTGATCCTTGTTTTTTAATATTTCACCAATCCAAACAGCCCCTAGTCCTTTTGATTCAACGCCTAACAGAATATTTTGAATGAAGGCTCCAATTGACTGCACATCTTTAACTCTTTCTCCCCCTTTTTCAACATCTAAAAATATAACGAAATTTACATAAGCACTTTCAATGATTCCACCATATTTAGATACTTCTGCAAGCATTCTTTTCACAGTGGGATGAATCACAACACATACTTTCCATGGTTGGCGATTACTTGCAGAAGGAGCCCAACGACCACACTCAAGAATTTCTTTAATTGTATCATTGCTAATTTTTTCATATATAAAATTTCGTATACTTTTCCTCGATTTAATTAATTCAATTAAATTATTTTCAGTATCCATATTGATTTAATTGGTTTTTAGGAAATATAAATCAAACGAAATTAAAATTCGAAAAAGTAAAAAAAAAATATTGAAATAACTTAAGAATGTCCTAATTATTTTTTATATCTTATATCATCTGAATCGTCAATAAACTTATCATAGTATTCAATGTCCATTAATCCACCAACTGTTTCATCTCTCCAATGAGCTATAATGGGCATTCCTACGTATACGTCTTTAACATCTATTTCAGGATTTAATTCCGCGATACTCGTTGTATCAGCTCCGTCATGATGAACTAATACCATGGGTCTCTCTTGAACCTCACCAGTTTCTGGATCTTTTAAATATGAAATTGCAAATGTTGATACTCTCGCTGTATTTCTAATGTCAACCCATTTATCAGGTTTAACAAGACATTTGCCACATACTTGTCGAGGGGGATAAAACACCCTATTGCATGAAGAGCATTGATTTCCTATTAGTTTTTTCTCCTTTAGTTTCTCTAAAAAGGGTTTCATGTGTGTAATGTTAAATTTGAATTTATAACTCGCTAAATACCAACTTCCAGTTAATGTACGAGTTCTTACATAATCCTTTTTAATGTAATCTAAAGATTTTCTTTGAGTCATTTTTGACATTTTTATTTACCTCCGTTAAAATTTCCTTCTTGGTTGATCACTCATAGCCATTAAAGTAATGAGATTGAGTGAGCCACCCCATCCAGATCCAATTGATGTATGAACTGTTTTCGGAACTTGATTACTTGCTTTTCCCATTATTTGTAATGCAGCTTCAGCAGGTCTTTCCATGGCAGATGCTCCAATTGCATTTGTTGCATTAACACCACCAGAACAATTCACAGGTAATTCTCCATTTACAGCTGTAACTCCTGCTTCATACATTTCAGGAGCGGTAGCTTCTTCAAATAGCCCTAATTTTTCCACCCACATTAATTCTTGATTTGGGAATGGAGAATATACCTCCGCATAATCAATTTCTTTTCTTGGAAAGGAGATTCCTGCTTGACTATAGGTCAATTCAGCAGATCTAATCGCTCCTAGTTGCATGGAAGGATCAATTTGACATGAGCCACTACCATCATAGCCTAAAACTGCCGTTTCATTAGCTACACTTGCTACTCCATTAACGTAAACGGGTATATCACAAATATCCTTAGCCTTTTCTTCTGTAGTAAATAACATAGCACATGCCCCATCACTTGCAGGGCATACCATTCCATATCGTAAAGGATATTGTACGTATGGAGTATCTAAAACTTCTTCAATTGTAAGATTAGGCATCTTTAAATGTGCCCACCAAGTTTTTGCCGCATTACGTCTATTTTGGACGACTACTCTTGCTAAGTCTTCTTCTTTAATTTTAGTTTTATTCATATAGGTCGTTGCTTGGTAAGCTGCTACTCCGATAGCCGCTCCTGCCGAAAGTAAGCGTGATATTTGCTCATATGGAATTCCAAGTGTATTAAGGATTGATATCTCTCCATAAGCTACACTAGCTAAACCAACGCTTGTATCTCCTTGAGATTGCTGTTCAAATGCTACCGCTAAAACCGTATCAATTCCGGGTAATCCAGCAGCTACAGTATAGTAACCAGATATTGCAACGGTTCCACCTGTAGTTCCTCCTGTTGTTACTCGTAATAAAGGTTTATTTCTTGCACCCATCCAATCAGTCATCCATAATTCAGGGATATTTGATCCCTCAAAAGCGGGCATATTTCCGTTAACGAAGGCATCAATATCACCAATTTCTACGCCTGGTGCATTTTTTAAACAATCCTCAATGGCTTCACTGACTAATTCAGGCATGCTTACATCGGAACGCTTTGAAGCATGCTCGCTAAATCCTGCAGAAGCTATTGCTACTTGTCTTCCCATCTTAATTCGCCTCCAAAACATATATTATATTATTTTGGGCACACATTCCTACTTGCCCCGATGCTACAGCTCTTTTAGCACCCTTTACTTGATAATCGCCAGCTTCACCGGTTAATTGTTTGACCGCTTCAATAATGCGGATTAAACCTGTTGCACATGGAGGATTTCCACCAAGCGCACCTCCAGAAGGATTAATAGGTAAATCTCCATTAATCGCTGAATTAATTTCAATTCCTTTTCCCTTCTTAGCAAATCCTAATTCTTCAGCGAAAATTAACTCTTCATGGGCATTAGCTTCAAAAAGTTCTGCAACATCAATTTCTGAACTTGGATCATTAATGCCCGCAGCATTATATGCCATTTTTCCAGCTAAATTCATTGATTTGCATCCAGATAAATCACGATCTCCAAGATAATAAGGATCTTGGTTATATCCTACACCTGTTATCCAAACTGGTTTATCAGTGATCTTTAAAGCTTGTTTTTCAGGTGCTAACAATAATGCTGCTACACAATCACAAGGTGGAGCTACCATTAATTCGGTGACCGGGTCAGCATATATCCCTGAATCTAAAACATCCTTAACCGTTATATTTGGCAATTGAGCTTCTTTAAGTGCTAATGGGTTTTTAGCTGCATTTTTCTTGTTTTTTACTGCAACTTTAGCAATTTCTTCAGCAGTGACTCCATATTTTTCCATGTACGCCCTCATCTGGAATCCCGCAGAGGTTACATCATTAACGTATGCTAAAGAACGTTCCCAGGTTGGATCTGTCTCATAAAGTCTTACGGTATGATATGGATAACAAGATGCCATACTGCCACCCCATATTGCGGCTAAATTATGATTTCCAGAAAGAACACGCATTAATCCATATAATACAGCATGTGCTCCATCCATTTCGACCTTACTCTCATCTGCCATGTAACCACCGCCAACCTCAACCGTAAAACAGTTTGAAATGGTACGACCGTCATAGTAATCGTTAGTACAAGAAATGACTGTGGAAATATCTTTCTTTTTAAGACCAGCTTTATCTAAAGCACCTCGAGATGCTTCAAAAATCATTTCATAACGTCCGTAATTCGCATCTGAGTATAATTTTACTTGATAATAACCGACTATTCCTACTTTTTGCATTTAATAGCACCTCCTATACTTTGAGGAAACCCTTGATATCAGAAGGGTCCCCTTTAGTTTTTTCATTCCATTCGATTTTTACTTTCATGCCAATTTTAATATCTTCTGGTTCCATATTCAATAATCTATAGACTACTGAAGTATTGCTACCATCAATCTGAATCATACCGATTGTCCAATCTTTTGCCTTTCTCGAGGTTCTATCATTAATTCTATAAGGAGTAATGGTGAAATTCATGAGAGTTCCCGTTTCAGGTAAATCAACCCAATTTTCGTCTAACGGTATCACTACATTACACTTACCACATATCTTCCTCGGAGGAACAAATACATCTCCGCACTTTGGGCATTTATTTCCCATGATTTTTTTATTTTCTAATCCATCATAGAATTTGTCTAGATATTGACCAACCCAAAATGCAAAGTCGGCACGAACAAGACCCTTGTTTGCAACAATAACTTTTTCTTCACTCATTTTGATTTCATTTTTTATGATGATTAATATGATTATAAATATCATCCTAAAATTTATTAAAATTACTATAAAAAATATGACAAAAATGATTAATTTGGTTTAATGAATTGTTGTGTTTAATATATTATTTTTAACCTCAATTCTCAAGAATTAATACGAGGATATTATTCGCAATTTTATATCGTATCGTGTACATAATACATATATCCTAAACTTTTGTAACGAATATTACAAATAAGAAATATTACGAAGTAGGTTGTGAAAGTAAAAATGACTAGATATTGGAAAAAGGTGGAGGATGATCTATTAAGGTCACCTGAAGAAACTATGGGATTTTCAAATGAACTTACAACACTCAAACAAAATTTTGTGATTAAGAAATTTGATTTTTCCTCTCTTGATCAAGTAGCGCAAATTAAAAAAGAGTTAATGAGCCGTAAGATTTTGATAATAAATGCGCAAGATCTCCTTAAGAGCGTGGACGTTACAAAATTAAAACGAGGTATAGAGGATTTAAAAATATTTCTGAGAGAAAATGGGGGCTCAATGGCTAGACTTGGAGAACAATACCTCATTATGACTCCGAACTCATATATAAAAATTTCCAATTAGTATATTTAGAACTTGCGGAAATATCTCCTTTTCCAATCATTTCTAAATCATTTAATCAACCTTTAAATTTAATTATATAATCTTAAATATCAATCAGATATTATAAGGTGAATAAATGGAAACTCGCGTTTTTGGTAAAACTAACGCCAATATTACATTAATAACAATGGGAGGATGTGGGCTCGGGTATGTTGATCAAAATGAAGCTGATAAGGCAGTAAAGCTCGCAATGGATCATGGAATTAACATGATAGATGTCGCACCGACCTATGGTAAAGCAGAAGAACGACTTAGACCTTGGATACAAAAATATAGGGATAAGTTCTTCCTTGCAGAAAAAACGATGAAAAGAACAAAGAAAGGGGCTTGGAGACAACTTAATCGATCTTTAGAACGTCTTGACACTACGTATTTTGATCTATACCAATTTCACGCAGTCTCATCAATGGAGGAATTAGATCAAATTCTCGGAAAAGATGGAGCCATGGAAGCCTTTAAAGAAGCCAAGGAAACAGGTATTATAAAGCATATTGGTATTACAGGACACGATGATGTAAGGATATTACAAAAAGCAATCACGCTATCAGATGATTTTGATACGGTTCTTCTACCAGTTTACGTTGCATCGCTTGTAAATCCTAATCCCGTGAACGATTTTAAAAGCATCCTTCAAATTACTCGAGAGAAAAATATTGGAGTTACCGCTATTAAAGCAATTTCTAAAAATCGATGGAAGGGTGATTCTACATATAACACTTGGTATGAACCTCTGGATAAACAAGAATTTGTTAACCAAGCTGTATGGTTTACTTTATCACAAGATGGGGTTACAACTTATTCCTTGCCATGTGATGTGAAGCTATGGCCGTTAGTATTGAATGCAGTTAAACTTTATAAGAAACTTGATGCTAAAGATCTAGAAAAGATCGTTAATATAGCTAGAGAAAATGAGTTACAACCGCTATTTCCAGAGTAACTAATTAGTAAAATAAAACTGAATTTTTCTTTTATAAAGAACTAAACCATTTTTATTTATCATGATGATTAACCAACAAGAAATTGAGATAAAAGAAAATCGAAGTTTCGTGACATGTTCTATATGCAAACAAGAAATAGTGGGAAAACATCGATTTATTGAACTAGCAATGAATTACGGGGTAATATGTCCAGAATGTGATAATAAATTCAATGATGATGAAATCGAGTTAATTTCAAACCTCTTTACCGCTTATGGAGGTTATTTTGGTTCCAGAAAAGATATTTCTGAGAATTCAACGCATCAAATAATGAAGAAATTATCAAATCTGTACAAAGCAAATGAAAAAAATATCGAGGTAAATGCACTTGATATTAAAGTACTCCATCAAGCATTGCTTCATGGGATTTCACCCCGTCAAATTGTTCAAGGATTATAATTATTAACAGAAAAGTATTAAGAGGCTCCAGAGAGGAGTGCAAATTAGAGTAATTATCAGTTTAAACTAATTCAAATTCAATACTTATTGAAACAGATTCTCCATATCATATTATGGAGTTTCCTAAAAAATTCATTCTTCCCGAAGATGTGATTTTAGTGACAAAAGAAATAGCTTGTATAAAGGATATTAACCTCGAAGAATTTTCTAATCAAGTAGTAAGAAATGCAAAAGAACTCTTTAGATTTTAGAGTTAAAAAATTGTAACAAAATAACTTATTGTCCCGACACAGAATCTACATTTTGAAATATATTTTTAAGCTTAAGAACATCATCTTTCGGGAGTGGTGGTCTTAAGAAAGATTCGATATTAGCCTTTAAATGCTCAATATCACCAGTTCCAGAAAGGGTTATGTCTGCTCCAGACTCGTATCGACAGAAACGATATGCGGCATCAATTAAATCTTTAGCTCCTCCCTCATTAATAATGAATTCGAGTGGGTTTTCCAAATCGATATCACTTCGATTAAGCTGACCATTTTCTATTAATTCTGCAATTATTTTTATCAAGCGTTCTGTTCTACTGAATGCTAAACGAACAGGAAACATTATTAGAGTTCCTATGTTTCGCTTAATTGTTTTTGGAAATATTAATTTGCTTGCAGTTTGATTTAACATGTTGAATCCTACCA
>JAGXNQ010000052.1 GCA_019894955.1 Promethearchaeota archaeon | reverse complement strand
ATGCAATATTGCTTCAATTTTTTAATGGTTCTTTGATAAAAATATCTAACATTAATAGAACCGATGCAATTGAAAAAAATCTTGATGTGAAAAAAATATATTCGGATTTAGCAGAGGATATGGAGCATATAGATTTTGTATTTAAAATTGACATAGAACTAATTAAGGAAATTATAGAAAAATATATTTTTAAGTTATATAATGTATCACCTTTAAAACAATATAAAGTTATAAAGATGGTTAAAAAATCCAGATACTTTGAAGTGTATCCTAGTACACCTGCTTATAAGCTGTTTAAATCTAAAAGCTCATTTTCCTTAATGAAATTACTATTACCTATTATCATTGATAAACATGAATTTTAAGGTGTTATATAAAACCTTTTTTAAATAATAACTCCGCATTTAAAATTGCGCCTCCCGCAGCACCTCGAATTGTATTATGACTTAGGGCAACGAATTTATAATCAAATACTTGATCTTTTCTAAGCCTGCCGACAGTAACCGCCATTCCTTTATCATTATCGCGATCTTTCTTAGGTTGAGGTCGATTTTCATTTTCTAAATATATAATTGGCTGTTCTGGAGCATAAGGAAGGGACAAATCTTGTGGAACTGCTCGGAATGAACGCCAAATATCTATTATCTCATCTTTAGAAGGTATTTTTTCCTGGAATTTAATATTAACACTAGCTGTATGACCATCTACTACCGGTACCCTGGTACATGTAGCGCTTATTTTGATTGATTCATCATTAATGATCCCTTTTTCTCCAATAGTCCCCAAAATCTTTAAGGGTTCCAATTCAGATTTTTCTTCTTCACTCCCGATGAATGGTACTATGTTATCAATCATATCTAATGAAGAGACTCCCGGATATCCCGCTCCAGAGACCGCTTGAAGCGTGGTTACAATCATTTTATTGATTTTATACCCTGCTTTTTGTAGTGAATAGATCGGTGCCATATAACTTTGTATTGAACAGTTAGGTTTTACAGCAACAAATCCCTTTTTAAAACCTCTGTTTTGTTGTTGGATTGGAATGATATTAATATGGTCAGGATTTATTTCAGGAATTATCATTGGTACATCAGGTGTCCATCTATGAGCAGAATTGTTACTTATTACCGGAATTCCTTTTCGAGCATAATTGAATTCTAATTCCTTAACATCTTCCTTACTAGGTAAATTTATTGCGGAGAACACGCACTTTATTTTAGGATCTAAAGAATCAATATCTTGAGCTTCTCTTACGACTATATTCTTGATATTTGCTGGAATATCAATAGACATTTGCCATTTATTCCCTACAGCTTCTGCATATGTTTTACCTTCAGATCTTGAAGAGGCAGCGACATCTGAGACTTGAAACCATGGATGATTTCTCAAGAGTTTAATATAATTTTGTCCTACAACTCCTGTTGCTCCAACAACACTTACGTTTAATTTTTCAAACATTTTCATGAATATAATTCAAAATGGAAGTATATTAATAATGATTAACATTAGTAAATTGAATAATTTTATTATCTTTTTTAAGAATAATTAATAGTAATTACTATGAATGACCCTTTAATAAAAGAAGCTGAAAAATTAGAAGAACGATCAAAATCTCAGCTTAAACTTAATAATTATGATTCAGCTATTACATCATTATTAGGAGCAAAAGAGCTTTATGCAAAGTTGGGATTAACTGGACAAGTTGGGATTGTTATTAAAGAAATAGTTAGAATAAAGAACTTGAAACGTACCTATCCCTCAAGAGTTACACCATTAGTAGTTCTTGAAGAAAAAGAGGTTTCAGAAATTAAAGAGGATTCAGAAATTATTGAATATTCAGAAAAAAATGGGTATACCATATTAGACAAAGCACGAGAACTCACGTTGGAAGAAATGTATGATGATGCGTTGAAATTATTCGATCAAGCTTATACGCTTTTCAATAAAATAAATTACGATTTTGAAAGCAAGCAAATTTTATGGCAAATTAATGAAATTAAGGAACATTTACGATTGAAACAAACTGGCAAAGGAATAAAGAATAAAGTAAGTATTAAGGACATTGTGACTTTAGCATCTGCAGAACGAAGAAGGAATAAACTTCAAAAACAAATTGAAACCCCTGTAAGTTCACGTACTAAAATTACTCCCACAAGTCCTCAAGTTAAAAAAGAAAGCATGGAATCTAAGTATCCAAAATTATTCCAACAACAAATTAAAGAACAAAAGAAAAAACAGGAAGAAAAACAATTTCAAGGGAATATTTTAAAGGAACATGACAGTTTACGAAAACAACAAGTTGAAGAAAGAAGAGAAAGAGTAAGATTAATCCAAGAAAAAAAGAAGAGGGAAGAAACTCTTCTCAAAGAAGCTGAGGATTTGTTAGCTGATGGAAATAAAGCATTAGTTAATAAAGATTATGATAACGCAACATCGTTATACCAACAAGCAATTAAAATCTTTAATCAGATGGGATGGTTGGACCAAACTCGTACACTACAAAAAGAATTAAGGAACATCGAATTATATAAAAAAGAAGAACTGAGAAAAAATGAACAAAAAATCCTGATGAAAAATAAGAATGATTATGAATTTCAAAAACGAGTTGATAGTATAACCAGTGAAAAACAGAGATTTGAGCAGAAGAAAATGCAACAACGAGTTGTTTTACCTCCATTGATAAAGAGTAAGTTAGAAAAGATACATTTAGCAAAAATTAAAGCAGAGAAAGAAGAAAATATGGGGAAATTTGAAAGGGTAATTTCTCGATTTCAATTCATTTTAGAGGAGTATAAATCTATTCCTAATGATGTGATAGATCTAAGCAGTGAGATATCTGCAACAGAGCAAAAATTGATGGAATTAAAAGAGAAAAAGTAATATCGAACCAATCTTTATTTTATATAAATATATTATTATTCACATCATCATGAAAAACCCATTTTTGCATTTTTATCATGTTCCAAACACAAAAGAATTATTGGATATGGCTTTCAAACGAGGAATGAAAAGTTCCGCTCAAGTATCGCAGAATGCTCCGATTCTCATAAAAGCAAAAAAAAAGGAATATAAACGAATAAAAGTTGCTATTGAGGATATTATTGAACGAATCCTTAATGTAATTAAGAGCGTTCCAATGATTGAAGAATTACCTGATTTTTACAGGGAATTAGCATCTTTATTAGTTGATGTAGATGAATTAAGGCTTACATTAGGAAAATTAAATGGGATATTGCCTATACTTAGCCAGATTGAAAGGGATAGCTTTAGAGATTTGAAGAAAATCGAAGCACCTAATGAAGCTGATAGAATACGTCGTGCGGCCTTTGGAAGAGTTTCATCTATTTTAAGAAAACAAAACAATAATCTTGAATATTTGAATAATATAAGAGGAAAATTAAGAAAAATACCTTCACTTGATTATGAAATGCCTTGTGTTGTATTTGCAGGTTATCCCAATGTAGGGAAGAGTAGTTTAGTAGTTAACATATCAACAAATAAGAAGATAAATGTTCAAGAATATCCATTTACTACTAAAGAATTAATTATAGGTCATTTACATGTTGAACGTAGGTTTGATACGATCAGAGTCCAATGTATGGACACGCCTGGTATTTTAGATAGACCAATGTCAAAGCGTAATAATATTGAAGCTCAAGCAATTCTAGCATTAAGGTTGATCTCTGATTTGATTATTTTTGTTTTCGATCCAACTCCCGCTTGTGGTTATTCTATTGACTCCCAAATTGAACTCTACAATGAAGTAAAAGATAACTTTACACAAGATGGGAAAATTGCTATGTTAATTATTTTGAACAAGGAAGATTTAGCAAGCACTGCTGAAATCAATTATATAAAAGAGAAATTAGCTTTAAATGAAGAAGACTTTTTCATAACAAATGCCTTAACAGGAGTTAATCTTGATAAGGTAATAAATTATCTCACACAGAAATATGAGAATAAATCCTAATTTAAAACAATAATAGTTGATTTTTCATCATGAATAAAGAAAGTCATATCTCTATTATGGGATTAGATATTGGAGGAGCCAATACAAAAGCAGCCTTGTTGGTGTATGATAATGGTAGTATTATAAAAACCTCTTCATCCATTGAATACTTTCCGTTTTGGGAAAAAACTCTCAAAGATATTCCCGAAATGCTTTCTCGCATTGCAAGCGTACTCTTAAACCAAAATAATCTCAAATTAGATGAAGTAACATACTTCGCCATCGCTATAACGTGTGAACTTTCCGATGCATTTCAAACCAAAAAGGAAGGGATTAATAGGACTATAGACGCATTAATTCAGATTTTTCCCCCTCAAAAATTATTCTTCATGAGCACAGATGGGATTTATGTTTCAGAAGAAGAAGCAAGAATAAATTATCTTAAAGTTGCAGCTGCCAATTGGGTATCTACGGCATTGTTTTTAGGAAAAATTAATCCTAATTGTATTTTAATCGATTCTGGTTCCACTACGATTGATTTAATACCAATAAAAGATGGAAATCCCATCTCAAATGGGAAAACTGATGTTGAAAGATTAAAGCATCATGAATTAATCTATACAGGTGGTTTAAGAGCGACCATCCCATCAATTACACATAAAGTTCCCTATAATGATGAATTAATACAAATTTCCTTTGAAAAATTTGCTTTGGTTTCAGATGTTCATAGAATTTTAAATAATATCACAGAAAGTCAATATATTAATGACACTGCTGATAACAGAACAACTTCTTTAGAAGATTGTTATTCTCGTTTAGCACGAATAATTTGTGCCGATAAAGACATGCTAACAAAAGAAGAATTAAATAAAATAGCAGAATACATATATGAAGAGCAATTAAATTTAATTTCAGTTGAAATTAACTCATTTCTTAATGAGTTAGAGCTAAGAGAACCGGCTCTGGCTAAAAAACCTAAATTTGTAATTACAGGATTATCAGCAGATTACCTCATAAAAATTAATCTTCAAAAATTGGGTTATAATAAGATCTTCTCTTACGAAAATCTAATGCAAATACCAGACAAGATAAGTTCCTCCGCTTTTGCTGTAGCAGGAGCACTTTATTATCAAATACAGGATATAAGAAAATAATGAAGAGTAAACATGCCATTTTTAAAATTGGGGGTAAAATTCTTGAAAATAAAGCATATTTGGAAAATACAATTTCCCAATTAAACAACCTTTATGTTAACAACGTTCTAGATAAGATAATTATAGTTCCTGGAGGAGGAACTCTTGCTAACTTTGTTAGAATCCTAGATTTGAAAATGAATTTAGGGGATGAAAAATCTCATTGGATGGCAATTCATGCCATGGATTTTAATGGACAAGAACTGGCAAATAATTATGAACAAATCGAAGTTATTGAAGAAATTGAAGAAATTATAAAAAACCCCCAAATATTTGCGGTTTTTCTTCCATTCAAATATTTAAAAATTAATGATTTTTTACCCCATAATTGGAAAGTAACTTCTGATTCGATTGCTTTATACTTGGCACATGAATTTAACTTCGAATGTGCTTTTTTGATAAAAGATGTTGATGGATTAATCCATAAAGATAATTCTTGCATAAAAAAAATTTCTACTTATGAATATAAGAAATTAAAAAAGATTAACCAGCTAAAAAAAATAGAAACCAATAAACTTAATATAAAGACCTCCGCCCCCGTGGATGATTATTTGTCCAACCTAATTGATGAATATAAACTACCGTGTGTAATTTTAAATGGTGCTGAACCAAAAAGGATAACCACTTTTTTTTTAAAAGACAGTTTTGTTTGTAGTACTAGAATTATTCCAACAGATTTAGACATATAAATATTAATTACTCAATTCCGAAATCAAAGTTTTAATTTCATAAAACACGAATTTAATCATAGTAATAATTGAAAACTTATATGAAAAATTGTGAGATCAGATGGATGAAGCAGAAATGAAAAAAAATGCAGAGTTTCTAATAAGCAATCTGGTTGGAAAGGAAATTCCTGGCACAGCTAAAGTATCAATTAGATATAATACTCTTGTAAATTTCGCAAAAATTTATGGCATTACAGATCCAAAATATGTAGGTCCTGAAGAAAATGGAATTGTGGCATGCCATGCATTTGCGAATCATTTTACAATTAAAGCGTTATATAAATTGTTGCTTGGGATGAAATTGGTTCAAGATGGCGTAGAACGACCTTTTATGTTGAATGTTGGGAAACTACTGCATGGTGGTCAGAGATATGATTGGGAAGGATGTGTAGATGTCAAACCTGGAGATAAACTTTCAATAACGGCAAAATATGGGAAAGTTTGGGTCATTGAAAAAACAATGGTTTTCTTTTCTGAAATTGAAGTTCTTGTTAAAAATCAAAATGATGAATTAGTATGCAAGCCTTTAATAACGGTTGCAGTAAGACCTGGAGGATATTAAAAGAGGTGTATGAAAAGTGGTAAATATATCAGATATAAAAGTCGGTAAAGTAATTAAGAACGAATTTAATCAGATTACACGGGAATTATTGAAGGAATATGCGAAAGCATCGGGGGATACAAATCCAATCCATACAAGTGATGAGGTCGCTATAAAAGCAGGTTTAAAGGGTGTAATTGGTCATGGACTTTTTAGTTTCGGATTTATATCCAAGTTGTTCGAGGATTTTCTAAATCAAGAAGAGTACGGAAAAATAATCAATATTGATATCTCGATGCGTGGGATGGTAAGATGTGGCGATCTATTAGTCACAGAAGCAACTGTTACAAAGATAGAAGGGAATAAAGTTTTTTTTGATGTAAAACAAACTACATTAACCAATGTTGATATTAAAGATAAGGATGGAAATTTAGTAGAACAATTTGAAGCTGGAGAAAGAGGGTATATCTCAGATAAAGATATTGAAAGAAATTTAATTAAAACTAAGGAAGTTGATAAAGGAACATTGACATATCGAGAAAGAATCTCCATGCCTGGAAATGCAGTAATAGAATTATATAACTAATTTACTTTTATTTCTTTTTTTGTACAAAATTACTTTTTTATTCATTTACAAATTCTATTAAATCCAAACTCAATAACTATAAAAAACTAAAGTTTCATGTATTTTTTGATTTAATAATAAGTTTTAAAAAACATTTTTATACTTTTATGACAATAGAAATTATCGGAAAGAATAAAACATAAAAATTAGACGAGCTTGACGATTTTAACTTTGGATGAGAAAAGAATTGAACAGTTGATATTTAGCGGTAATTACGAGGAAGCTGCTGAAATTATATTTAATTTAATAGAAAATCGGGATAGTTTAGATAAGGAAATTTTGTATAAATCATTAAATCTATTGAACTATATTTGCGATAAGACTCCATCTATTTCTTTACGTGCCGTAAAGTATATGAACTTCATAATCAATGAGAAAAATTCATGGATCCGTTTAGTTTCATTAGAAATTCTTTATCAAATTTCAATATATCGCCCAAACCTATTATTAGAGTTAATAACGAAAGTTCGCAGTCGCTTTTATGATATAGAACCTACAGTGAGAAGACTTGCCGTAAAAATAATGGGAAATTTATTGGTATCTATTCATATTGACCAAGAAGAGATCCAACTAATTATTGAGGAATTCATTTCAAAATTAATCGACGATGACTGGAAAGTTAAATTAGAAGTAATTAAAACGCTTAAAAAGATTTTAAATCAAGATTTTTCTAAAATTCCCGACTTAGAGCCTCTTCTTTCTATTGTGATCGTCAACTTACGCGATTTAGACGAGGATGTAGCTCGCTCTTCAGCAGAATTACTGAAAACCATAGGGACATATTTTCTCTCTAAAGATAAAATAATGCATATCCTATTAAATTTGTTGTATAATGAGGAAGCGCGAGTAAAAGAACTTATTATTTGGTTATTTGGGGAAATCGGGAAAGAAAAATCTTCTGAAATAATCCCAATAATTCCTAAACTAATCAAATTATTGAAAGAAGATGATTATCGAATTCAATTAAGGGTTATTGATGCCCTTGTAAGCATCTCCAAAAATAATTTCGATCAAATTTGGTCAAACTTAATCAATTCGTTGGATCTTGCTGATGAAGATTATAGAGATACAATTCAAAATGCGTTATATCATCTCAGCCAAAATAATATTCCTGATATCTTTATTTATATATTTGAGGAATTAGAAAGCCCCTCAGAAAATGTGAGAGATTGTGTTGCATTAGTTTTTAAAAGGTTATATGAAGAATATCAAGTTGAGATCGAAAATGAAATTACAAAGATATTATATCGACTTGAATCAAAATACTGGAGAGAAAGAAAAAAAAATATCGCCCTTCTTCAGAATTTGGCTTTTATATTAGATATTAGGAAGGTCGCAGTATGGATCTTCATAGAATTAGATAAAGTACTAAAAGACGAAACTGATCCAGATGTTAAGAATGAGATCATTTCTACTCTAAAGAGTATCAAAACCAATTTTGATAGAATGGATGACACAATTAGGAGAGTAAATTATGAATTGGACTTATTTACGAGTAAAATTAGAGAATTTCAAAAAGCACCCGCTCAATTCCGGGAAAAAATGAACGCTTTAATAAAAGAATTCAAATTTAATGAAACAGAAATCGAGATAAATAGAACTTACAGAAAGAATTTAAGTAAAATTAAGAATTTCAATAAAAAACTTAATAAATTCGAATACAAAAGATTAGCATTTAATTTACTTGAAGATTGGGAAGAAACTAAATTACAAATCATTGACGAGCTCAGTCTTATTAAGGGTTTTATTCATGAAATTTTTGAAGAGAAAAAAATGGAATTCTCTTCAGGATTAAAGGGTAAAATAAAGATTTTCAATGATCGTATAAATATACTAAGAGTTCAATATGAAGTGCTAAAGTCATATGAATTTCCAGATAATTTGGATGAGATTATCTTATCCAATGAACAAAATGACGATTTAGAAGAAAAATTCACTCAAATCACACAATTGAGAAATTATCTCTTCAAATTAGATGATGAAATTAGAGATCTTATTGTAAGTAATGTAGAATTTGACATTTTTAAGGAATTACTTAAAAATTGGGTAGAATTAAAGATTGAAATCCAAGAATACTTAAGCAGATTGGATAAAAAAATTAAAGTAATTAAAGATAAAATTGTGAACTATTTTATAGAAATTGAAACTCGTGAAGAAATATCAACTGGTAAAATTAAAGATATCACTAATGAACTTGGATTCCAACTGTTTCAAGGACATATACATACAATAATTAGTCAAGGAATTGAGGGATTTAAGAAATTTAATGATAAATTTGATCAATTAAATGAAAAAGTAAGCCAATTAATCAAAAAAAATGAATTTAGTGATGCAAAGAAATTCATTGAAATGAATCAAAACCAGGTTCAAAATTTTATCGTAGAATATGAAAGCCAAATTGATACAATTATCGGCAAAATAACGACAGACAATAATATTTTCAATTTGTACATTCGTCCATTCATTACTAAATTTGTTTCTTCAAAGGAAATGCTCATTAATAAAATGAAAAATTTCCAACAAAAGAATCTTGAAAAGATTTACCTAAATCAAATTAAATATTATTTAGAAGTAATGAACCCTATCAAATTGAAGAATTTAGCTACATATATGGATATTGATGTTGACCAACTCACTGATTATATACTTAAATTCATAAGTAAAAATAAATTAAGTGGGAAAATCAAAGATGATATGCTTAATTCTCCTAAATTAGAAGATTTATTTGAATCAAAAGATCTCCTACTATTCAAAACAATTAAAACTATTGGTAATAAAATACTTCTTGATTTTAAATTAAGTAATCCAACAACCCTCACATTTAAAGATCTTCAAATTATACTTCGCATACCCGTGTATCTGGTTTTTGAGAAAAATGAAAGTTTCCCCAGAAATCTCTACGTGAATGAATTAAAACCAGCAAATGTGTTAAAATTCAATTATGTTATAAAAATGAATCGAATAGTTGAAAAAAGACTTTCAGATCCTGGTGCGGATGAGATCACTTTAAATCTATTTTATATAGATCCATTTAATGTGACCCGGAAAATATCTAAAAAGATAGATCTATTATTATCCTAATTATTTATTCATATCTTTGCATTGTTTTGTGATAAAAGTTCCTTATTTATCGAAATATTAAATAATTTATAACGAAATTATTAATATATTCTTTACCTCTATAGGTTTACAACAACGAAAGAAGATTTTAAACGTGAGGTGTATGTTAAAGAACGTTGAAGAGAGTTATCGATTGACGCTCCAAACGAAATTATTCGGTTGAAATTGCAAAGTTGGCTCCAAAAAGTTAAATGAGATTCTTAACAATGCGGGTTTGGTTGGAGATATAGAGGATTCCGCAATAATCCCCGTACCAAACTCAGATCTAGTGATGGTCAAAAATATTGACATCTTTACACCAATAATAGATGACCCAGAAATAATGGGTCAAATCGCGGCCGCTAACGTAACTAATGATGTATTCGCACTGAATGTTCTAGATATTTCTGGAATGCTGGTGTTTCTTGGTATAAAGAAAAATATGCCCATGGAAATCGCAGAAGGAATACTGAAAGGTATCCGACACTTTATCGAAGATAAAATTGATTCTAAAGTACTAGGAGGGCATACTATTTATTCTGAATGGCCTTTGATAGGTGGGGAAGCAAGCGGATTTGTTGATAAGAGCAAAGTTATTAAAAAAAATTACGTCGAATCTGGTGATACGTTAATACTTACAAAACCTATAGGAAATCAGGCAATCATGGCTGCTTACCGTCTCCAAAAAAACAATCCTAATCTTCTGAAAGCTTATTCTAAAGCTGAAATTGATAAATCTATTGATTTAGCTGTAGAATACATGACTTTACCATTGCGTGACGTTGTAAAAGCCATTCATTCCTACGATGATGTGTCTTTTGTCCATTCAATGACAGATGTATCAGGTTTTGGTTTAGCAGGACACTTAAAAGAAATGCTTCAAAATTCGGATCTTTCGGCAGAAATCACACGCGTTCCCATTTTTAAACTCACTCAAGAATTATCACATGATTTCGGGAATAAATTTGACGAATGTGAAATGCCTGAAACCGCAGGGGGAATGTTACTTGCGGTTGACAGCAAGTACGCTCAAGAGTTTTCCGAGAAGCTTGAAAAAGAATTTCATGTACTTAATTGGATAATTGGATCAATCAATAACGATTATGATCCTCGATGTGTTCGTGTTTCAAAAAACGTTGAATATGTCGAAATAACCACAATTTAACAATGTTAATGATATAAGCTAAAACACGGTAAGTGATTGCTTATTGAAAATTCCGTTGCAATACGGCATTGTAAGTATCTTCTGTTTTTATTTAAAAATTGTTTACTTCCTTTTAGATATAGGATTAGTAATTAATGTGGGATTCAAAAATACATTTTGACACATTGGGCATGAATTATGCTCTATGAGCCAAGAAGAGACACACGAATAATGAAATCTACTCTCACAAAAGGAGCACTTTATAATGTTTTCTGTTCCCAATATGATAAAATCATGACAAATTGTACATTGAACCTTCCCTTTTTTAGATATCACCGCTTTATTTAGTTTTTGCCCACAACTACTGCAAAAATTTGGTCGTTTTCCATTATAGGTTCCCAATTTTTTACCGCAATAGGGGCAAAAGTTCAACTTATATCCCGTCAACAAGAAATCACTTTGATTATAATTGAAAATTAAATTTATTGTAATAATTTAATAGAAATAAGCACTAAAAAATGATTCTTAGTCCAATTTTCTATAAATCGAAAATTGAAAAATTAAATAAATATGTATGATAGAATATAGTAGAAATAGAAAAACTGTTAACTGTGAGGTGACAAATGGCAGAAAAAAATGAATATCGTTTGACAAAACAAGTAAAAATCCATGGATGATCGTGTAAACTTGGTTCAGATCAATTAGATGCATTACTGGAGAAAACTGGGCTAAAAAAAAGTTATGAAGATGCCGCTATCGTTTCTATTCCAAATACCGATATGGTTCAAGTAAAAAATATAGATGTCTTTACACCGATCATCGATGAGCCTGATATTATGGGCCAAATTGCTGCTTGTAACGTAACAAATGATATTTTTGCAATGAATGTTCTAAATGTTTCGGGAATGCTGGTGTTTTTAGCTATAAATAAGAATACACCAATGTATATCGCAGAAGGAATTTTAAAAGGAATCAAATACTTTCTGGAAAATAAAATAGATTCTAAAATAGTTGGTGGTCATACTATTTACAGTGAATGGCCTCTTATAGGTGGGGAAGCGTCGGGGTTTGCAAATAAAAGATCAATAATAAGGAAGCAAGGTGTGAAAAAGGGAGATAGATTACTTTTAACAAAACCAATTGGATTACAACCTGTAATGGCAGCTTATCGGATGCTAAAAGATTTTCCTGAGATGTTAGAGGCATATTCTACTGAAGAGCTAAAAAAATCTATTGATCTTGCCATTAAGATCATGATTACTTCAAATCGAGACGTAGTAAAAACAATACACTCATATAAGGATTTCTCCTTCATTCACGCCATGACTGACGTTACTGGATTTGGATTATCTGGGCATTTAAAAGAAATGCTTCAAAATTCAAGATTATCAGCTGAACTTGATACAATACCCTCAATTAAATTTTCTAAGGAACTTTCCAATGACCTTGGATATGATTATGCGGAGTGCTCATGTTCAGAAACGGCAGGTGGAATGCTTTTATCTATTGATCCTGAAAAAATAGAAGATTTTTCTAATGCTCTAAACAGTAATGGCATCTCGAATTGGATTGTAGGTAGTATCGATAGTGTTGATCATGAGCTTGTTAGGATATCGGATAAAGTCAAACAAATTGAAGTTACAAAGATATAAAGACGTCAATGAAATTAGCTAAAACACGGTAAGTGGTTGCTTATTGAGATTTCCGTTGCACAACGGCGTCATATTATACCAAATCTCGTTTTTTCTTATTATAAAATTGAATAAAAAGAATACAATATTAGAAGTGCTGCAATTCCAACCAAATTAGGGTATGTGCATGAAGCTACGCTACGAAAAAGAAATGAAAATATTGATGGAGAACTAATAGATTCAATGATATGGTCAATATTAAGAGAGGAATATTTAGAATCTCCAGCCGCTAAAGCAAAAATAGTAGCTTATGACGTATTCGGTAATCTAATCCTGTCATAATGTGAAAAATTTCTTCTAATAGGAATCGTGCTTTTTACTCCTTAATTTTGCCCTTAAGTTCTAAAATTACGGTTTTTAGTTCTTCCAATGCCTTTTCAGCTAATTTTTCTCCATTTTCTAAATTAAATGCAGTGATTGATAATTCTACTTCAACAGCTAATCCAACTCGGGGATGAGTCTTGATCCAAAGTTGTGGATATTTCTCTTCTACTTTTGTAACATAAGGAGCTATTTGGGATTCACCAATTCCTTCAAATATAAATCCCTTCTCCATGAATAATCCTCGATTTTCTATTAAAATTGGTTTAATACTATTTGAAAACATTGCTTTCATTTCAGAAGGAACTCCTGGTAGTATATAAATTGTAGTTTTATTTTTTGCATTAATTTTAACTCCTGGAGCAGTTCCTCTAATATTAGGAAGAGGAGTAGAACCTTCGGGTAAGTAGGCCATTTTAGTACGTTCTTTTGTCATGCCTTCTAATTTTAGAATCTTCTGTTTATGGGCTTGTTCATATGACTTTTTTATCATGTTATACGCATGATCGTTTAGCAACAATTTTTTATTCAATCCTATTCCAATTCCCTCGAGCGTCATATCATCAAATGTGGGTCCCATCCCTCCAGATGTGATAATCATTTCTGGATTTCTGCTCAAAACATCTTTAATTGAATGTGATATTTCTTCCAAGCTATCGCCTATTGTTGTAATTCTCCTTAATCTATGACCATATTTTGTTATTCTTTTAGCCATCCAATTTGAATTTGTATCTTGAGTTTTGCCAATTAGTACCTCATTACCTATTACTAAAATCTCGACATCCAATCTCAATTTCACTCCATAATCTATAATATGATAAATGAACTCTTTCTAAAGAGTTTTTTATAAAAATATAATTAAAGTTACTTAGAACACTTTTATAGAAATAAATCTAATAATCATTAAATCATTGTATTTTTAGATCAATTGAAGATTATGGAAACTATTTCGGAAAACAATAAAAGTTGGACATTTAAATCAATATTACTACTTTATTTTATGCTATATTTCTGTATTGGGATTTTGCCCGTGAATATTAATAATCTAGTTATGGATCTATCAGGAACGACAGAATTTGGAATAGGAATTATAATTGTGATTCAACTATCTGTAGGAACATTTAGTTTATTGTGTTTTGGATATTTTGGTGAAAAAATATCAAAAAGTATATCAAGAAAAAGACTCTTTGTTTGTACCAATTTTATTTGGGTGCTTTCATATGGATTAAATTTTGTGGCACCAAATTATCAATACTACTTGTTCTTTATGATTTTATCTTCAATCGGAAGTGGTGCATTTATTCCTATTGGATTTTCAATTATTGGTGATATATATCCTCCCATAAAACGAGGAAATAAATATGGAATAATGGCGCTTGGATTAAACTTAGGTTCTGGTATGGGATTATTATTTGGAGGGTTATTAGGGGGATATACTGGACCTGGCGGTTGGCGTTGGGCATATCTACTTGGAACAAGCATAAGTTTCTTAGCACTTATCCTTTATATTTTAAAAGGTGTAGATCCTGAAAGAGGCAGATCAGAGCCAGAATTTGAAAATTTCCAAGGAATAATTAATTATAACTATAAGATCACTTACAAAACAGTCCTCCAATTATTTCAAAAAAAAACTGTTAGAGGAATACTTCTTTTTATCATTACTAATGGATTAGCAACAGCTACGCTAGGAAATTGGGCTATATTTTATCTAGCTCAGAAAATTATAGCCGAGGATTCGGGATTGATTGCTACAACTCTTTATTTGCTAGCAGGTATAGGAATCCTTCCAGGATCTATTGTTGGAGGAAAATTGGGTGATAAATATGTAAAATCTGATAAAAGAAATGGAAGGATTTTCGTGACTTTAATTGGTCTAATTGTTGGGATAATTTTGCTAATGGTGTTTTACTTATTACCCGTTCCAAGTAGCACTCCATTAGAAATAATGATGTCTTGGATTCTATTTCTTATCCTTGGCATGTTAGGAAATTTCTTTGCGAGCTTATATTCTGGGAATGTGTTTGCGATTTATTCTGAAGTTTCTCTTCCTGAAACTAGAAGTACGGTAAATGCGTTTAATGGTGTAATGTCTAATATCGGTGCAATTATCGGAAATTTGATTCTTTCTTCATTTATCCAACAAGATATTACCTTTTTACCCTTTGCGATATTTCTTGTATTATTTATATGGATGTTGGGGTCACTATTTTGGATAATTGCTTTAAAAAATTATTCAAGAGAAGTTAAAGAATGTAGTGAGCTTAAAATTCTACGCAGATCAGAATTAGAAAAAAATTTATAACTCTATCTTCACTTAGAAAATTTGATATTATAGAAATCATTTTCAAAAATATTAACAATGACTATTGAAATTGATGATAGTGGCACGGGAGATTTAGTAGGCGACGCTTTTATAGGATTCTTAAGACAAGAAACGGGCGAAATGTTATTTAAGGCTCTTTCCATGGAATTATTTAAAGGAGATAACTGGAAAAATAAGGAACCATATAAAATGACTGTGGATTTAGTTAAAGAAGGATTGAAAGAACTAAATTTTGATAAGAAAAATGAAAAAGTGTTATTATGTCGCGGAAATATCTTTGATCAGGTAAGACAATATTTCAATGATGTTGGTATAATCCATGAACCTGCGATTATTGAAGGTAAATTACAAGATGCCGTCGAAGAACGATTAATTAAACATCTTAGAAATGACTTGGGAATTCATTCAAGAAATTTAACTATTAAGAGTGGAGCAAAAAGATACTTTGTACTTTTCAATTGGGTTTGTCGTAATTTTTATAAAAGAGAAAAATATGTAAAATCTGGGTTTAAAAAATGGAATACTCATTGGCGAGATG
>JAGXNQ010000051.1 GCA_019894955.1 Promethearchaeota archaeon | reverse complement strand
ACCATTCCTGGTCCGAAAACAAATACAGATACACCTGAATTCTCACTTAATTCCCCTGCAAGCGAATATGCTATTGATTGAAGTGCCGCTTTTGAGGCGGAATATGGTGCTAAAAAAGCAGTTCCCTCATCTGAAGTCATGGTTATGATGACTCCATGTTTCCTTTCTTTCATGCTTGGTAAGAATGATTTAATTCCTGAAATTACTCCTTTTACATTAACATTGAAGACTTTTTCCCAATTTTCTATTGGTTGATCTAGAATAGAACCTATAGTGAATATTGTTGCATTGTTAACAAGTATATCCACTTTTCCATATTTTGCAAATATTACCTTCGAAAGGGAATTCATGCTTTCAATACTAGAAACATCTGTTTTTATGAACATTGCTTCACCCCCATCTGATTTTATTATGGTTTCGGTTTCAATTCCAGAATCAGAAATTTCTGCTATAATAACTTTTGCTCCCAACCATGCCAGTGCTCTAGATAATTCTCGTCCAATTCCTCTTCCTGAACCAGAAACAACAGCAATCTGATTTGCAAGATCTATTTGGGATAATCCCATTATTTGTAGTAACTGAATTACACTCATTTCAGACATATCATTCATAACAATTTGTTTTAATGCTTTGTTTTATAATAATTTCTTATAGTAATTAACAATATAAAAGTTATATAGAGTCCAATTTTAGATGATGTTGATATGGATGTGAAAGAAATTGTAAAAAAGTGTAAATTAACTGAAGAAGAAATGCAGAATTATTTGCAAATAACAAAAGACATCGATCATAAAGAGGATCATTCTCGAGCTTACAGAACCATGATGAATCCAACGAGGAGAGAATTACTGAAATTCATTGGAACCAACGTAAGGACTTTTGATCAAATACAGAATAAATTCCAATTGGATGAAGAGCTAATTAAATATCATTTATCGATGTTAGTACAATTACATTATATAATAAATTCAGAAAATAATTGGAAGGCGACCCCAAGAGGCATTGGCTTTTTGTACAATGCTGTTATGGGTAATTAGAAAATTGTTCGTTTTTTTTGATCATTCTACAATGTAATTATCCATTATAGGTTTTGACGGCATTAACAAGTGCTTTAACATTTTCGATTGGTGTATCAGCAGTAATTTCACATCCTGGAGCAACTATAAAACGAGAGTCCCCCCCACTTGCTTTTATTGCGTTTTCAACAGCAATCTCTATTTTTTTGGGGTTACCAAAAGGGAGTAGGTTGTTATGATCAATATTACCAGCCACACCAATCTTGTGTTCGAGTAGATCTTGAGTTTTGCTGATATCAACAAGCGGTCCTATGTTCAATGTGTTTAATTTGTTAATGTTCTTAAGTTCTTCAGCAAAAAGATTCAAGTGCGAAGTCACATCTCCACACATGTGAAGGATATTATAATCATAAATCTTAAAAATATCTTTTAAATATTTTAGACTGAATTGCTTAACATGTTCTGGTTTCAGCAACTGTATATCATGTTCACATAACACCAATATTGTTGCACCAACATCTTTCAGTGCTTTAATATACTCCTTGATAATTAAAACAGATTTTTGAATTAAACTATGGGCAAATTCAGGATTTTTATACATCTTTTTTATTAAAATTGTATAAGGCATTAACTGTAAACTGAAAGTTATAGGTCCAGTCATATAAGCTGCGACTGGAACGTTAGTTTCATTAGTAAGAATACGAGTACCTTCTATCATGACTCGTGAGCTTTCTGTTGACATAAAATCTGGTACTTTTAATTTCACCAAATCGTTTTCTGAATTAAGTAGGTGTTTAATAATCCATGGATTTTTATCAGGAAGATATTTAACCTCTGCTCCACAAGCTTCCGCAACTGGCCAGCTTGGTTCTACTTGTATTGTTGTTACATCGTAACCATATAAATCTAATGCTTTAATATGAGCATCTGCTGCTTTTTCTGCATTTTGATACATCATCTTATAAGATAATTTATTTATAATGCCGGCATGATCCCCAATATGGGGGAATACTGGAGGTCTATCAACATGTCGACCCCTCAATGCAGCTTGAATACGATCAAATGATTCCATTAGATGTATAATACAATCTTTGTATATAATAATATGAAAGTCAATCTAATAATTTTTAATAATTAAATTTAAAATTCTTCCATAATTTTTCGATTTGAAAATGCCCTTTGCTCAAATTCAATATAAAGATATTTATTTTGATCCGAAAGTTCAAGAAATGTGTATTTCGCCTAGCTTTGAGTGTCCTTTCTATGACCATTCATGGAGTTGCCCTCCTAATTCGCCATATCTTGAAAAAGCCCTATCAACTTATACTGATTTCTATTTAATTTATTCAATGTTTGATCTGGAAAGTTATATTAAAAAAGAGAAGGAAAGAACAAACAGATCTGAATTTTTTATTAAAAATACATTTTTACTAACTAAGAGCTTTGAATCTAATGACTTGGAAAATGAATTTAAACTTTTTTTAGCACAATATGATAAGAAATATAAAAAAAGACTTCTGTTATATGATGGGACGTGTAAGTACTGTAAAAAACAGAATGCAGGAGTGTGTACTTTTGATTCTGGAGAACCATGTCGTTTTCCTCAAGAGAAAAGATTTTCAATGGAATCTATAGGAATTGAAGTAATAAGCACAGTACGAGATCTAAGAGAAAAATTCAATATTGAGTATCCATCTAATAAATACCACTATAGATTTGGTCTAGCATGTTTTAAATAAAAAAAAAGAATTAAGTTTGAATTAAAATTTTCCATAATCCATTACTGCTTCTGTCAAAGCTTTCACATTTTCAACCTTTGCGTCTCCCATACCATTGAATTCTGTGGAAACTATTAAGCCTCCTCCTGATTTCAAATTATCAATTAGTTGTTTCGTGTGTTCTCTTACTTTATCAGGCGTTCCACTGATTAGAAGCGAAGATGGAACTCCTCCCGCAAGACAATAGTTATCTCCAAGAGCTTCTCTTGCTTTAACAAGGTCAGTTTTATCAAACCACATGATAACTTTACGTTCTGGAAGTTCTTTTAGCTGGTCCAAAAGATGATCACTTCTCCCTTGGAAACTCATTAGTGGCGTAAACCCTGCTTCAATTAACTCATTTACAATCTGTTTTATATAGGGGAAATGGAATTCTTTAAATTTTTCTGGTGATAGATAAGTATTATACCATATAGGACAAAATACTCTACGAGAACCTGTAACATCCCTTGAGATTCCTCCTGTCAACTTCCCAACAGCGGCAAGCACTGGTGCTAATGTCTCACAAGCTTTTTTGACTTTTTCAGGCTTTCGATATAGATCCAATGATAGTGTATCAAAATCTCTTAAAAATGCACCTATGAAATCCAACGGATTTGGCGCTAAAGCATAATACCATGGAATCCAAGCTTCCTGTTTCATTTTTCCTACAAAATCCATTAAGAACGCTGGAAATTTAGCCACTTCTTGACCCATTTTTAATAATGCTGCTACGGCTGTAGGTGAATTCATATCAGCTAAGTTTTTATATGCTCTTGGAATCACTGTACCCATTAAATATTCAAAAGGTTTTCCTATAAGGAGATCGTACTCATTATCATTCATGACAGGTTTTTCTATGACCCATTGTGATTCATTATTATCCCCTAATTCTCTACCTGGATTTGAAGAATAAACATCGCCTAATATATCGTGTGAAGCTCCGCCCCCTAGCACTGATGATACTGCTACTCCTATAGCTAAATCTGCATCAGTACCCGCTAAAGCTAGGCCAAGGGGGACACTTTCAAACGAACGATGGAGGCTAACAGCGTCCCAATTAAAATCTCTGGCAAATTTCGTTCCTACTTCAATGTATTTACTATTATCATGCCAAACATCCTTATAACTTACACCGGCATATTTTGCAGGAAAATATGTGGTTGCAATGCCAATTGGAACCCTATCCGGTTCCTTTACTGCAGCTGCGTTTTCTAATCTTTCAACTTTCAATTTAATTAATTCTACCGCATTATCCATAGTTTTAGGCACCTCCTACCCAATTTTTAATAATTTTTATACCATCTATTGCATCATTAACCCAAGCATCTGCGCCTACATACTTGCGTACTTCCTCATCTGTTCTTTCTCCTCCGATTATAACCTTTACTTTATCTCTCAAATTAGCTGCAACAATAGCTTCTACAGCTTTTTTCATAGGTTCTATTGATAATGTAAGTAAACCGCTCATTCCTACAACGGGAGGATTATGTTCTTTAATCGCGTCAATGAATTTCTGAGGAGGAACATCTACTCCTAAATCGATGACATCAAAACCTTCTGCTTTTAAGAAATTAATGGTTATATCTTTACCAATATTGTGGATGTCTCCTTCAACAGTACCAATTACTACTTTGCCTAAATTTTTTGTTGAACCACTCGCTAATTTTGGCAGTAAGATTTCCATTGCTTCATTAAAAATTTCCCCTGCCATAATAAGGTCAGTTAAAAAAATTGTATCCCCTGAACCCTTTCCAATTTCAGACATCCCCATTCTTAACGCTTCTAAAATCTTGATAGGATCTTCACCACTATCCACCTTTTCCTTTACTAATTTTAAAACCTTTTCTTCTTCTAATTCTACAATAGCTTCAGATATTTCATTCATTATAATTTTTCCTCAATTTATTTGATATTTCAGATGTTATCATAGGATTGTGCCTCTAGATATTTAAAAAAATTCATAATGTTTTATAACTAGGATAAGCTTCCTATTGGTTTTGTATAAAAATTAGATGGTAAGGGAGTATATATCTAACCTTAGAGAAATGATATGATTAAAAGTTTATTCATTAAACATCAAATAATACATGACTCCTTTATGTTCATGCATATCGATTTGATAAGAGAAAGCAAGCTTATTTAATACACCCTCAGTGTGTTTTTGAAAAAATTCCAACATTTCAGGTTTTTGAATATCCTTTTTTATTCTTTTCAATATGCTTTCTGGAGTAAAAGCATTACCCTTATTTAAATTTAGAAAACTGAGGATAACCCCCTCTAATTCTCTTCTCATTTCCATTTCCATAATATCAACCAAAGTTTCTTTCACAACCTTATATTTTTTATTGAATTTTTAAACTAAGAATATCAATTTATACATTTTTTCTGATATATTAATCTTGAAATTTTGAAAATTAAGAAAGTAAGAAACTTGAAAAAGCTAAGTTATTCTTTCTTACCTAACCCTGTTAACATAATCACACCAAAAATAACAATTAATATACCGGGGTATTGTAAGATCACTAAAGATTCGTTTAGTATCAACACTCCCCCGAGAATTGCTAAAATAATGCTCATTGATGTAAAGAGCGGTACGACGAGATTAGCGTTAGCTTTTGAAAAAGCAATTTGTGTAAATAAAAGCGTGAGAATACTCATTAGAAATGTGATTAAGCTGAAAATTAAGATAAGTATGGGATCAGGAATTCCGGTTATCCTTTTAGTGAGTGTTTGAATTGCCATAAAAGTACCAGCGATAATGCCTAAAGAAATACCATGTAATTTCTTACTCTTGAATTTAGAAATAAAAGCAATAGTGAATTCTGAAATTAATAAAATAAATGAAAATATGATAAAAGCTATACTATTAAAATCGCCATATTCAATATCTCCTGTATTAGTATTAAAAAAAGTGATTAAAAATGTTCCAAAAATTATGCAAAAAACTCCCGATATCTGAATTTTAGATATTTTTTCTTTTAACACATAGTAGGAAAAGATAATTAATACAACAAGGCCTATTCCTTCTAGAGGTGCTACAATATTAATTGGTGCATATAGAAGCGCGAACCAATGAACAAACATATTTGTTGCAGTTAATAATGTACCAAAAATCCACCAACCGGTATTTCTGCTTTTCACTTTAATTTTATTATCGTCTTTATATCCCTCAATTGCATATTTCTGAATACCTTTACCTAAGTATAACATGCTATATGCGAGTATTCCAGTAATTAAACCAATTAATATCTCTAAATCTAATGTCATTATGCCAGTTTAATTCAAAAGTTAATTATAATTCTTCTTTGTCAAATCTTTCCTTACAAAGTTGAATAGCTCTTGGATTGTTATCCGTACCAATCCATTTTCTATTTAAATTGCGTGCTACTATTAACGTTGTCCCAGAACCACAAAAAAAGTCCGCAACAATATCATTTTCATTGGAGGAAGCTAAAATGATTCTCTCCAGTAACTTTTCAGGCTTTTGCGTGGGATATCCTGTATATTCTTTTGATCTTGTGGTAGTTTGAAAAGAAAAAATGTCATTCCATACATCTCCTACGACTCTTCCAGGTTTTTCATCCAGATATTGTTTCCCTTTCCTTCGTTTTCGATATCGCCTTCCATCAGGATCGCTATACCGAAACATTTTCTCAACATATTCCTTGCGATAGGGTACATATTGTTTATTGAAGGTATAATTATCAGATTTGGTATAGTAAAGTATCGTATCGTGTTGACGCACCCAACCTTTCACTTGACTTTTGAATCCAGAAACGCTTCCTACATTCCATATAATTTCTCTTTTGAAGTATTCTTTACCAAATATCTCATCACACAAGGGTTTTAAAACAAAAATTGCACTTGCGTCGCAATGCATGTAAAAACTACCATTTTCTTTTAAAACACGGTGCATTTCAATAATTCTTTCTTTCATAAACTCCAAATAATCTTCCAATGACGGCCATTTATCCAAAAATTCCTTATAATCTACTCCACTATAAAATGGAGGATCAATATAAATTAATTCGATATAATTGGATTTGATAGATCTTAAAAAATCCAGATTTTCAGCAAGATATACCGTATTTAGTTTCATGTGGTGATTAAATAATGATGGTGCGTTATTAACTTATTATGAAAAAAGAACGATTAAATATGAAGTTCTTGAACACATTTAAAACCCATGATTTTTCTCAAATTAAAGAAGAAAAGGTCTTTTTAGTGGGATCAATCCGGTTTAAAGATATTTTTATAAAGATTGAAACGATATTACAAATTAATCATAGTAAATTAGTTGGAATCTGTTCCGTGGATGGATTGTTAAATAAAGAGAAGTTCTCAACTAAAGAATGGGATAAATTACAACTAATTGCTCTTAAAAAATTAGATGATCACGACGCAATTTTAGTTTTGGATGTTGATGGATATATTGGAGATCAATCCAAAGAAGAAATAGAATATTTTACTTCTGAGTTAAAGCGTCCGGTATATTGGTTATCAAAGTTAAGAAAATATTAACAAAAGATCTCTATTGTTAATAGATTGATCTAATTATTATTGTGTAAAATTATAACTCTAACTGAAAATTAATTGAGTAAGATCATATGATTCTGTATTTGAAATTCTATATTTCAATCCTCCTTTAGAAATAATAATTATTAATAATAGGATTATACCCGGTACATGTAATAAGCTTCAAATAGACTTAGTACATTATAAATTGGATTATGAATTTTAGCGGAGTGTATAAAGTGAAGCTTACGATGCAATAATGGAGCGTGGTAAAATGCGGTTTCTGTTATATATCCTTGGATATCCTTATAAATGTTGTTTCTAGAAACTTCATCTGAAGTGTTTAAAGCAAGCGATAACTTAGTATTAATCCAAGGATCGTTGACTTGTGCGAAATTTGAGTCAGAGTTAGGATTAAACAATTGATTAAGCATGTGGTAAGGATCAAGACAATCTAGATCCATATATTGGACGAATGCACCTAAGTGGTCTCTATCATAATACAAGTAGTTAATATATTGAGACCAAGTAACACCATCATCTTGGACCTCAATACCGATCAATTTAAACCATTCAGGTATCGCAGTAAATAAATCTTCTCTAAATTCATTTCCTAAATTATATGTGTACGGAATTGATAAGAATGGAGAAGTACTTTCTGCTACAGCTATCCATTCAGCATCTGTAGTAAACCCAGTGCCAAATCCCATTGATTGCATTAGTGTTCGTGCTTTTGTGATATTATAGGAAGTTTGAGCCGAAAGATTATATGCCGCAATAAAACCCGGCGAAATGGGTGAATTAGCACTAATTACATTTACTTTTAAAAAATCTGCTACATAACTATAATTAATTGCCAAGCACATCGCCTTTCTCCAAGTTGCATTATAGATTTTATTATTCAACCCTAAATAGTAGTAGCTTAAATCTGGAATTCCCGTATCAGCAGTAAACAATTTAAAAGTGATTGTTTCAGGCGGTTCTTCACCACAGCACCAAGACCAAGGAGCAATATTAGTATACCAATCAGCTCCAATTCCATATTCTTCATCGGTGAGAATAAAGATTAATTCTTCAAAATGAGGTAAATTCCTCCAATATCCCTCCCAGCGTGTAAATTTGACTTCGCCAAATTTGATTTTACCCTCCCAGTGTGGAAATTTGTTATAGGAATTAAACATAAATGGTCCAGTGCCCACTAAATCACCATCTAGTTGGATATAACTTGTTGCATCAGCAGATTTAGGTGAAATCATATAGCATGCTTGATGACAGAATAAATTTAAAAGAGGACTGAAGGGAGCATTTAGATAAATTGTGATATTAAAATTTTTTACAACTTCAGTCCTATTTATAATGGGAGTAATGTAATCCGGAAGGAAAAATAGTGATGCGAGCTTAGCTTTTGGAGTATTTGAGGGTAAATTTCCAGTGGCATTAATGAAGTAATTTATTCTATCCAAGTTCCATTTTACTGCTAAAGCATTAAACTGAGATCCATCATGAAAATTAATCCCTTCTCTAATTTTTATTTGCAGGGTAGTTTGGTTTTCCCAAAAGTATTGTTCTGCAAGATGATTAATTCGGGGAAGATTCAGATCTCTTAGATCGTATGCAAAGAGACCTTCGCAAACTTGATGAATTACATCTTTAGACCCAGAATCGGATGCATTTAAAGGGTCTAAACTGGTAGGAATGAGATTCGTGGCATGTAGAAAGATAGAATTGCTTGGAGCAGGTGAAATATTAATTAATTGGTTAAATAGAACTATGTTAGAAATTCCTGATATGATTAAACCTATTGTAAGAAGTGAAATCAGCCTTTTTTTGACTTTACTTTCATTTGAAGAATATCCATTTCTTGTTCCTGCTAGTTTTATCCAAGGAATCAACTTAAATTGAATTAATTTTCTAAGATTTGTGTTTAACATTATTTCTCTTATTTTTTGTAACTAATTATGGAATCGTGAAAATTGATTTGTGACTTAACTTATATATTTTTATTTATAAATAAAACAATATTGCTTACTCCCGATATAATTAGAGTGATGAGTAGAAGTGATGATGTAATATTTCTCTTTTCCATATTTAATACAATTTAGATATTGATTTTTGACTCTTTCGTTAACGATCTGAATATTATCACGTATACTTAAAAATTTTTGCTTAGAACACTAAAATAAATCATATTATCTTGAAGGAAAATTATTGATATTCGAATTATTTAAAGAGTTTAAAATAGATTAATTCTCTCTACGTTTGATTGATATTTTTCATTCTATTCCTAATTAAAAATCAATAATTCCCCAAACTCACAATAATTTAAAGAGAATAAAGAGATTTTTTCAATATAATAATTTCAAATTATTGAGTGAGCATAGGAAAGGTCATAATTCAACATGGAAATGTTCCAAATACTTTGGGACGATGAGAAAAAGTTGTTCTTAGAATTTGAGAAGGACAACGAAGAGAAGAATTTATATCTCCCAGAAAGGATAAAGTATGTTAACATACAGTTAGAGATCTCTAAAATTATTGATCAAAATGTTTTATATAGACAACCACCCCTTCTCATTTCAATAAAACGTATCTATCATTCGGATGAGTGTTTATCTTTTGCCATAGAATTGGATGATTTTGCTACCATTAATGACCTTCAAATCAAAGTCCTTAGAGTAATAATCTTCTTATTTTCGGGACAAAAGATTGAATATAGTTTCTCAGAAAAGTTCAAATTAGCAGATATTTGGATGAATGAAGATTGCTATGTGGGTTATCAACTTGAAGATCTAGGTTCAAGGAGAACTATTAAAAGCACAATTACTCATGAAAAAGTAGTCCATCAAGTACAAAAAGATTATAATAATAATAGCGAAAAAAAGACAACCATTATAGAGAAAAAGAAGATTGAGAGTGTAATGGATAGCGATTCTATCGCTTCCTTAATTCAAGAAAATAATACCACGCTTAAGGTAATCGCAAATGAATTGAAAAACCTGACCACCGTTTTGAAAAGTGTCTCATTGAATGGAGGAAATAATTATTTACCCTCTGGACCACCAGTTAGATCCAGTTCGGGGCCACCAATAAAACGGATTCAAAAACCTTCATCAATCCCTTCTTTAATGGGAGGGTCCTCAGCTAAAGTAATGGTAATAAGAGAAATGAAATCTGTATTTCAAAAAAATATTGAAGAAAATTCAGACTTTAATGTACAGATGCTCTTGAAACCAATGAGTGAAGAAGAACTTAGCAAGATCATACTTGATGAAGAGGAGTTGTTGAAGAAAGAAGAAATTGCGATTAAAAAACAAATTGAAAAATATGAAAAGATTCAAGAAAAAGATCTTGCTTTAGAAGACTTAAGAAAACCCGAGTGAATCCCTTCTCTCTAGTAGTCAATTCCTAAATAAAATTCAATTCAACCCCTTTCCTTCTTCTTATTTTCAATTTTTTAAATTGAAAATTTTTAATAATCATCCATTATATCATAGAATTGGAGTTTTAAAAATAAATCATGTTATTAAATTATTTTATTGGAACTGCGGGAAGTGGTAAATCAACGATAACAGGAGGAATGAAAGATTTTGTTATCAATCGTAATCCTGATATAACTGCTATCACTGTAAATTTGGATCCTGGTGCTAAATCAGTACCGTACACACCAGATATAGATATACGAGACTATATAATTTTAGATGAAGTAATGGAAAAGTATGAATTAGGTCCGAACGGAGCAATGATTTTGGCATCAGATTTAATGGTCAATTATTTGGATGATTTAAAAGATGAGATAGATGAATATAATGCAGATTGGGTATTCGTTGATACCGCTGGTCAACTTGAGTTATTTGCATTTCGGGAAACAGGACCTTTGATCGCTAGTTCATTGGGATTTGGGTCGATTCAAAAGTCAGTTTCATTTTTATTTGATTCAAATTTTGTTCTCAGACCCAATGGTTTTATATCTACTTTATTGTTGGCCGCTTCGGTTCAGTTTAGATTTCGTGACATATCACAGATCAATGTTCTTTCAAAAGTAGACTTGATAGATGAGGATCAAATAGATATGATTGTTAATTGGAGTCAAGATTTTCAGGCTCTCGAAGATTCTACTAATGAAAGGGAAAGTGGATTAATAAGAGAATTATCCATGCTAATTTCTGATGTGTTTACTCAAATGGGATCTACCTCGGAATTAATTCCAATATCAATAAAGGAAGAACATGGGTTGGAATTATTATTTGCTTATCTTCAAAGAATTTTTGATTCAGATAAGTCAAAATTTTATTAAACCTAACAGAAAGTTATTTAATATTTCAAAATTAAAAAAATTGTTAAAAATGAAAATTATTGGTCCTTGTGCGGGAATTGGCTCACGGATGCGTCCTTTTACATTGAGCAAACCTAAAGCATTTATAACAGTTGCAGGAAAAACCGTTTTAGGTCATATTCTTGATAGGTTTAATGATACATTCGAAAAAAACGTTGAACTGATATTAATTGTTGGTTATAAGAAAGAACAAATGGCTGAATTCGTAAATAAAAACTATAGTGATAAATTCAAGCTTACATTTATAGAACAACTCCCCCGCGGATACATTGAAGATATTCCATACTTTTGGGGAATGGGAGAATCCATCTATCTAACAAAACCACTATTCACAAAAACCACTTTCGAAGCAAAAGAAGAGGATAAGAGAGAAGGAGCTTTGATTTTTCTCGCAGATATGATACCCATTGAAGAATATTCTAAGTTACTCTATCGTTATTATGAATCAGATGTAGATGGGATAATAACCGTTTGGGAAGTTCCTAAAGACGAAGCCAGCTCATATGGTGTAGTTGAGTTAGATGAAAACTCAAATATAAAAAGATTAGTAGAAAAACCAAAGAAATATGTATCTAATTTAGCGATTGGGGGTTTTTATATATTTTCGAATTCTTTAATGAAAGCTCTATTCAGACGTCTAAAAGTATATTTAGATGAAAGAAATGATCATTCAAAAGAGATATACTTGACTCAGAGCTTGCAAGACATCATAGATGAAGGATTTGTAATATCTGCAATTAATTTAAAGAAAGGGATTTTAGATTTCGGAAAACCTATTGAATTGCTTAATGGTAATCGATTTTTATTAGATAATTATAATGTTAAAAAAGAGGATTTTAAAAAAAATAACATTTTATTTGAAAAGTCATATCTGAAGAATCCCGTTCATATCGGAAAGAATACTAAAATTATCAATTCGGTAATTGGACCCCATGTATCTATAGGATGTGATTGTTATGTCGAAAATTGCATATTAGGGAATTGTGTTATTGAAAAACAAACTTCATTAAAAAAAGTAATATCATTCAACTCCATTATTGGAAGCAATGTATCAATAGAAAGTATTAGCAAGGACAATTTAATTATTGGAGATAGAAGTATTTATTAGAAATAACAAAAACTTTCTGAATATCCCAACGATTCAAAAGCAAAATTTTGCATATATTTTTATTTAGAGAAATTATATTCATAGTAAGATTCAAATACATTCCAATAATTTCAAGAACTTAATCACCATTACAATTAATTATATTCACTAAATGATCGATCATGACATATAATGTCGCATTTGATGTTGCACATAAACCTAGAGGAAGACTCGACGAGAATTTCACTGAATTGAAAGATTTTCTTAATTCAAATGGTTTTAAATGCTATAATTTCTTAGAAGCTCCCATTACACAACCCTCTCTCAAATCATATGATGTTTTAGTCTTTGTGTGTCCAGATTTTTCCAAAATTTCTCCTTTAGAAATATCAGAAATAAATAACTGGGTTCGTGAAGATGGTGGGGGGTTATTGTTATTATCACATGCGGGAGGTGATCGAGGGAGAAATAGTAATCTAAGTGAGCTGAGTCAAAATTTTGGCATGTCTTTTGAGAACGATCAAGTACTTGACGAAACGTATAATTTAGGCATGGAAAACATGCCAGTTATTACTGCATTTATTCCTCCTCATCCTATTACCAACGGAATATCTTCATTTTGTTTTCGATCCGGTTGTTCCCTTATGGTCTTAGGAAACGCAATTTCTATTGTATCTTCAAATGACACATCAGAACCTTTTTCATCACCATTAATTTGTGTATCGGAACCAGATAATGGACGAGTGTGTGCTATTGGTAGTTACGAGATATTTAGAGACAAAATTGGTTGTGGGTTTAATTCCGATGATCATCCTAGTTTAGCTTTTAATATTTTTAATTGGTTGGTATCAGAACATCGATTAGATTTAAGAGAGAACGGAAAAATTCCCGAAATCACTTCACAACAAGTTAATTCCTCTCAATATAGTGAAACGCCCTCTTATGAACAATCTACAGAGAACAGAAAAGTAGATATTGATTTTTCAATGAAAATTTCTCGCAAAAGCGAGTTGTTCGAATTGTTAAAGATCTTTCAAAATCAAATTAATACCATAAAATCTACAATAGATAAACTTATCATGAGTGCTGAAGCATCGGAAGATGAAATTGTTGAACTCAGAGAGAATTTGACATCCCTATATACATCTCCGATCATTGAACCTCCAGTGTTAGAAACACCTCCTACACAGATTCCCTCCCCGCAACCCGTAAGTATATTTGATGAACAAACAGATCCTACACTGACCCAACTACCCCCCAAACCTGTTGATCTACAATCTAATCCATCCGATATTTTCTCAAGGTTGAATAGAACTCAGAAACCTAAAAAAGTAATTTCACAACCTGTGAAAAAGCCAAAAAAAAGTGAACTACTTTCTCAGAAGAGTAGCCTGGAAAATAAATTAAATTCTGTTAAAAATTTACTTGACTTTGTAGAAAAGAAACATGATGCTGGTGAATTAGATGATGTATCATACACAAAAAGACTCAAACAGCTAAAAAATGATATAAAGAAAACTCAGAATAAAATCGATGAAGTTAATAAATTGTTATAAACACATTAAGATTTATTATTATTCTCCTTTTTTGGTTTAAAATCATCAGGAACATATGGTTGGGCCCATTTATTAACAATATCGAAGAACTCCTTATCAGTTACTCCTCGAGTAATTTTTTTCAATTCATCTTTAATAATATTAAACGATGCCCTAAGTTCTTCTTTTGAAGTTTCTTCGTGTTTCTTTTTCACTTCTAATACTATCTTTTTAATTATCTTTTCAGGAATGTCTAAATCCAATACTTTTATCTTTTGTTGAAGAGCATGCAAAATAGATTTGGAGCCTGAAAATTTACCAAGATAAAAAGTTCTTTGCCTTCCTACCATACGAGGGTTAATTGGTTCATAAGTTAAAGGATGTGCCAAGATTGCTGCGATGTGAAGTCCACTTTCATGAGAAAATGCATTATCACCAACGATGGGTTTGTATTGAGATAAAGGTTTACAGAAATATTTTTCACAAACCTCACTTAATTCTGGAAGACGAGTTAAATCAATTCCTGTCTCTATACCCATTCTTTTCAAAATCGTGGCAACTTCTTCTAAAGCGGCATTTCCTGCTCTTTCCCCATAACCATTTATACAAGTATGTGGATATGTACATCCCTCAAATACGCCAGCGATAGTATTGGCAACTGCCAAACCAAAATCGTTGTGTGTGTGAATCCCCATTGGAATCTCTTTCTTATGTGTTTTTATAACCTCATTTTTTATTCGCTTGATCAAATAAGTCGTAGAAAATGGTGTCAACACTCCTACAGTATCTCCGAGAACGATCCTTTCTGCCCCAGCTTCAATTGCCATGTTGAAAACATTTATCAAATGTTTATAATCGCATCTTGTACCATCTTCTGAAACCCAATTAACTCTAAATCCGTTATCTTTCGCATAGTGTATTGCCTCAGTAATTTTCTCTAGTTGCTGTTCGGGTGTTTGCTTTAAAGTTTTTCGAAAAATTGGAGAAATTGGCATGAAAATAACGATTTCTTTGAGATCTGCATCTATACAAGCATCAATATCCTCTTTCTTTGGACGAGCGATTCCAAGAATAGTGGCGTGTTTACAATTTTCATTTACTATAGTTTTAACAATTTTCTTTTCGGATTTTGAAACTGCTGGAAACCCAACTGCTATTAATTTAACTCCAATTTCGTCCATTAATTTTGTTAAATGGATCTTTTCACTTAAGTTAAGATAAACAGTAGGACTTTGCTCTCCATCTCGCAAAGTTTCGTCCCAGATACATGCTTCAGAAGGAAGATCGAGTTTTTGTTCTTTAAAAGCAATTTTATTATAATCAATTAAAAGTTCTTCTAATTCTTCTTTTGTAAATTTATAGCTCATCGTTGATTTATAATAAGGGCATATTTATTATTAGTAGAAATTATCTAAAACAAATAAAATTGTTTATTGATTTTTAAGAAAAAGATTATTATGTATCTCGTTCGTAGAATTATTTAATAAAAGTAAAAATTAGATAAAATTAGTGATTAATACGGTAATTCTTTTTAATTATGGTCACACCCACATCCACATTCATGAGCATCATGTGGGTCTGGTTCACAACCTGTTTCAAGAATTTTTATTTTAAAAGATAATGTTTTTCCTGCCATTGGGTGGTTCATATCTAGAGTTACAAACTCATCGTCAACCTCTTTAATCCAGACTACAGATTGTGCTCCGTTATCACTATGGGCGCTTAACATCATTCCCGGTTCAGGATCAATGTCTTCTGGAAGTTGATCTCTTGAAATAGTTTGAATTAACTGTGAATCAATTTCTCCATAGGCTTCAGAAGCATTTAATGTAACGGTATATTCATCTCCGACTTCTTTACCCACAACTGATTTATCAAAACCACGAATTAAGAAACCTGCACCAACTTCAAACTTCATTGGCTCTCCACCTTGAAGTTCCGTGCTATCAAATATCGAATGATCTTCTAATCGCCCTTCGTATTCAACTTTAATTATGTCGCCTATCTTAATAGCCATTATAGTGTCCAACTAATATTTTTGATAATAATAAAATAATAGAAATAATATTTAATACTTAATGGCTTATTTTTTAAAAATACAAATCTTATTATCACTTTTTTGATTTAACAATAAAATGATATTATTGGATGATTAAGTCATCTGTTCAAATAATGCTTGTAATTCTTCCTTCACGTCAGTTAATCCTAAATCCTCAAGCAATTCATTAGAACGATCACTTAAAGAATAAAAGGAGCGTGGTTCAGAACGCTTATATTCTGAGACCTTCTTATTTTTAATAAAATCATTCTCTTTAAGGATTTTAATGTGGTAATTTAAATTATTCTCTGGTATTGAAGGTAATAGTTCTCTTAATTGGCTAAAGGAAAGTGGTTGTTTTGCCAGGAGCGTAAGTAAAATTTTATAACGGGTCTTTTCAGATATAAATTCTAATCCTTGTCT
>JAGXNQ010000050.1 GCA_019894955.1 Promethearchaeota archaeon | reverse complement strand
CTCCTAAGCATACTTCAAGACTCGTGTGTCGATTAAGAACGAACACTAATATAATTACAATTATTATAAAAGAAATAATTCCAAGAAGAATTAAAGCTCCATTAGGAGTAAGCCAATCCATCATGTGTGGCATATTATTATGCATATCATCAAAAATCATAATTTAATCCTCTTCTTTTGTATAATAATCTAACTCCTTTCTTTCCTTTTGAATTCGGTCTCTTGATTATAATTATTTCTGACTAGTAAATATATTACCAATCCTAACAAATTTAGTATTAATCCGATTACCAACCAAAATTCAGAGTTTTTGATTCCCCGCCTTAACGCATCTTTATGCATATAATATGCAATTAAAACACTCAATCCTATGTAGGTAACCATTCCAACGATCATAAAAATCCATCCATATGGACCAAATACATTCAACCACCAATCCATCATATGAGATTCATATATTTGTAATACCGTCAAATTTATTCAATCAACTCAGTTATTTTATTACTTTAAGATATATACTGAAAAGTATATATTTAAATATTATTCTTATAAAAAATAAAATTAATAAAAGAATAAACTACCCACCCCGATCAAATCCGATAAAAATGCCAAGATTAAAATGTTAGAGGTTATAAAATTATTCCAAAAATATTGAAAAATAAACCAAAAACTAACCAGAATTCAGCGTTTATAGATCTTTTTATAGCGTCTTTATGTAAATAATTAGCGATCAGAACGCTTATAACCAAAAAAATAAATCCTCCAATAAACATAAAAACCCAACCAAATGGACCTAATGCTTCAGAAAAAATAGGATGTTGTAATAGACTCATTTTATCATCTTATTTAATTAATTTTCAATAGTGTCTCTTGCTGTATTATTAAACACCAAAATTAGGTAAGATAATTAAACCTACTCGTTATAAGAATAAAGCATGTGAGTAGATCTATCTTTATTTTAGAAGAAACTATAGGTGTTGTTATTTTTCCTTCTCACGATATTTTTTGATAGCATCTTTAAGTGCATCAGCAGCAAGATTACTACAATGCATTTTAATAGGAGGTAACCCATCTAAAGCATCTGCAACATCATTTCTAGTGATGTTATATGCCTCATCAAGAGTCTTACCCTTTGCTAATTCAGTAATCATGGAGGACGTGGCGATAGCAGCCGCACACCCAAATGTTTGAAAGCTTATATCCTCGATAATCTCCTTACCATTTTGTTTTTTGACTTTTATATAAATATACATCAGATCTCCACATATGGGATTCCCATATTCACCCACAGCACTAGCATCTTTAAGTTCCCCCATATTTCTGGGGGATTTAAAATGGTCCATTACTTTATCTGAATAAATATTTGAGCACCTTTTTCATTTATTATCCAATTTAAATAAATATTAATTTATTTTTAGTAATTTTCTTTTTTTTGGTAAAGAAACTTTCTCGACACCTAATTCTTTAACATAATCCACAACTTCAATTAAATTCTTTGGAGATTGGTGAAAGAAGCATACTTCTTTAGGTTCTAACGCTTTCACCATTTCAGCTAATTGATTTTTATCAGCGTGAAGTTTTATTTGAAGTTGCGGTGCAAAAGTATTGATTAGCATTGCTCGAAAGGGAACACTCCACGAATCTGTAAAAGTGATTTCTTGAGCTCCATTTATTAAATCAATTCCGGGTTCTTCATGAATTGAACCAGCAAGGTAAACTAAATTGTGAGGATTTCTCCCTACAACATTGATTATCTTCCGAATAATACCGTAGGACAAATCTGGGGGGTGACTGATGATTATACTATTCTTCTTTCTTAAAAAATCTAAATCTTTATGATCAAACCATCTAAATTTTATTGAATTAAATGGATTTGCTTTATCTTTTATTAATTTAGAGATTGGTCCGTATATGTATTGATATCGATGGTTAATTACTTGAATATTTTTTCTTACCATCATATCTACATAAATATTAGGTCGTTTTGTGAATCCTCTTTGTCTCAATTGTAGCTTCCGAAAATATCTCCAAAATGTTAACATGAATGTAATTGCCAAACTTGATGGGTCTGTCCCAATTAGCACGTTATCTTCATATTCTGCTTTTTGCTCCATGAATAAGATTAGGCTATGAAATTGATCAGAGATATTCCCATGATCTTCTTTCGCACAGGTTCCATCGATTAATAAATAATCAATAGGTCTTGAAATCTGTTCTAAAAATCTTTTAGTGCCTGAGAAAGGAGTTATATCATTATAAGTATAATCACCTGTATATAGAAAGCGAAAATCATTAACTTTTACCAAAATCATTAAAGCTCCTGGCATATGACCCGCGTGGAAGAACGAGAAATAACAATTTTTATCTTGAAATTCGAGTTTTTCACCATTCTCTACATAAATTACATTCTCAACTATATTGCGATATTCTTCCTCTTCAACTTCTTCAAATTTTTCTTGTTTTAAGAATTTTGAATCTCTCAAGAGGAAAAGATCTAGCGTTATTCGAGAACTCAAGATTGGAACGTCAGGATACATTTTTATTAGTCGTTTAAGTCCTGAAACATGATCATAATGGCTATGAGATATAAAAATTGCATCAACTTTAGGTATTATGGAAGTCTCATCATTTAATCCATCGGATTCGGGAACTTCAGCTTGAGATTCTTCTCCGCCTTGTTCTTCTTGTTTAGGTTCTTCCTCTTCAGTTTCTTGTTTTTTTACTTCTTTAATTAATTCGGGAAAATTATCGAGATAATCAATAATATGTTGAAAATCATTAAATTTCTTAATAGGGAAATCCCCATCCTGAGGTTCATTTTCTTCGTTATCTTCGGGTTCATACTCTGAAATTCCGCAATCAAGTAATATATTTAAATCTCCTAAACCTAGGATATGGCAGTTATGATTCGGCTTTAACACAATCGGATAAATAGAAACCCTAATTTTTTCAGTGTTAGTTTTCGAGAGAGAAATGTTGTTGAAATAGGTGGAATCATAATTTTTTTTTATCTTATCGATTGCTAGTGAGATATCACTTTTTCCTACTGGAACTCCAGTGATATAGAAATACCACCCATATTTCTTTACCAATTTCTCAAGATTATCATACATTTTATCTCCATTCAAAGCTTTTACAACTATGACTTTTTCTTCTTTATAATATATGATATTCCTAATTGATTTCTTTTCTTCTATTGGTACTAAGGTATTCTTGTTGAAAAAATCATTTAATACATCTAATATATTCATCTGATTGATATTCTTCGATTTTATTAGTTTGGCATATTGAAAATATTCTTTTGTATGATATAATGAGCGCATGTTTATTTTTTCTTCAAGGATGATGGTTAAATCTTCAAATACATAATCTTGTGAGCTTATAATCTCTTCCTTCTTCTGTTGTTTTTCCTTTATTTTCTTTTGATCGGGTTTTTTCTTTTTTTCTTGTTCAGCAACAAAGAAAAACCATCCATACTCGTTAATTAACTTGTCTCGATTCCATATAATATCCTTACCAGATACGGTAATAAGAATAATAATCTTATCATTCGAGCAATGGATTAGTTTAGAGACGGAATTTTTGGTCTTTTCAGAAATAATTGTATCCTCAGAAAAAAAATGGTTGATAACTTCCATTATTGGCTTTTGAAGAATGCTTCTTTTTTCCATATACAGTATTTTATCTTTATAAATCTTGATTTTATAAGATGAGCTTAATGTTTCTACTTCTTCAAGGATTATCGTTCTATCTGAAAATTTAAATTCCTTTTTCTCCATATCTTAAGATAAAACTATTTTTCACTTCAAAAAAACAATTACTATTTTTTGTAAATTACATTTTTTTCTTGTAGAATAGTGAGAGTGTAAAAAATATTTTAAATATACTTTTGTTCTAGATTAATAATCCAAAATTAATTCCGTTTTGAGTAAGAATGAAAAATAATTTCAAAAAAATTTCTATCATTATATTCAGTAGTCTATTGATTATTTAATTATTACTAACATCAATTATTATCATCACAATTAATCAAAATAACATCTTTCTTGAGTTTGTTCCTAACAATATTAAAACCTTTCCAAATCATACAACTTGGCTCCTAATAGACATAAATAATAAAGAATCAAAGTCATTACCAAAGCTCGATATTGATATAGCATCAAATACTTCGATAGAGATGGATTTTAAAATATGGAATAGTTCTAGGAGTGAGAAAGTTATTGAAGTTTTTTTATATCCAAATTCTACTCATCTTGGTAAGAAAATTGAGGTTTCTGCAACCATATCAGATGGAATTAAATTGATGAAAGAAAAGGGGCTTGTAGAAGTAGTAGATTGGATAGGTGGTAATGTTTCTGAAGTTGAGCCAATGAGAGATGTTTTCATATCATATTTAGGTGTAAACCATTCTGTTTTTGGAATTAATGAAAGTACGGTATGGACAGGGTTTGCCAATGCTCCCATGACATTGGTAGTTGAACATTATCTTTTCATCTCAGAAAATTGGGAATTAGAACTCGCAAGACATGTAATGATTCCGCCATATGACTGGATTCAAGTGTATGCTAGACAAAGATCGGAGCTTTCTCCAATATGGGCAGGTAAAATAAATTCGTGGAGTAGTGGTAATTGGACTATAGTAGAATTAAAACCCCCTGAAACGATTTACCGTTAGTTTCAATTACTTAAGTCGTAAGTGAAAGTATTTTTTTTTCTTTTATAAAATCAAAAATTTAACATATTTGCTGATATATGTTGAAGAAATTCCTTGTTATTCACTTAAATTAATGTTTCTTTTCATTTTTGAATCTGATTTGACAATTCGATAATAGAAATGATATTTCATTAACTCAACGCTATGACCTCTTTAATAGAATATAAAAAATCATAATTGAGATATCAATTATAATCTTAGATTTGAAAGATAAAAAGAAGGTTAGCCTCCTTTATCCTAATATTAATACATAGAAAAATTTATAAATCTTTTATCTATATTTTTATATCAATAATACTAATTAAGATTATAAATAAAAAAAGTAAACTATGAGCTCTAATAATCAAATTGGTATTACAGCCCTAAGAATTAAACAATTACATAAACAATTTTACAAAAACCATATATACAAAACTTAAGTTAAAAATAATTTAATTTTTAGCAGAAAAATATGCACAATGAAAATTTAAATCTTGGAAGAAAAATTAACACTCTACCCATTTGTTTAGGACCAATCTCGAATTTAGAGGAAAATGTCACAGAAGATTGGTGGAATAAAATTTTTAATGCATATTATTTAAAAACAGATGGAGATGTTGTTGAAGATGAAAAAATTACAATACAGGAAATTGATAATTTACTGAATTTTTTGGATATTAAGTCTAATGATTCAATATTAGATTTATGTTGTGGTCAAGGTCGTCATGTAATAGAACTGGTTAATAGAGGATTTAATGAAATTGAAGGTTTAGATAGATCGAGATTCTTAATTAGAAAAGCAAGATCAACTTCTAAAAAAAAAGGAATTAATTGTCGATTTCGCGAAGGTGATGCAAGAAATTTACCATATAATCCTGATTCATTTAATGCAATTTTAATTTTAGGTAACAGTTTTGGTTATTTTGAATCTATAACTGATGATTTAAAGGTTTTAAAAGAAATTTATAGAACTTTGAAACCTTGGGGAAAAGTATTCATCGACTTAACTGATGGTGAATATCTTAAAACTCACTTTCAACCACGTTCTTGGGAATGGATTGATAAAGAATTATTCGTATGCCGTGAAAGATCATTATCTTTAGATAAACAGAGACTAATTTCTCGAGAGGTAATAACCCATGTCAATAAAGGGGTAATAGTTGACCAATTCTATGCTGAAAGATTATATTCTGAGGAAACGATTTCTGATTTATTGAAAAATGCGGGTTTTAGTGATATTTCATTTCATGGAACGATTAAACCAGATTCACAACGTGACCAAGATTTAGGTATGATGGAGAGAAGGATTTTAGTAAGTGCAATCGTAAAAAAAGAATGGGCAGTAGAAAAAAAAAAAGATACCAAAAAAGCAAAGAAAATTGTTGTTCTTTTTGGTGATCCTAATAAACCTGATATACTAAAACCATTTAGAAAATTCGATGATGATGATTTTTTCACTATTGATCAACTAAAAGCAGCATTAAAAAATATGGAAGGATATAATTTTACATATTTGAATAATCATGATACATTAATTCAAGATTTAATTAAGATAAAAAACGATATTTCATATGTTTTCAATCTTTGTGATGAGGGCTTCTTTAATAATGCTCGAAATGAACTACACATTCCAGCTCTTTTAGACATTCTTAAAATTCCTTATACAGGATCTGGTCCTCAGAGTCTAGGCTTTTGCTATGATAAATCATTAGTAAGAGGCATTGCAAAAGAATTGGATATTCCCATACCAGAAGCATTGTTCATTAATCCCAATGATAACGTAATTGATTTACCCCTCTATTTTCCAGCTATTGTGAAGCCAAATTTGGGGGATTCAAGCTTTGGGATAACCCAAAGAAGTGTTGTAAATAATGGTGAAGAATTACTGAACGCAATCAGAGAAATCAGAGAGACGTTTGGATATGATAAATCTATATTAGTTGAACAATTTTTGACTGGTAAGGATTTAACAATTGGCATTATAGGGAATCCTCCGGAAAATTACCTTGTCTTACCAATACTCGAAGAAGATTATTCTAGCCTCCCTCCAGAATTACCCAAAATATGCGGTTATGAAGCAAAGTGGCAACCTGATTCACCTTATTGGGAAATTAACTCTATTCAGGCTGAACTTCCCGATGATATTACACAAAAGATAGAAAATTGTTCTCTTAAATTATTTCAACGATTAGAATGTCAAGATTACGTCAGATTTGATTGGAGACTTGATAAAGACGGTTTCCCAAGACTTCTTGAAGTAAATCCTAATCCCGGATGGTGTTGGGATGGACACCTTGCTAAAATGGCGAATTTTGGTGGTCTTAGTTATCAAGAAATGTTAGAGAAAATTTTGATTACAACTGAAAAACGTCTACAGATGCAATAATTTTGGATAAAGGAGGTGTACTTAAATACAATCTGCTGATGATATTGAGAGGAAGAGAAAAGAAACTGATTTAGAATATCTTCCCTCTTACATTCGCCATCTTGAAAGCCGGATTAAAGTTATTGAAACCGATAATCAGCTTCTACGATTTGAAATTTCTAAATTAAATGATGATTTAAAAACAATCAATAAGGAAATAGAGAGTCTTGTAGAAACTCCTTTATTAGTTGGGACTGTTATTGATGTTTTAGACGAGAATGGTGAAAGGATGATTATAAAAGCATCTACTAACGTGGAATATGTTGTGAAATCAACTCAAAAAGTGAGGGAAAACAAAGTATTTACAGGAACAAATGTAGCTTTAAATCAAAGATCGTTTTCGGTTGTTGATACTTTACCTACAACAAATGATCCTCAAGTAAAGGGAATGGAACTATTAGAATCCCTCCCTAATATATCCTATGATGATATCGGAGGATTGGATGAACAAATTCAAGAAATCAGAGAAACTGTAGAACTACCTTTGTTAAAACCTGAATTATTCAAAAAAATTGGTATTGAACCTCCTAAAGGCGCATTATTCTATGGACCGCCCGGTACTGGAAAAACTTTATTAGCTAAAGCTGTTGCACATGAAACAAAATCTACTTTTATCCGAGTAGTTGGTTCGGAACTTGTTCAGAAATTTATTGGAGAAGGTGCTCGCTTAATCAGAGAGATTTTTGAATTAGCTAAAAATAAAGCACCTACAATCTTGTTTATAGATGAATTAGATGCCATCGCTGCAACTAGAATCGAAGATGCGACCTCTGGAGATCGTGAAGTTAGTAGAACGTTAATGCAATTACTAAGTGAATTAGATGGTTTCGATAATAGAGGAGATGTTAAATTTATTGGAGCTACAAATAGAATAGATATGCTAGATAACGCAATTTTAAGACCAGGAAGGTTTGATCGCCTAATTGAATTTCCTATTCCTAATGAACTTTCTAGAGAGTTAATTTTTAACATCCATACAAAAAATCTAAATGCTGATCAAACTATAGACCTGAAAAAGTATGCACAACTAACTGAAGGAAAAACAGGTTCAGATATAAAGGCGATTTGCACGGAAGCAGGAATGAATGCAATAAGAAGAAATTCAGAAATAATTACGAATCAAGATTTCCTAAACGGCATCAATAAAGTAATAAAGAAAGATAAAAATGACCTGAGTAAATCTAATCTCTTTATATAATTATTTTATAAAATTTAATGATAAAAATTTATTTTATATTTAATTATATAGCTTGATTAATTTTGAAATATCGATGGGACCATTAATATTTATTAGACTGACTAGGTTTTTATCTAATGGTTGAATAAGTTGTTCTACAGAGACATAATTTATTTTCCATTGGTTATCAATTAATTTAAGTAAACCATAATTTTCCTTCAATAAAATCTGTTTCGCACGTTCAAAACCTTTTTCAACGGGATAAATAGCAAAGAATGGCTCTAAAAATCCGTTTTTCCAACGAGGGATGCAACAATCAAAATTTTCAGATTGTTTTATCATAAATTTGATTACTTCAGCTTTAATCAGTGGCATATCACAAGATAAGACAAAAGCTCTTTCGAAATTGTGCTTTTTTAGTTGTTTAAATCCCGAATAAATTCCAAGCATGGGCTTATAAATATTCTTATGTTTGAAAAATTCCCTATCATCAACAATAAAGTTAATCTCTTTGGGGAAATCAATTTTATCGCGATATTCATATATTTGTTGATTCGAATGAGCTACAAGAAATATATCCTCATCAATTTCCGATAAAGTTTCAATTTGATGAAGAATTAAAGGCTTTCCAAGTACATTTATGACTGCCTTTTCAATTCCAAATCGGGTGCTTTTTCCTCCAATGAGTATTAAAATAGCTAATTTGTTCTGATTTTCCATGAAATTCCTCCTTTCTTAAAATTGTTAAGATCTAATTAGTTATGAAACCAGCTATTATTTATGTTTTTAAGATAATTTATCATAGATAAATAAATTAACTTTATATTTGAGTATTTTAGATTATACTTATTTATATAGTTATAGTTTGATGCTTTAAATGAATGTTCTACTGTTAATATTTCTTTTTTGCATTTTTATTTTTATATTAATCAGTTATTCCTCAAATAAATTTGATTTTGCAGCAATCTCTCTATTGGGATGTTTTGTTTCGGGGACTATAACTGGGTTAATCTATGGTTTAGATATAAATTACTTCATCTCAGCTATAGAATTTGAAGCTATAATTGTAATATTAAGCATGAGCATTATTACAAAAATTGCTCAAGATTCAAATATTTTAGAATATGTCGCCGTAAAGCTATTCAAAATATCAAAAGGGAATAGAACTCGCTTCTTTTATCTAATATGTATTATAACCACGCTTTTAGCTGCAATCATAAGTGATTTAATTGTTGTATTAATATTAGCACCTGTAGTGATTCGTTTATGTCGATTTCTAAAAACTCGAGCTGGAACTTATCTCTTAGGAATGACAATTTGTATTAATATTGGTTCAATAATTACTCCATTTTCATCAGGAGAAAACATAATTATTTCAACCTATTTCAATTTAGACACCGTATATTTTATACAATATTTCTGGGGTTTTTCTTTCTTTTTACTATTTATTACGATATTTTTAATGGATAGATTGTATCTGAGAAAGGAACCAGAGATAAAAGAAGAACAAAAGAAATTTGTATTAGAATTAATCGATGCTAATACTATGATTAGCAGTAAAAAAATGTTTTATTTTAACAGTACTGCTATAATCATTACAATTGCTCTTTTTGCAATTTTACCTCTACTTTTTCTCACTGCGGGAGTAGCTGCGTTTTTTCTTATTTTAGTAAATAAGAAATTTACAAAAAAGAAAACTGGAGATTTTTTCAAAGATATCGAATGGGAAATAATATTCTTTTTTATATCACTCTATGTGATAATAGCATGCCTGTTAGAAGCGGGATTTAAGGATCTAATTCAAAGTATCCCCTTCCAAATCTTCGATCCTTTCATGTTAAGTTTGATTATCCTTATTTTAGTTAGTCTCATCTCAGCTTTTGTGGCAAATACACCGACAGCGTTAATTTTCCTACCAATAATTGAATTATTAATTGAAACCTTTAATTTTCCTTCAGGTACTTTGTTCTTTACTTTCATTATCGCAATTAATATAGGAGGAAATTTGATACCCCAAGGTGCTGCTTGTGATATGATGACTTTAAAAATTGCTCAGAATAACTCTGTTGATAATTTAAATTTTAAGAGGTTACTTAAAGTAGGAGCTATGTTTGCGATTATTCATATACTCTTATCTATAGTTTATTTATTCTTTTTAAGTCTATTTATTGGTATATAATTTTATTGAGGTTTAAAGAAATCAAAGATAATAAAGAAGAATTCCATAATAAAAATAAAAGTTAAGAGAATTTCTAAGTATAATAAATATCCCTCATTTTTATGAGTTTGGGCAATATTATAGATATCTCCAATTGTTTCAAGGCGATGTCTGATGCTATCACTCCATTGTTTTAATTGGAACAATTCTGAAAGATTCTTATATATTTGAGCCAGAAAATATTTACCAATCAATTTTGACACATTTTCAATATTATCTAAAATAAATGTTAAATCATATTTTATCCTCATTAATTTTCCTACTTTTTTATTTAATCTTCTAAGCATAATAGATCCAGTAGAATAGATCATGTGGATATCTTCTTCTGCAATATTTAACCTTCTTTCTAAAAATTTATCTAATACACGTAATCCAAGTAATTGGTAATTCGCGATCTCTACTACAAGTAAAATATCTTCATAATCTCTATTAGGATCTAGAATAATCCCACGATCAAAATCAAAAATAGCTAAATCATTTTTTAAAAATGAAAAAGGGCTTCCTAAAGTCTCTTCAATTTGAGTTTTGTGAAGATTAATATTAGGATCTTCTCCCAATAATAAGCACGCTAAATACTTTTTATTTTTTTCGACCACCTCAGTAGGGTTGTTCTCATCATTAATACAATATAATGTGTATTTTTCATGTTCAAATTCGTGCAAACCAAACTCTGGTTCTTCTATATAATCTTTAATTTGGAAGAACAATTCTTCATTTTGGTATCTTAAATACTGATTAATATTGTATTCTTTTTCTTGTATTGAAAATTTAATTCTTCTTAAATTATGAAGTTCGTTTATTGGAACGTTTGTGAATTTTAATCTGGCGATTAAAGATATCACCCCATCTTCATATAATTTTATTTGAAGATCTATATTATTTATGCATACCGATTCAGTGTCTAGTTTTAGTTGCAAATCTAAAGTTAGACTTTCTGGAAAATCCAAATAAGAAGGAGTATCTTTTGTTTTAAATTTTTTTTTATCATGGATACCTGGGAAAATTTTACTAGTATTTTGGAGATTAATTTTTCTACCTACATCAGTTAAACGCATAAAAATTACTTCACCTTTCATTTTGAGCACCTATCTTTGGATTTACCTGTCTAATTAATTTCTACTCTATATTGTTAGGGGAGACATCTTTCTCAATCGATTTATTATAGGAGGTAATTTTTGTAGGAAATATTCTATCTCATATTTGGTTGTAAACCTTCCAATCGTAACTCTTAAGGACCCATGAGCATCTTGAGGGGTCAATCCAATTGCAAGTAATACGTGAGAAGGTTCTAAAGATTTTGAAGAACAAGCTGAACCTGTAGAAGTTCCTATCCCTTCAAGATCTAAATCCAAAACAATTGACTCTCCTTCAATAAATTTAAAACCCATGTTAACATTATTTGGTAGTCTCTGAGTTGGATGACCATTCAAATATGAATCGGAAATATTGTTAAGTAAATAAGATATAATTTTATCTCTTAATTTAGTCTGTCTAACAATTTCCATTGGGATTTCCTCCTTGACTAATTCTACTGCTTTTGCGAATGCTGAAATCCCTGGTATGTTGACCGTGCTAGGGCGCATGTCTCTTTCGTGTCCTCCACCATACATGATAGGTTCAATGTATTTTCCCCATCCATCTCTCATTCCTTTATTTCGTATGTATAGCATTCCAACCCCTTTAGGACCATATAATTTATGAGCAGAAGCGGATAAAAGATCTATATTTAAATCATTTACATCTATCGGAATCTTTCCAAAAGCTTGAACTGCATCCGTGTGAAAGATTATATCATATTTTTTGGCAATTTCTCCTATTTTTTTAATTGGTTGAATTGATCCAATTTCATTATTGGCAAACATGATGCTGATAAGTATTGTATCCTCTGTAATTGAGTCTTCTAATTCTTTAGGATCGACTAATCCAAAGCGATCTACATGTAAAATCGTTAGTTTAAATCCTTGCTTTTCTAATTGCTTACAGGGGTTTTCTACAGCATAGTGTTCAATATTACTAATTATGATATGATTTCCACGCGATTTGTTTTTTTTAGCCACCCCTAATATTGCAATGTTATCAGATTCAGTACCCGAGGAAGTAAAAAAAATATCATTTCTTTCAGCTTTTATTAACGAAGCTACAGTTTCTCGAGAATGGATTAATGTTTTAGCTGATTTTTGCCCTATCGCATGCAAGCTAGAGGAATTACCATAATTTTCTTTCATCTGTTTATAAAATTCTTCTATTACTCGAGGATCCATTGGAGTAGTGGCTGCGTAATCCAAATAAACGTATTTTTTTCCCATCATTCTAAAGGAAGGTCACGATAATTTAATCTAATAATGAAGAATAATAAGTTTTAAATCATTATTAATTTTGATTAGAAATTATCGAAAGTTTAAAAAAGATTTAAAGAGATTTTTACATGTCTAAATTTAAAATACTTTGGGCAATAACTGGATCAGGCTATTTAATTAGAGAATCAATAGATTTAATGAAGGAATTACAAGAAAATCCAAATATTGATATAACCGTTATGTTATCAAAAGAAGGGGCAGTAGTAGTAAAATGGTATAGACAATGGCTTTATTTGAAAGAAGTAGTGAAGAAAGTAGCTATAGAAAAAACACCAAATAATCCATTTTATGCAGGACCGCTACAAATTGGAAAGTATGACATATTTATTACTTGTCCTGTATCTGCTAATAGCGTAGCTAAAATAGTTTATGGAATCGCGGATACTTTAATCACCAATTGCGTAGCCCAATCCATTAAAGGAGGGGTAACTGCTTATCTTTTACCGTCAGATCAAGATTTAGAATCAATTACTACTACAAGACCAGATGGGAGCCCTTTAACGCTAAAAATCAGGGATATTGAGATCGAAAACGTAGAAAAATTACGAAAAATGGATGGTGTTATTGTTCTTACAGATTTTTCTGAAATTAAAATACTGATATCAGATATAATCGAAAATTTTGGTTAAGAATAATAGGTTAAAAATCAAAAATAACAGGTAGTATTGCGTTTTCTGGACATTGAGCTTGACATTTTAAGCAACCACGACATCGGGCAACTTCATTATACTTGAATTTTATAATTTCAATTTCCTTCTCTCCAAGCATGACACTTTCTTTATAGAATAGATCGTGAGGACAATAGTCTGAAAGGCACTGATCACATAACGTGCATTTCTCATGATCAATTTTAATCGTAAGTACTTGCTCTGGTTCAACAGAAGTGACAACTATGGCATTTCGTGGGCAAACTTGAACACACACGAGGCAAGATTTACACCTATCATAATCTACTTTTCGGATTCCTTTATCAAATACTATAGCATTGTTTTTACAAGCCTTCAAACATCTTTCACATCGCATGCATAAATCAGCATCGATTTGAACGGGAATAAAACGTTCCTTTTTTCTCATGGTTCTTGGGAAAATGGTGTTTTGAGAAACTTTGATTTTAAAAATGAAGAAAATGGTTTAAACTTGATTTTTATAAATTATTAAAAAAGAAATTATCTCCATAATAAAAAAAATAGATTTTATTGATAATATTGCGTATATTCTTTTCTGGGCTGACCTGAGTCTGGTAATTGTTGTTGAGCTTGCTGGTATTGTTGAGCTTTCTCAGCTAACTCCAACATTTTTTTCTTAATTATTTTTCCCTCTTCAATAAGTTTCGATGTGTCAATGTTTAAATTATATATTTTATTTAGTATTTCGATGATAGCCGCACCAGCTTCTGGAGTAGGGATTTCTAAAACAGGTGTGAATAATGCATAAGCTTTCAATCTATTGGATAAAGCTTCATTTAATACTGTTGCCTCAGGACCTACAATAATCCCCTTTTCGACCTTTTTAATGCCAAAAGATTCCAATCGTTCAACTAAATCCTTTTCAGCAGCGTAATAGACGGGATAATCATCTATAATGTCTCTTTGAGGTATTCCTTGAAAGATAACAATTTCATTTGCTCGAATATCCTCAGATAATGCCCAATTATTTATGGTTTTACTGAGATCATTATAAGCTGTTGAAACTTGAAAGGGAACTTCAGCGATTCCTACTATAATATTAGATTGAGGAGAATAATACAATCTAAAGGGATGCTTTAGTACACCATCATAAAACACACTTATAGGTGGAAGGTATTCAGATGTAATGAATCCAATTTCTTGAATATCTGATATTTGATCAATCAGGGTATTCGCTACGATTGGTCCAAGCAATCCTATTCCTGCAAATCCTAATATCATAGTGGCACCGGGTTTGATCTCAGTCGAAGTATCCATGACTACTAAAGTACTTTTTTTACCTTTTTCGCATATATACTCTTTTTTTACCAATACATACACTTCTTTTTGATTTATTTTAAGTTCATACTAATTATATTATTTAGTGAATCTTTGATAATTAAAATTAATCTATTATTTTTGGTTAGTAAAAATCAAGCTACTAATAAATATAGCATTGAAATACTCAATAAAATCAATTTGCTATAATAAAACTATTAAAATTTATAATATTATATTAAAGTAATAATTTTCAAACATTCACAAAGATGCTTTTAGAATTAGAGAACGTTACCATTCCTACATTTGATAAACAAAGGATAATTGTAAATAACGTGTCCTTTGGAGTGAAAGAAGGATCTATTCACTCCATAATAGGACCAAATGGTTCGGGGAAATCTACTCTTGCATATACCATAATGGGTTTAACAAATTATAAACTAAAAAGTGGAAAGATTAAATTTGAAGACAAAGACATCACGGACAAAACAATTACAGAACGAGCTCAATTGGGGATCACTTTGGCATGGCAAGAACCAGCACGAATCGAAGGATTATCCGTCGCAAAATACATCTCATTGGGCGTGAAAGAAAAATCCAGAATAAAAGAAAAAGTAAAGGACGTCCTTCAAACTGTTAATTTAGAACCAGAAAAATACGTAGATCGGTTTATTGATGATTCATTAAGTGGAGGAGAACGGAAGAGAATAGAATTAGCGGCGGCAATAGCAATGCAACCACGCTTGATTATTCTGGATGAACCCGATAGTGGTTTAGATGTGATTATCACGGAAGATTTCTGGAACATATTTAATAAAATTAAAGAATTAAATATGACCATCCTATTAATCACACATAGAGAAGATATTGGAATGGTTGCTGACTATGGAACTCTTTTATGGAGAGGTGAACATTTAATTACAGACGAATTCCCTAAAGTCATGCTACAATATTGCAAGAAAGCAGGATTGAAGGAGTTCTGTAAGAGAGCTCTATTTAAGAATGGTGTTAAATGTTTTGATGATGATTATATCGACAAAATTTTCGAAGGAGTAGATCTTAATGACTAATAATGAATACCCCGAAGAAATTTTGCAGAGTTTGGAAGATTACAATATCGATATTCGTGATTTTCTCCCAGGACATGGAAGTGGAGCTAAGTTATTGCTCGATTTCAACAAGATCTCTGGTGTGGAACAAGTAGAGGGAATTATACTTAAAGGGAGAGAAATAGATAATGGTATAGTTGCTGATATAATTATCAAGGAAGGAACACACCATGAAGAACCAATTCATTTATGTTTTGGGGTTAATAAAGAATCTGGTATTCAAGAGATTTTTCCAAGAATTATTGCCGAAGATAATACTGATGTAAAAATTCAAGCCCACTGTAGTTTTCCAAATGCAAATGGGTTAATTCATAAGATGTATGGACATTTTTATATTGGAAAAAATTGTAATTTTACATATAGTGAAACACATTATCATGGTGAAAAAAGTGGGGCATTAGTGGCTCCAGTTGCTATTATATATGTGGGAGAAAATAGTACATTTGAAAATAATTTTAACTTGACAAAAGGAACACCCGGAAAAGTCAAGATTATGATTGATATATACGCAATGAGAAATTCAACAATTCGTTCTAATATTCGAGCTTTTGGAAAAAATAAAAAGGATTCTATAAGAGTCAGAGATTCAATATTTCTTGAGGGAGAAAACGCTAAAAGTTTGATTAAAATGAAGGCAGCTGCAAGAGATGGTGGAGAAGTTTTAATGTATGGAATAACTGAAGGAAATGCGCCACATTGCAATGGACATGTTGAATGTAATGAAATTGTGCTAGGAAAAGGTTCAATTTGTAGAGCACGTCCATTTATTCGAGCAACGGACCCAACTTCAAGCGTTTCTCATGAAGCTTCATTGGGAAGATTTCCTCAGAAGTGGTTGGATGAGTTGCAAGCTAAAGGATTAACAGAACAAGAAGCGACTGATATTTTAATAGAAGCAATGCTTCGTGAATGATAAATATAAATATTTAAAAAATAATAAAAATGTGATATGAAAATGGGTAAAGGATTAAAGATAGGAGATGATGCTCCTCTTTTCAAATTGGAGTCGTATAATGCAGGAGTTATTGACTTGGGAGAGTTAATAGGCTCTCAAAAAATTGTGATAATTTTTTCC
>JAGXNQ010000004.1:11965-48138 GCA_019894955.1 Promethearchaeota archaeon | reverse complement strand
ATCAGATCCAGACGCAACAATCGTTGAAGCAAATCCAAGAAGCTCACTTCCATTTGTTGTCTCGTTAAACATAATCCAAGGATTAGTTGTTTGATATGCCTCTGTATATGTAAGAGTAAAATTTGACATGTTGCTTATTGTAGCTGATGAATCAAAAATTACATCAACATTTAATGAGTATCCAAGGGCATTCAAGGTTTTAACCTTAGCCACTTTTATAGATATGTTAGGTGGATTTTTGTTAATTCCATTTTTTGCCTTATATATTACTCAACGTTTTAATGTAGGGATGATTGAAGTTGGTTTTCTATTTTCAATCAATTCTGCTGGAAATATTATAGGAGGATTAATCGGAGGAGCGTTAGCGGATAAGTATGGAAGGAAAAAACTCATATTATTCGGTTTAACAGTTAGTGGAATTGGTAATATTTTAATGGGATTGGTGGATAATCTTGGTTTATTTTTTATATTAGCTGCTTCATTAGGATTAATTGGAAGTTTAGGAGGGCCAGCAAGACAAGCAATGGTCGCTGATCTTCTTCCTAAGGAAAAACAAGCTGAGGGTTTTGGCATTTTAAGAATTTCATTCAATCTTTCAGCAACAATTGGTCCAATAATCGGAGGAATCCTTGCTGCTCAATCATACTTGCTAATATTTATAGCTGACGCTGTGTGTAGTATAATTACCGCTATAATTGTATTTGTTGTAATACCGGAGACAAAACCTCAAAAAGAAGAAGGCAAGCCAGAAGAAACAATAATGAAGACTGTTATTGGATATAAAGAAGTATTGAAAGATTGGGTATATATGGCTTTTCTCTCTGTATCAGCAATAATGATAATTGTGTATATGCAGATGAATAGTACCTTAGCGGTATTTTTAAATAGTGTTCATGGTTTTCCAGCATCTGGATATGGATTACTACTTAGTATGAATGCATTCATAGTGGTTATTTTCCAATTCTGGATTGCTAGAAGAATATCCAAACGAAATCCGATGAAAATGATGACTTTCGGTACCTTTTTCTATGTGATAGGTTTTGGAATGTATGGTTTTGTATCTGAAGTCTATCTATTTTTTGTTGCGATGATCCTCATTACAATAGGAGAAATGATAGTTACTCCCATCGGGACAACCATTGCTTCATCTTTTGCTCCGGAAGACAAACGCGGGCGCTATATGGCTATGTATGGTTTCCATTGGAGCATACCTAGTTTGTTTGGAGTGTTATTAGCAGGTTTGGTTTGGAATTTTCTCGGTTCGTTATGGGTTTGGTATTTAGCAGCAATTTTATGTGTAATTTCAATGAGCGGATTCTGGATTCTTCGTACTGCTGCTAAGGAACGTTTATCAAGAGAGTTGGAAGCACCTATTAAAGAAGTTAACCTTCCAAAATCCATAGAAGATACTACGGAAGTATATATTTGATCGTGAAAGTTTAGTTTCACGTAGAAATTCTTTTTTTTATTTTTATGATTATCGTTTTTTGAGTTCTTTAAATTCCTCAAGTAATACCAAATTAGGGGGCTTCCTTTTCCTTCTCTTAGTTTTTTCTGCACCCCTCGACAATAAGAGAATTGGAATAAGACTGAAACCATAAAACACCAACTGAATGAAAAATATATGATTTATCGAAACTATGGTTGATAAAATAAGTCCGATTGGAGAAAATATCATTGAAGCTAGCGAGTTTGCGGTAGAAATAAATTGCATGCGTAGGGTAGGGTGTTTACCCTCTTGTGAGATTTTTTGGGCTGTTGATGCTAGTGACAGGGTTTCGAGAGAGCCTAGAAATGGAAGTAGTATGAAAAACAGAAAAAAAACTATGAATGGATTCGCTGATAGGATGACTAGTAGAATTAAAAAGCTTTTGCACAATATTCCAATGATACAAAAAAGGGATTCAGGACTCATTTTTTTTAGCGTTCTGAGTTTATTGAGATATCGTGCTACAAATAAATTACCAATCATCATTAGGACATAACTCACGGGAAGGAAAATAAATACGGTTCTGATAAACACGTCTCCAAATCGTTCCGAGAACCATGACAAATATATCATATTCAGCAAACTAGAATCATTCAAAAAAAACGTCATGTAGAGTAGGAAAATGGGAATGAATCTATAAAGAGCCTTCATTTTGATTCTCTTCGTCATTTTTGTTTTTCCCCTAACAGTGGGGATTTTACTCACAGGGTTTAAACATGGTAGTTTTATTTTCTGGAATATCATCGAAGATATGAAAATGGGAAGTGAAAACAAGAATCCACATAAAAAAAACATATTCCAATCCGATTGCTCTCGTAAATTTGAGATACATATTGACGCAATCGCTGTTAATGTAGAGCCGAAAATACTCCCTATATTTAATATGAGAAGAAAATTGTTTTTAACCTGTATCCGAAACTCCCTGATCGATTCAGTATAATGTGGTTTATTTGTTATTGTTAACGCCATAAAAATTTTCGTCATACCACCCCGTATCATAAATTGAGAAATAAGATTTACTACATAAAACGCTCCAAAAAATGAGAGGTTTTGAGGATCTACGATGAATATCAAAAAACTAATAGTAAAAAAAATACTAAAAATGAGATTTAATCGCTTGACGTTAGTTATGTATCGATCATACAAAAACCCCGTAAATATTGGTAATAATAATGGAACACTAATGAGGAGCTTTATAAATGCAAGCGAGGATCGATTCACATTTATTACTTCGAGAAAGTAAAATGGTATAAACGTAACTACATAAATATTGGCAATGCTTATTGAAAAATAGGTGAAGAAGAATATTAAAAATAATCGCTTATAATACGTGTTTTTAACCATAATATTGCTTTTAAATCCTTGTATTTAAAGACGAAGGTTAAAGAGATTAAATCCTGAATAATATTAATCTTCAATTTCAAATATAATTTTTAAGTATTCATATTTTGAATTGAGTAATTTCATTATTTTATATGCGAAATCTCTCAAATTTTTTGAGTGAATAGGTTTTTCTTCTGCTTGTCCATGGTAAAAATTATGGAGCATCTTTCTAGTTTCATCAGGTCCGTTATCTTCTAAAAATTTAACCCAATGAGCTGATATTTTACATAATGTCTTTAATTTCTCATCTGGATGTTTAGATTTATCAAAAATGGAAATATTATATTTTTTTAAGACATTACTCACTTCCACGAGATGATCGGCAATTGCTAGAGAATAGCGACATAAACTGATTAAATTTGAAGTTGTTCTAGAATTCCTAGTATTTATTGCTTCCTCGAATGAACTCCAAGCATTTAGCCATTCTTCTTCATGAATCCCTTCTTTTCCTCCATTTACCATTACTACATTTATGATATCACTTAGATCCACATCGTGACCTCTTTTAATTTTTTTATCAAAAATTTCTTTTAGATCAGATCCTTCGAGAAAAGCACCTGCTCCAAAGTCAAGTAATTGATTGAGGTTGTTTGCTGCAAATAATATTTCATTTCTTTTTTCTTCCGTGTTTAGTTTTTCCCATTCAACTTTCTTTTCCCATTCACCAGTTTTTTTGTTTTTTATGAAACTACATTCCTTTAATTTGGAGTCTAAAAGGCTCATTTGAAACATCCAAAAATCAATATCGTCAGTAAATCTTTTCCTTCTCCAATCTCGGGTCGTGTATTTCCCTAAATACAACTTTAAAGTGCCCCTAATTACGTTAAGCTTCCCATTTTTTAAAGCTTTACGCGCTTCTTCACAGTAATGGTGATCAGGATCATTTGAACATGATTCAATTTCTTTTAATACTTTTCTAGCTTCCCTTGCAACGATATCACAGGGGATACTACCATCAGAGGGGTAACTTCGAGAACCTCCCCTAATAAAATCTTCAAATAAATCATAATCATTATCTGGGATTGAGTACCAAGGATTATTAAAAGATACTTTTGAAAAGACATAATGACTGAATTCGTTTTCATCTTTCCAAGTTTTTTCTACAATGGGGGAGACATCCCTAAGGTTATCACCATTAGTTTTTGAATCAGCTTTTATATCCCAAATTCCATTCATTAGAAATACTCTGAATATAACTAATAAAATTATATGAAAAAATCAAACTTAAATCTTCTTTCTATAATATATAGAAGTGATCAAGCATATAGTATAAATAGAATATCTATTTCTTTCTCATTATGAAAGAACTCTTTTCAGTTTTTGTTTATGCACCTTGGGATAAACTCAAAACAAAGAAGCTGACTGAAATTAGATTATTATCTCTCAAAAGCATATTTGAAAAATATCCCGTGATTGAATCGAAATTTTTTGATGATCTATCAAACAATATTCGAAAAAATGTGCATTATTCTTGGTTTGATTGCATTAAAAGAATTATCGGACCGGATAAAGAAGATTATGATATTCAAAGTTGGAACATTATTTGGGCAATGGATACGGATAATCGAATGTATCAATTCTTATTCCAAAAAATAAAGGATTCTGAAGAATCTCAAGGAGTAATGGTCGGATTGGCTCCTCCAGAGCTTGGGAAGTTATTTTCGGAATATAATAGTGATGCAATTCTTAGGATCTTATCGGTATTGAATAATCCAGAAAAAATAAAATTCTTGTTAGGACTAACTCCCGGAGGTATATCATTAGCTGAAGAACAGCAACAACTTATACAAGCTAATAAAAACGATCTTGATAAGATAAAATTTGTAAATAACCTAAAAAATATACCAAACATCCAAGGACAATGGTTTTTTCCACGTAACCCCATGTGTCCTGTTTGTAAAGGAATGCTAATCGAGAAAAAGGATCATGTTAAAGGTTATCAGAAGTTAATGTGTCCTCAATGTAGCTATGAAAGAAAGAAATAGGATGATATATTTCTTTAATTACAAAAAACATTAATATAAATTTTCTAAGAACAACCTTTTTATTTGTATTCTAATTAGATAGAAATATAAATAAGTAAGAATATAGGAGGTAAAAAGATGTATATATCATCTTTGGATTTAGGAACAACTGGTTGTAGAACGTATATTTTTGATTTATCTGGAAATATACTATCAAGTGCCTATCAAGAATGGGAAAGCATATACCCCTCTCCTTCACATGTAGAGCAAGATGCAAATGTTTGGTGGGAATCAATTAAGAGAACCATTGAGAGCGCCATTAAGAAGAGTGGTATAGATAAAACAGAAATAGTTAGTCTATCAGTCACCAATCAAAGAGAAACTATTGTTCCTGTTGATAAAGAAGGAAATCCTTTATATAATGCCCTAGTTTGGCAAGATAGAAGAACAACGGAACAAGTCGAATTTATTAAGAGAAAAATTGGTGCCGATAAAATATATAAAACAACGGGTTTAACCATAGATCCATACTTTTCTGCAACTAAAATACTCTGGTTTAAAAATAATAAACCTGAAATCTATAATCAGACTCACAAATTTCTACTTGTTTCCGATTTCATAATACATAAACTCACTGGCCAGTTTGTAACTGATCATTCGAATGCTTCACGCACGATGCTTTTCGATATAAATAAATTAAAATATTCTGAAGACATAGCTTCTGAATTGGATATTGATCTTGATAAAATGCCAGAGCCAATGGAAAGTGGAGTTAACATTGGAGAGATTGTATCTAATGAAACTGATTTTGATATGAAAACATTAGTTATCACAGGAGCGGGAGATCAACAATCAGCAGCATTAGGAGTGGGCGTTGTATCACCAGGGGAGATTAAATGCACAACTGGGACGGGTAGTTTCATCCTCGCCTTCTTAGAAGAACCTAAATTTGATCCTGAGAGAAGAGTCTTATGTAGTTGTCATGCTGTACCAGGAAAATGGGTTCAAGAGGCTAGTATTTTTACTTCAGGAGCTGTATTAAGATGGTTTAGAGATCAAATTGCTGTTGATGAATGTCAAAAAGCTGAAGAATTGGGCCAAGATCCTTATGAAATAATGACATCGGAAGCTGAAAAATCACCCATAGGGTCTAATGGTCTGCTTTTTATACCCCATTTAGTAGGAGCAGGAGCACCTCATTGGAATCCTTATGCAAAGGGAATTTTATTTGGTTTATCATTAGGCCATCAAAGAAAAGATATTTATAGAGCAGTTTTAGAAGGAGTAGCTTATGAAGTAAAAAAGAATATCCTTATTTTTAAATCTCTAGGAATTGATCCGAAAGAATTAAAAATTACTGGAGGAGGTTCTCGTTCTGATTTATGGAATCAAATATATGCTGATACATTAGGAATATCTTGTGTGAGAAATGTTAATGAAGAAGCTACATCTTTAGGAGCAGCAATATTAGCCGCATATGGAGCAGGGTTATTTCCAAATATATCTAAAGCTGCAGAAAATATTTGTAAAGTTGATAAACGATGGTCTCCAAATGAAAATCACTCTGAGATTTATGATAAAATATTCCGATTTTCAAATAGATTGTATTCAATTCTGAGTGAAAATGAGGTTTATAAGAACTTTAATGATATATTTCAAATTTAAGATCCAAATCATTATTTATTTCTTTTCTCTAATTACTTGATTCTGGCGTTAATGAACAATTTTATATAGTTAAATTGTTACTCATTCTATATCATAACGGATCAAGTGAAATTTATGGAAACTCTTAAAGAAATAGATTATAGTTCTAACCAAAAAGCTGTAGGTGAATTGTTTTACATCTTCATGGTGATCTCATGCATTGGAATCGTTATTGGGCTGGTATGGTCTATTTTTGATTTTGTAATGCCTTTAGGGAAATTTGTTTTATTTCTAGCACTAAATCTGGGATATCAGATAGCAATTGTAGCCGGATTCTTAGCCGCATTATTTTTACTTTTGATATTTTTCTTTGGTTTGTTTAAAAAAGGTGCTAAAGGAGTATTAAGATTCCTTTTTAGAGAAAGAGCACTTGAAGAACGGTACCGAAATCGAATTGATGTTAAAATTGCCGCTGGCGGACTATTAATTAGTATTATGGCAATTATAGTGGGTATAATATTTGCTATCGTACAGGATATTGCGTTAGGATCAGGTTCTTCACCAATGGCAGGTTTGTTTAGCGAATTTTCTGCAGGTAATTGGGTTTTATTTGGAAGCTTATCATTCTTAGCATTAGTAGGATTGACATTATTCTTGATATTTTTCTGGAAAAATGGAAATTACGCAATAATGAAAATCGTAGGTATTTTAGAAAAAGAATAATCTTTTTTTCTAACCTTTTTTTTTAAAATTAGAAAATTAATGCAGTTATTTCATTTTTATTTTAAACATTTCCTTTTAACTCAATGAGCGATAAAGTGGGTACAGTATTTAATTTCCTTCAATTACCAGATGTACATCAATTTTCATTTGTTATTGATAAATTAACTAATGATATCATGGTTAAAAAAGGACAATTCGTATGTACCGACACAATTGAAGGATTTTTAATTGGAATGGTTGAGAAAATCATTCTCTCAAATGAATATTTCTCAGATGCACTCACGATTAAAGCATATAATAGCAGTAGTAATCCAAATATAATTAAAGGATTGTTTCCAAGTGATGAATTTGAATACGCTATCGCTATAGTGAAAAATTTAGGAATTATAAAATTTAATGATGAAGATAAGGATAAGATTAAATCAATAAAAAGAATGACTTATCCCGCAAGTCCTGGAAAGAAAGTCTTCTTGGTTGAAACTAATATCCTTAAAAAATTCATAGGACTTGATTACGAAGATGGTTTAAACATTGGAAATTTAAAAATTGCTAATATTGAAGCAAAAATCAATATTAATAGGTTACTCAATAAACATCTTTCAATTCTCTCAATTTCCGGAGGAGGAAAAAGTTATCTGACTTCAATTATCTTAGAAGAATTACTCGCGCGTCCAAATTCAATAGGTACTCCAGCTATAGTTTTAATAGACGTGCATGGAGAATATACATATCTCAAATCAATTCCAGAACTTCAAGATAAGATTAAATTATTCGATGGGCTCTATCTCCAGATTTCTGTCCCCCAGATGAATGCTTATAGCTTTCGAAAATACCAAGCCCAAATAACTAGCGTTCAAGTTAGAGAACTCAATAAGTATATAAAAAAATTAAAGCAAGATAAATCGAAAAAAAATAATTATTCTTTAAGTGATATCATTACTCTTATTGATGAAGAGACTGATGGGAATAAAAGTACTCGTCAAGCATTAATCGGCTGGTTAACAGACTTAGAAAGATTAAATGTATTCGGAACGCAAGAAAATCCTATATTAAAAAACTCCATTAAACCAGGAGAATTGACAATTTTTAATTTTCAAAATGAGATTTCTATCCGAAAAAAGCAAATATTGGTAGATTATTTATGCAATCGCCTCTTTCATATGCGCCGGTTGGATGAATTGCCTCCTTTTCTTATCATAATTGAAGAAGCTCATCAATTTTGTCCTGAAGCAGCCCAATCTAAAGCTATTTCAAAATCGATAATTGAAACTATAGCCCGAGAAGGTAGAAAGTTTATGGCTTGTTTATGTTTAATTAGTCAAAGACCTAAAAAATTAAGTAGTACAGCCCTTTCTCAAATGAATTCAAAAATGGTTTTAAACATTAAAAATCCTTATGATTTAAAGCACCTTATGGATAGTTCTGAAGCCATAACTAAGGAGTATGCAGATATGATTTCAAGCCTGGGCGTAGGTGAAACTTTACTAATGGGCAATGCAATAAATTATCCAATCTTTATTGAAATTAGACCTAGAAAATATAAATCCAAAGTTGAAGACTTTACATTATCTCAAGTATGCTTAAAGTGGAACGACAAACAATTATTTTAACTTTTCCATCACTTCTTCTCTAATCTCTTGATTCCTCTTATTAAGAACAATCATATTTTTGTTCTTTGAGACTCTAAATAGATTAATTATATTTCTACTTTCGAGTTTCATGAATAATTCTTCAAGTTGCAGACTGTTGACATAAGGGAACTCCTTTTTTAAAAGTTCTTCCAACCGTTTATCAAGGATTTCACCCCTATTTTCTATCAAGATCTCAATAATAGAGTTGACGATGGGCTTTTGATTCCAGCGATTTGATTCGATATCATAACACCTTTTATTTTAAATAGAAATAGAATGTAAATAAGTATGTAAATAAGTATTGGATTTTAAATTAAGTTTGTGAATATTATACAAACAATCTATCTTCTTTTGATTGCTCAATAATTCGACTTTTGAGTTTTTCTCCAAATTGAGTGTACCACTTGATCATTTCTGCTGAGATACTTGGGTTAGTTATATTTCTAGCCTTCTTAAAATGTTCTAAAGTTACTTTTTTAGCCCGCATATTTTCCCTTAGTGCAGTCATTGCAGCTTCTCGACACAAAGTTTCTATATCAGCTCCAGAAAATCCCTTAAGTTTTTCTTTTAACTTTTTAATAGTTACGTCACTTGCAAGAGGCATTTTTTCTGTAAATATCTTTAAAATTGCCTCAATCCCTGCTTCATCTGGAGGAGGAACCAATAAGATTCGATCTATCCTTCCAGGTCTAATTAAGGCAGGATCTAAAATATCTGGACGATTTGTAGCAGCAATCACTAAAATATCTTTTTTAATTTCTAAACCATCTAATTCAGTCAGGAATTGAGATAATACTTTTTCTGATACTCCCGAATCTGAAGTGTACCTACCCCTGCTTGGTGCGATGGCGTCAAATTCATCAAAAAAAATAATACAGGGTGCTGCTAATTTTGCCATTCGAAAGACTTCTCGAATTGCTTTTTCACTTTCTCCCACGAATTTTGATAAAAGTTCTGGACCCTTGACAGAAATGAAATTAGCTTTACTTTCATTAGCAACTGCTCTTGCGAGAAGCGTCTTTCCACATCCAGGTGGACCATAAAGCAATATTCCCTTTGGAGGACTAATTCCCATTTTAACGAATATATTAGGGTGAGATAAAGGCCAATCTACTGACTCTATCAACTTTTGTTTTAAATCTTCTAATCCCCCAATTTGATCCCAACTTACATTTGGAATTTCTACATAAACCTCTCGGATCCCTGATGGTAAAACCTCTTTCATCGCATTTTCAAAATCTTCCTGCGTAACACTTATTTGTTCTAATAATTCGGGATCTATAGTTTCAGACTCCAAATTTATTTGAGGTAAATATCGTCTCATTGATGACATGGCTGCTTCTCTGCAAACAGCTGAAATGTCTGCTCCTACAAAACCATGAGTGATATTAGCAAATTCTTTCAGTTGAATCTTCTTTTCTAAGGGCATATTTCTTGTGTGTATCATAAAAATTTCCCGTCTCCCCTTTTCATTTGGTACTTTTATTTCAATCTCACGATCAAATCTTCCTGGTCGCCTGAGAGCAGAATCTAAGCTATTGGGTCTATTTGTAGCTCCAATTACAATAACTTTTCCTCTACCATGAAGACCGTCCATTAATGCAAGCAACTGAGCAACAACTCTACGTTCAACTTCTCCTGTTACTGTTTCTCTTTTAGGAGCAATTGCATCAATTTCATCAATAAATATAATCGAAGGACTTTTGTCTTCAGCTTCTTCAAAAAGCTTACGTAATTTTTTTTCCGATTCACCATAAAATTTACTCATTATTTCAGGACCATTAATAGATATAAAATGAGCCTCACTTTCATTCGCAACAGCTCTAGCTAATAAAGTTTTACCACAACCCGGAGGACCTCTTAATAAAACTCCTTTTGGAGGATCAATACCTAATCTTTTAAATAAAGAAGGATGTCTAAGAGGTAGTTCAACCATCTCTCTCACTCGTTCAATTTCTCTATCTAAACCACCCACATCTTCATAAGTAAGATATTCAGATCCTCGTTCTTCATCTTCTGTAACAACTTCACTGATATGAAGTTGCGTTTCGGGTTTAATCAAACACACACCATTCGGTCTCATGCTTATGACCTTAAAAGCAATTTCTCTACTAATTCCTATAGAAATATATATGAAATCATCAATAGTTATGGGATAATTATTTAAGCGCCTCTTTACGAAATTTTCAAAACGGGGATTTGTTCTAATTTTTACATTGTAGGGTGCTAATACAATATTTTGAGCTGGCACTGCTTTGACCTTCCGAATTTCAATGGTATCATCAATACTCGTATCTGTATTTTTCCGTAATCTGGAATCGATTCTAATTATTCCTAAACCACTATCTTGAGGATAACTAGGCCATGCGATTCCAGCACTTTCTTTTTTTCCATATAATGAAATAACATCACCAGTTTTAATCAGTAATTTCTCCATGGTAAGGGTATCAATTCTAATGATATTCCTCCCAATATCTCTCTTTTTTGCTTTTTGAACTCTTAAAGTTAAATTTTGTAATGTTTTTTCATCTTTCCCATTTTGATTGTCTTTTGCTGACATCTTCGATCAATTCTTTTTTAATAGTTTATTTTAATAATCAATGAATTTGTAAAAATTTTTCTATTTTATCATACTTTTTTATTTGAAAAAACTATCCAAAGATATTTGTTTTTTATCTGAATCTAAATCCCTTAATTTTTTAATAGCACTAACAACTCTGTTTTTAGAAAAATTATGTTTTTCTACCAAAAGTTCCTCTAATTTATCATAATCTACTTTTCTCCATGTAATTTTTGGATAATCAGGATTAATTTTTGGTCTCAAAAATATCTCTTTAACACGGTTGACTAATTCTATATCGATATTTAATTGCTTTCCAGATACTTGCACGTTATTCTTGAGCATATTTTCCAAAGATTCATGTTTTTTTATCAAATCAAATGCTTTATGTTGACCTATTCCTTTAATTCCTGGGAAAAAATCTGTTCCGATTAAGATTCCCATATCTATAAGTTGTTCACGTGTAATTCCTAAATTATCCAAAAATTTAGAGAGAGAGATATATTCGATATCTAAGGAAATAGTCGTATCACGTACCTTTTTACTGCGGTTTACACTAAAATTTCGTAGAAATCGTTCACTTCCAAATAGTAAAGTATCATAATCTTGAGATGCACTTGCCCAAGCATCTCCTCTATTTACTAAATAAGCAGATTGTGCTTCCCCTTCTGAAGGAGCGTCAACTACGGGGATTCCCATGTGTTTCAGCAACAATTTACTTTCTTCAATCATATTACTATCCAATTTGGATGTTAATTGAGCAAATTTCCTTGCTTCTTTAAAATCTTCGCTCTCTTGTGCTTCAATCATTTTTTCTTTAGCAGCTGCTTTAATTTTTCGCCTTTCATTGATAGTATTGAGTTTCAATTCAGGAGGCTTTCCATCAAATACATAAATGGGTTTAATATTATATTCTAAGAACTTAATATTTCGATAGAATAATCCTGATAAATGAGAAGTCACATTTCCTTCTAAATCCATAAGTGAAGTGCCATCTCTTTGACGAATAATAGCTAAAAATTGGTAGATAGAGTTAAATGCATCAATACTTATTTTTTTATTTAATAGATTTTCAAAAGAGATAGTTTTCCGTACATCTTTTACTAATTCATTTATCTTGATTCCCATTTAGTCATCTTCTCTTTAATTTCAATATATGAGTAGGTATGTTTATATATATTTTCCACCATTTAATTTTAAAAATCCTTTTTAGGTCTCCGTTTAAATCGAGAACCACACACTTCACATATTTCGTTTAATTTTTCGCTTTTATGTATAGTTTGACAATGAGGACAATAAATTTCGAATATAATTTGGCGTTCAATTCCATTTATAAATAAGGATCTTACAGAAATATTTAGTTCATGACAGAGGTTTTGGATTGAATAATCATTTGTGAAGAGTTCAACCTCAAAAGAATTCATTAGTTCTAAAGCTAAGGCTACAACACTGTAATCTTGATCAGATAGCGCTTTTAAATCTCCCGTATTTTTTGCAATAGTTTTTGCATGGTAAACATATTTTTCAGAAGGACTTTTAATAATTAGCTTCCTACTCTCGATAGCCGCGTGTATTCTATTGATAATATTCCGATTACGAGCTTCATATCTTATAACTTCAATCTCATTAATAATATCTGGGGTTGTATATATCTTGTTTGGAAACAAGTTAATATCAATACCTTTGAGAAATATATTAGTATCAAAAATTAGAATTGAACTCTTCTTCTGATTCATCGTTTATCTACATTTTTTATTTATGAGGTTCATCAATAGCCTTCGCTACTAAAATAATAAGAATCTTTCATAATTAAACTACCTTTTATTCAAAACTTTGAAGTAGACGAGTTCATTTCACTCACCACTAAAATCTTAGAATATATTTCTTTATTGAAATAACAATTTCACATACTTTAAGTGTGTCAATTATGGAGAGGAGAATTCCTCTTCAGACTCTGGGCTATCATCAAGAGGAACCCTTACTGTATTTATAATTTTTTTTCTTAATCGGTTTATGTAATTAGTGCTAAGATCTCTAGATAAACGTATAAATTTGGTATGAGAATTAGACTTGCGAATCTTGATTACTGTATTAGGTTGTATTTTTTTAAATGTTCTCTGACCGTCAATAACGATTTTTGCGTTTAACCGTGGTCTTAGCAATTTAATTTCGATTTCACTATCAATAGGAAGAATGATGGGTTTAAGACCAGATCTGGCAAAACTATTAATGGGAGTTAATTCCATTATATCTAGTGAAGGATCAACAATTGCACCCCCCGCGCTTAAATTATAAGCTGTTGACCCTACAGCAGTTGAAATTATAACACCATCCAAATAGCTTCTATTTAAGTAAGTACCATTGATTTTTACAGAGACTAAGAGTACTTTAGAACTTTTTGCTGATACTATTAAGATCTCATTTAAGGCATTAGTAAGCTTTATCTCATCGGATTCTCTAACAATGTATGCTGCTATTTTAGAGCAAGTTTCAATTATATAATTACCATTCAATACTTTAATTAAATCATTAAACACTGTTCCTTCATTTGTTTCATCTAAAAAGCCGATAGAACCAATATTTACTCCTAAAATTGGAGGAGGGTTTCTTTGCGATAAACTACTAGCTACTCTCAATACTGTACCATCACCTCCAGCAGAAATTATAAATTTTGTATTTTCTGCTGTCATCTCTTTGAGATCCATGCCATTATGAGGTAAGATTTTAGGTGCTATTCTAGTTTCTAAATGTACTATTTCACCCTTTTTTATCAAGAATTCAAAAATACTCTTAATTAATTTGATTGCTCTTTCCGAATCCATCCTACACGCTAAACTTATAGCTTTTTTCTCCATCTAACTCAAGATTAAATCGGATTATGAAACTCAATTAACAAAATTTGATTGAATTAATAAAAATAAAGTATATACTTGGATATGTTTAATTTATGATAACTCTATTAATTAATGATTTCCCTGCAAGTTGCCAATACTCTACTTGTGCACCTGACATCTTTGCTGGATCTGCTTGTAACTCCTTTAATTTTGATATCATTTCCTCGTCTTTGGGCCAAGCAACATCCACCGATTCATAAGTCTCGAGATTCATTACATTGACCAGAGTATCTTCAATAAAATTAATCTGAGCATTATCTTTTATAATTTCTGGTACTTCCATTAAATGACCTGATGGAACAGTAATGGATCTTTTATTATTATCAAAAACTCCCACGGCAACGACTCTTACTTTCGCGTGTCCGTGCTTACCAGATTTACTTCTTTCTGTGCCTTTAATCATGCAAGGTTCCTCATCGATCATAATATATTGACCCGATTTTAATTTCTGAATCTCAGTACGTCTTATTGACATTTTTTGTTAGATCACCTTTTCTCCAATCATTTTTAAAATTTGTTTTTTTTCTTCTGATATTCTATAATATGATTATTCTAAAATAAGTTTTTTAAAAATTATTATTTGTTTAACTTTTTAAATTTTTATGATGGTCTAATAATCAGATATATTAAATAAGGATTTTATAATATCAAGGATTTAAATATATTAAGAATAAAAAACGTGAGTTATGATTCTATAATGGTTTTAGAGCAACTTGGTAGATCCCTAGATAATGCTTTACGGAAAATAAGAAGACTACCACAAGTGGATAAAGAAGCAATAAATGCCCTCATACAAGAATTACAACGTAGCTTGCTTCAAGCTGATGTAAAAGTAGAATTAGTCTTTAAGATGACAGAAAGCATTAAAAAAGAAGCAATGAATACCACCCTTAAACGTGCTCAAAGAAAAGATTTTTTAATCAAATTAGTCCACGATCAACTGATCAACGTTCTCGGAGGAAAGGTCGCACCAATAAGAATAAAATCAGGAAAACATAACGTGATTTTACTTGTTGGAATTCAAGGCTCGGGAAAAACTACAACTATTGGGAAGTTAGCTCGACATTATAAAAGTAAAGGCTATAAGGTTGCATCGGTCACCACTGATACATGGAGACCTGGTGCTTATGAGCAGCTAGTTCAATTGTCTAATCAAGTCGGTATTAAGTGTTATGGAAATCCTACAGAGAAAAATGCTATTAAACTAGCAGTGAGAGAAAGTAAAAAAGCAATAAATGATGGACACGATATAATTCTTGTTGATACAGCCGGACGTCATAAGGAAGAAAAGGATCTCATGAAAGAGATGACCCAAATTGAAAGCGCCTTAAAACCCAACGAAGTCATTCTGGTCATTGATGGGACTTTGGGTCAGCAAGCTTCTCTTCAAGCAGAAGCGTTTTCGAATTCTACAAAAATTGGAAGCATTATAGTCACTAAATTAGATGGGAGCGCCAAAGGTGGAGGGGCTCTATCAGCATGTGCCGCTACAGGTATATCAATAAGATTTATAGGTGTTGGAGAAAAAATCGATGAATTGGAAGAATTCCAGCCAATAAAATTTGTAGGAACATTATTAGGAAAACCGGACTTAGAAGGGTTAGTCAAAGCGGTACAGGATGCAGAGGTTGATATAGATCCTGATATGCAAAAGCGAATGATGCGTGGAAAATTTACATTGGAAGATCTATATTTTCAATTAAAAAGTATAAAGAAAGTAGGAAAAATGAAGCAACTTTTGACAATGATGGGAGGCGGTAATATCCCAGATGTACTAAAAGAAGATGCAGAGAAAAATCTTGAACGATGGGAGGTAGTACTCAATTCAATGACTTCAGCAGAAAAAGATGACCCTAAAATAATTAAAAAGACTAGAAAACGTAGGATCGCAATTGGAAGTGGTACAGATTACTCAACTATAAATAAAATGCTTGATCAATACAACCAGATGAAGAAATTTATGAAAAGATTCCTACAAATGCAAAAAAAAGGTAAAGGAAAAGGAATGCCTGGTTTGGGAAACATTGATCCTTCCTTTTTAAATAAACTGGGAAAGGATTTTAAATTTTAAAATGAAAATGAATAAATGATAAATTTGGTATCATTCTTAATTTTAAATAATAGTTATACTAAATATAGCAAGAAGGATATTGATTTAGGAAATACTCCTCTTGATATCTATAATTTATGTTCAGGAATTCGAGAATTTTTTTGTTTATCGTACTCAATAAGAAAGGATAACGTTTTATACATATATTTTCATTCAGATCTCGTTTTAATTAAATTAGATGGATCTAAACTAAGATTTTTAGGATCAGATGAAAGATCTCAAGCATTACTATTATTAAAAGTATTAGAAAAATCAAGCACATCAAGTACTGAAAAATGGGAGAGATCGACTCCTGGTTTTTATGCAATGAAATTATTAAATCCCCTAAATATTATTCATTTTATTGAAAAAATGAGCTTTGAGCGGATTTTTTTAATAAGTCAATCAACAAGCACAAATCTACAAAATGATTTTAACAATAAAAATTTCACATCACAAGATTTCTTTATTATTAGGAATGGATCAGAAGATAAAGTAGTCAAAGGATTGTTTGAAAATTTGAATTCCTCCACCAAAATTATACAAATAAACTTTTCAGAAATAAAATCTTTAGAAAATAAAATATTATATATTAATTATCTGATAGATTTAGAAAATAAAATTATAAGTTAAACAGCGTTTCCAATGATTTTAAAGAATGCGAAAATATATACTGGAAATAAATTAATAGATGGAGCGCTTTTTATCCAATCAGGCAAAATTCAATCAATTATTAAACTCCCAACTGAAGAAAAACTTGAAAACATTAGATTTCAAAATAGAAAAGTAGTGGAGATTGATTGTGAAAAAAGAATAATTTTACCAGGCATTATTGATATTCATTCCCATTTACGTGATATGGGACAACAGGAAAAAGAAACTTTTCAAACTGGGACTAAAGCAGCGTTGATTTCGGGAATAACAACCGTATTGAATATGCCAAACACTAAACCTCCTGCTATATCAGAAGACCAAGTTAAAAAATGGATGGAACGAGCTCGAAATAATATTTATAATAATGTAGGATTCATTTCTGGGGTACCTGAAAACATTAATGAGAAGGAAATTAAAAAAATATTGGACTTAGGAGTGTTTGGATTTAAAATCTATCCTTTATCACCTTTAAGTGATATTAATTGGAATGATCCAGAAAATTTACTAGATCTCCTTAGAATTTCTGCTAAATATGGAATTCAAATTTTTATTCATGCTGATTATCCTTTACCCGAAGAAATAAAAAATAAAACAAGACAAGAAATTAAAACTGGAAAGGTCAGATACCTAAAAATTCATAACGAACTTTATCCCGAGGAAAATGAGGCTAGATTTGTAAAATACGTCTTAACTAATTATGAGAAATTTATTAATGATAATGATTCACCGAGTAAAAATCTTCCAAAAATTCACTTTTGTCATATCAGCTGTGAAAAGAGCTATAAATTATTATCTAATCTAACTAAAGATTTTGATGTTTCTTTTGAAGTGACTCCTCACCATTTATTACTTTCTCAAGAAATAGAATTAAAAAATGAGAGTTTTGGTAAAGTACTTCCTCCACTGAGGAAAAAAAGTGATGTTGAGTTCCTTTTCGGAAAATTAAAAAAAGGAGAAATTGAGTTTATAGGAACTGATCATGCTCCACATACATTGAAAGAGAAATCTCAACAGTTTTTTAAAGCTCCTTCGGGTTTTCCCGGTTTTGAAACTTATCCGCTAAAAATTCTGGACAAAGTCTTTAAAAACCTTTTACCTATTGAATATTTCGTAAAAGCAGCATCTGAAAATCCTGCTAATAAGTTTAGTATTTTTAAGAAAGGAGTCATTAAAGAAGGCTATGATGCTGATCTATTAATTATTGAAAAAATTAAATCTACTCATTTAAATTCCGCATCCTTCGTTTCTAAAGCTAATTATACTCCATTCGAAAATTCAAACACTTTAGACAGGGCTACCACTGTTTTGATATGGAAAATAATTTTAGGAGGATCTGAAATTTCAGTGAATGATCATATTCCAAAAGGTAAAATGATATATAGAAGTATAATATAATAAAAGATTAGAATTTCTAAATAAATCTATAATACAGTAGAGATCTCGAATTAATATGTCTAAAGACAAGGAATTTGGTGTAAAAGATGGCGAACTCCTTATTAAATTTGCTCGAGAAAATATAGAGCATTATTTGACAAGTTCGAAAAGAATGGAAGTTCCATCAACTATCAAAAGTAAATTTTCTGATAAGTATGGTGTATTTGTAACTTTAAACGACTATAAAGCTGATGGAAACCCTTTAAGAGGTTGCATTGGCTATATCGAGCCTAATTACCCATTATATGAAGTTATTCATAGGGTATCAGTTAGTTCTGCAGTAGATGATTATCGATTTAATTCAGTTTCACTCAACGATATGGATAATATTATTATTGAAATTTCTATTTTAACTCCTCCAAAATTAATAGAAGTTACAAACCCAAATGATTATTTTGATAAAATTGAAATTGGTAGGGATGGGTTAATAGCTGAAAAAGGAACGAAGCGCGGTTTACTTCTACCTCAAGTTCCTATAGATCATGGGAGGAATTGGGATATAGATACATTTCTTAAACACACATGTAATAAAGCTGGGCTTTCTGAAAATGCTTGGAAAGATAATCAAACAAAAATTTATTCCTTTCAAGCAATACTTTTTGAAGAGCTTAAACCAAGAGGAGAAGTTGTGAGAAAATATTTAGTTTAGAATTTTTTTTTCATCCCATATCATTAGCTTCTCGCATGATTTCGAACATTTCTTTTTCATCATTTTCAGCTTCTTCTGGAAGAGCATAAATTGTACCTAATAAAGAGGCTCGATATTGAATTTTAGCTGCAAATTCGACTAGTTGTAATACTGTATATGCATGTTTTATGTCCGTTCCAATACATACATTTCCATGATTAGGTAAAAATACAGCGTAATTATTTCCTAATGATACTAAAGCCTTTTGAGAGATTTCTTCAGTCCCTGCCATTCCATACTGTGCTACTTCACAGCCTCCAATAAATGGTATGATTTCATCAACAATAGGACCTAAAGGTATTCGCGCGATTGATAATATAGTAGAATATGGAGCGTGAGAATGTATAACAGCATTCACATCTCTTCTTGATTGTAATATATTTACGTGAAGATGCTTTTCTGAAGTAGGGTTTCGAGTTCCTACAATTACATTAAGATTTTTGTCAATTATTACCATATCATCTACTGTCATATCCTCATAGGAAACTGTACTTGGAGTTAAAAGAAATCCATCATCTCCATTTGGAAATTTAATTCGCATAGATACATTACCCGCTGTACCTACAATAAGACCTTTCTCGACCATCATTTTACAAATATTAAGTATTTCATTACTTTCTGTTTTATAGCTGGATAAGGTTATTGGGATCTCTTCTCCTTTCTCTGGGAGGGAATATGTATCAGCAGAATATCCTGGAAGCACTTCTGGATTTATTATGTTAGAAGGGATTTCATTATTCATTAATTTTTCGATACCTTCTACAATCATCATGCTATGATTATGAATTGTCTCAAAGGTGTCACCTCCTATATGGGGAGTTACAATTACGTTTTCTAATTCGAGGAATTCATTATATTGATCTACAGGTTCTATATTGAATACGTCTATAGCGGCACCTGCAATTTTTTTTACTTTAAGAGCTTGATAAAGAGCATCTTCATCCGTTATAGATGCACGTCCTAGATTTATAATAAACGCACTTGATTTCATTAAATCTATTTGTTCTTGACCAATAAGTCCATCAGTTTCATCCGTGGGGGGACAATGAATTGAGATAATGTCAGATTTAGTCATTAAAGTATTTAAATCCACAAGTTCTCCATTGATATATCTCAACCTTGATTCTTGAACATAGGGATCATAGATTAAAAATTCAACGTCAAAACCTTTCAGGCGTTTTGCTACTTCAAATCCAACATTTCCTAATCCAATAATACCAATTATTTTACCTTTCAACTCATTTCCTTTAAATAGATTGTAATAATCAACATAATCAGTAAATTCATCAACTTTAAATTGATCAGAATGTAATATCTGTGATATTTTATGCACTTTTCGCATCAAAGCAAGCATAAGAGTAATTGTCAATTCAGTAACAGCATTTTTATTCCTACCCGGAGTAAAAAGTACGGGAATCCCCTTTTTTGTAGCAGTTATGAGGTCTATATTATTTGGATCATCACGAGTAGAGCCAATGATTTTAAGATCAACATTTTCTAAGACATCCTTCTTAACATTATCACCCTCACATATAAAGATTTCTGCTTTATACTCCTTTAACTTACTTACTAATTCTTCCGCATCGAAATACATGTTCTTTGTATCACACCAGCTTTCATAAAAAACCTCATCTTGCAATAAATCTCTAAGTTTTTGTAATGATTCTGGAGTCATTTGAGCTGTAATAAATACTTTCATTTACATTACCCTTAACATATTAATCTATTCAGAACATTAACTTACGTAATTTTAAAAGATTCTTCATCTTGCCTTTAACTTCAAGTCCTCCACTGCTATATGCTTTGATAGGATTAATTTGTTTTGTCATCATTTTAATATATAGGTCTGAATCCAAAATAACTTGCACAGCAGCATCCTCTTCATAGCCTTCCTCTAAAATAATTCCTTGATCATTATTAATCTTAAATAAATATGATTTTTCGAGGTTTGGAAATGTCATCATTAGCGTATTTTGCCAATCACTAAATACTTTCGATACATTTGGGTTATTATATCTATCTACGATCTTTTGTAATGCTTCATCGAGTGAAATATCAAGAACTTCGTTTTGTGGAGTTTCCACGTTTTTAGCTACAGGAACTGTCTCTTTCGGAACTACTTGATGAGTCGGTATTCGAGGTTTTGGACTTTGAGTACTCCTCTTTATGGATTCAGATTCAATCACAGGTAGGTTAGGTCTAATAATTCGTAAACTCCCACCAATACCAGATGATTGATCCTTACTTTTCTCTAAACTTAAATCCCTTCTCTCAAGGACAAGATCGATTATATTTTTAACTTTAATCATTATTACAAGGGATTCAAAAGCTCCTAAAGATATCAATATAAATCCAAATATAATCATTAGTAATACAAGATTTTGATATAGTACATTCAAAATTATTATACTATATTGCTCAAAACTGATAAAAAAACCTATTAAAATTAAGAATATCCCCGCTATAAATAAGGATAATAAAGCGGTTATTAAATAAGCATTTAGCGCTTGAATAGTACCTTTTTGTTTATTTGAAGAATTCATCGATTTGTATATAGTTGTTAATTGTATAATTTATTTATGAACATAAACATTTAAGTTAATAAATTTGTATCTAATAATCCCAAAAGTTATTTGCTATATTGTTGGTATATTTTTAACCAACTATTATATCTATTAGCTAGTTTTTGTATCATCAAATTTCTTGGTTCAATTTTTTTTATGAGTTTTTGCTTATTATTTCGAGATTTGAGATCATCCAATGATCGTATTCTATTTGCAGCAACATCACACAAAACCAGCATTCCTTGGATAGAGGATTCATAATTAGTTGATGAGATAATAGGAGACTGGAGAAGATCGGAAAACCGTTGTAAAAGGGTTAAATTTCGTGTAATCCCTCCCATAAATGCAAAAAACGGATTCTGAATTTTTGTTAGTTTAATGAGATATTCAATATTTCGCATTATAGCGAAATGTATATTATCAAAAACTGCCGCAATAAATGCATTTTTTTTAAGAAAAACCTCTTCCACACCTCCAGGACTTTCAAAATGAAATAATCCTGGGGAAATTCCCATTTGAGTGCTCGCTAAAGGTGAAGGACCGAGTAAAGAATATACTGACGACTCTCTTATTTGATCTGAAGTTGCTTGTAATTCAAATTGGTCATAATGCTCAAAAGCTTCATCTAATTTTTGAAATCTTTGTTTTGATGTCGACCCCTCTTCTCCATAAAATAAATTTGCCGCCCATTTCAATAACCGTCCCGTTATCCCAGTATTAGTTTCTAAATAATAATGATTGATTAAATTTTTACAAGCAATTAATCCACTCCATGTTTTTTCATCAGGATCAAAATAAGGTTTTTTTGTTACTGCTTGAACTGGTGATGTGGTGCCTAAGACAGCTCCAATTGAGCCAATTTCTACGCATTGGCAACCTAATAAAGCAGCTTGAGTATCTGAAATTCCTGCAACTAATTGAACTTCAGAATTAAGGTTAAGTTCTTTTTGGTACTGCTCAGATACTGTACCAATTATTTCACCTGGTAAAACTGGCCATGGAAAAAAATAATCTGGTAAATCAAGAAGATCCTCCCAAGCAGGATGCCATATTTTCGTTTCTATATCAAAGAATCCAGATTCTCCTGCACTGGTTATATTGGCATGGACTTCTCCCCCGAATTTAACTAAAATCCAGCTCTCCATAGGAAGGTATTGTGAAATCTTATGATACCTCTCCTCATCTTCTTTCTCTTCTTTAAAATATTTATATCGCGCTGGAATAAATAGTAAAGAGGGAAAATGTCCCGAACTCTCATAAAATGATTTTCCCGATCGTTCTAGAAATTCTTCGTCAATTTCTTCAGCATAATCGATTCCTTTACATTCAAAACTTGCTCCAATATAAACAGCGTTATTATTTTCATCAGCAAATACACAACTTGGACGCATTGAGGCGGCAGTAATATATTTTAAGTCTTTTGGATTAATTTTTGCAGAATTTATTGTACGTTTCGTAAGTTCAACTAAATTATCCCAATAATTCTTGTAATTCCATTCTCGGTGAAAACCATCCTCACTTTGAATAATTTCGCTTCTCCAAGATTTTAAAGCGATAATTTTCCCTGATTCATCTGCTATTGCACATTTCAATAGAGTACTGCCAGAATCATAAACCATCCGATATTCTGTCATCGTTCTAACCAACCGATATTAAAAAATTAATATATATATTTCTATATTAATGTTATTTCCTATCTAATTTTCACCTATATTAGTAAAAAAATAACCAATAAATATAGATTAATTAAGATCTAATAATTACTGATAAAGAACACAAACCATTAATGTAAAGCCCCAGGGTGAATTTTCCTTTTCATAAATCAAGCTTTTGACTTCTGCATGGGGGGCTATTCCGGAATTATCTGAAAATAATTTCCAAGCAAGTTTTCCTATTGTTTCTTCTTGACGTAAGATTTCAGCAAAATTCTGCTTAATTCCCGCCCAATATATTCGCTTTGTATCCATAATTTCCTTTAATTCGGGTAACTTCATTAACCCTTCTAATACAAGATTCTCCGTGACATTAGAGAATTGTGAAATGAATTTAGTTGAAACATCTTGAGGAGATCCCTCATTCCGATCATATAAAAATACCAATCCGATTGCTTTCATGATGATATAGTAATGAATTATGTTAATTAAATCCAATAATTTAGAGTAATTATAGCTTGAGATTATTTTTTAAAACTCCTTATCCAAGTTCCTTTCTACAAAGTAAGAATAAGAAAAAATTTGTTAATCAATACGCATAAAACAGTAAGGTTATTTATAAAATGAATTAATTATCTTATATATCTGAAATTAATAATTATGTTGATTGTATGGCAGAAATAATGGATGAATTTATTGGAAAACTTTATGATAAAGCTGATATTGAAAAATGGGAATTACCAGAAAAGACAAAAGAACAAATTGGTCTAAAAGAAAATAAGTACTTTTTTTTAACCTCTTCTCGAGAAGAAAAACATGGAATGAGGCACGTGCATTTCTCGATATATCCAACAAAATATGAAATAGTTTATTTTATTTTAGTTAAACTGCCAGAAATTAATCCCCAAATATTAAGCAATGTAATAACTTATTTAAAAAGCTCCAATTATGATATATTCAACTCAACTGGGTTTTGTTCCCCGGAAAATACATGTTTTTTTGGAATACACTTTTCTTATTTCGAAGATCTTAATAAAGGAAAACTAATTGGAGATATAAGTGAATTTGAAAATGTCCAAGAAGTAAAAATATTTAATTATACTTGTTTGGGTTGTAGCGAAGATAAATTACCAAAAAGCTTTTTGTAATTTTTGAATCGTTCCTTCTAAACTATCCTCTATTTCTTTTTCAAAATCAAGGAAAATTGATACATCTCCTTCCCATGTTGCTAAAAGTTCTAAAGAATATAAATCAAAAAAACGTTCAACAATTGTTTCTAATTCTTCAATTACTTTTTTTGCTTTGATTTTATTAGAAGAATTTGACACGAATAAAATGTCATTTTTCCTAATTAAAGTATATCTCTTGTCTTTTAATTCAAAATTCGAAAGACCCTCATTTGTTAATTCTTCTGCAAAGGAATTTAAAGCACTCATTAGTCCTCCAAAAAGCTGTTCATCTAATTTTTCATCAAAAACACGATGATATAATACGATACCTCCTTCAGAAATTATATAGAGATCTTGCAGGACCTTAACCAAGAGATTCACTAAGGAAAATTTAATGTATAAATATTATATATTTAAAACGTCTTAAATTTATACTTAAAAAATTAAAATAAAAAAATGGGATTTTACTTGGATCTATTCGCTTGCTTTTGGTCGAATATATCCAAAGTATGATGCTATCATTCCACATAATACGAAAATCCAAGCTAAGAAATAAAAGAGAGAAAAACCAGATCCACCAAAAAGTATCATCAATCTATCGATCAAAAAGTTGAACGGTACTAGTATATAAAAAACGGACATTAAAGCTAACGATATAAATGCGTTCTTGAAGGTTTTACCTTGAGCTAAAGTGAAGGATTTATATGAACTGATGAAAAATGGAATATAAATCATTGCCATGTATAGAAATATTAACAGGAATGCCCCCGCATCAACCAACGTATTTCCTCTTTCATATACTAACAAACTATATGCCATGGTGATAATACCATAAATAATCACGATAATCTTATGAACACGATTATATCCCTTTTCGAAAACATTTACTTTCAAAATGTAGGATATAAAAATAGCAATAGTTAGGAAGAAGAAACTAAATCGAAAATCTGTGATTCTTAACACGAACCAAGACAGTAAAGTTCCAGGATCAGGAAGAGTAGTATTGTAAATATATTCGACTCCCGAATACAATACTAAAATTTTGGATAACCACGAAAAGATAATAGCCACCAGATAAAACAAGAATATTAAGAATAAGTATAGTGTTAATTGGTGTTTTTTTTGGAAATATTTCATTAATATTAATGCAAGTACAATTGCTGCTATGATAATAATCGTAGTTTCAAATACCATTCCAATGAATATTAAATCGGACATAGTAAAATCATAATATTAGCTTTATTTATACTTTAACTTTATAAAAAAAAACCTCAAATTGGACTAAACCTACAGCATAAATGTTTTATTAAGAAACATTTTTTTTGTACATCAAAAATTTTATTGCTTTTTCAATATTTTATGAGATTATATTATTCATTCTAAAACAATTCGAATTATGATATCAACCGAGACTCCATATTATATGGAATTGAAAGCAGCAATTGAGATTGTAAATACAGCCTCAAAAATAACTGAGTGGTTTAGACAAGTTGGTTTCCAATCTTATCAAAAAGAAGATGATTCTCCCGTCACTATCGCCGATTATGCTACTCAAATTTTTATAATTAATAAGATTATGGAACAATTTCCTAGTGATCAAATCATCGCTGAGGAAGATGATAATTCATTTCTTAACCATGACGCAAGAAAATCTATTTCTTCTTGCTATGAAACTTTAAATATTGGAGAAAATATCGATATTGGAAAAAGTTTGATGAAAAAAGATAAATATTCTGAACGGCAATGGACAGTGGATCCAATTGATGGCACAAAAGGGTACCAGAAAGGATTATCATATGCAATTGGTATTGGGTTTATGATAAAATCAAATCCAAAAATATGTACAATTTCAGTTCCAAACTATAAGAAATTTGGAAAGGCAATTTTTATTGCTGAAAAAGATAATGGTAGCAAAATTGCTATCAATAATTCGGAATTCATATCATTAAGTGTAAGTAATCAATCTTATCTTAAACAAGCTAAAATGTGTCATTCATTGCATTACGATGAACCCTGGGTTATGGACTTTGCAGCACGTGCTGAAATAACAAACTTCGTTCAAATAGATAGTATGGCTAAATTTTGTATGATTGCAGATGGGACTGCCGATTTGTATATAAAACCAATGAATAAAAGTAGATCTTTTGCTTGGGATTTCTTGCCTGGAACCTTGTTGGTGCAAGAAGCGGGAGGAACTGTATCTGATTTGCAAGGAAATAGAATTGAATTTAATGATGATAAATGTATGGTCTCAGCACCAGGATTGATAGCTTCGAATTCTATTATCCATGATGAGATTTTAAAAAAATTAAGGTAATCCGATATTCTTAAGAGAAATTAATTAATTATTAACAAAACAAAGTAAATCATTCTGATCACATAAAATTACTGATTTTTAATTGTTTTATATTATTAGATAAATTAGAGAGTTTAATTCCTACTAACCTTACTTTCTTATCATAGTTTACAAATTCTTGATATAATTCTAAAATAACATTCATCGCTTTTTTAACGTCTTGAATAGGACGCGGAAGCGATTTTGAACGTGTATATGTTTCGAATCCTTCGAATCTTATTTTTAAGGAGATAGTTTTATAATACGTTCCATCCTTATCGAGTTTAATATGTAATTTTTCATTTATTTCTTCTAATTTTGAAATAATCAAATTAAAATCACTAGTATCATCATAAAAAGTTCTTTCCTTGCTTATGGATTTTCTTATATCTCGAGAAGACTTGAATTTGGGTTGATTCAGTCCATTTGCGACATCCCAAACCCATTTTCCATTTTTTCCGAATTGTTCTATCATCCTGTGAAGGGGTGTATTAATTATGTCTCCGATTACTCTAATTCCTTGTCTATTGTAATATTCTTTGGTTTTCTTTCCAATTCCGGGAATTCGTGTTATATCCATTGGAGATAAAAACTCTTTGATTTCTTCGGGTTTGACAATTGTAATTCCATTTGGTTTTTTATAATCAGAAGCAATTTTTGCAATTGATTTTGTAGGAGCGCATCCAATTGAAAGAGTTATTCCCACATCATCTAAAACTCTACTTTGAATTTCTTTTGCAGTATTCAATGCTTCTTCGTAAGTAGTACAATTTTCAGAGATATCAATATATGCTTCATCAATGCTGACTTGCTGAAAAATTGAACTAACCGATTTTATGATTCCCATTACTTTTTCTGAAGCTTCGTGGTATTTTGCAAAATTTGGGGGTAAGTATATGCCATGAGGGCATTTCCTATAAGCTATTGAAATTGGCATTGCAGAATGAATCCCGTATTTCCTAGCTTCATAATTACAGGTAGAGACAACTCCTCTTCCTTTTCCCTCTTTAGGATCTGCTCCAACTATCACAGGTTTATCTTCATAATCAGGATTATCTCGAACCTCAACTGCAGCGAAAAATGCGTCCAGATCACAATGAAGGATTATTTGTGTCATATTTTTATGAGAGAAGAATTTATATCCTTGTTCACAAGTACAAAGAATTTTCATTCATATAAAAAATGCCACATCATAAATTTTTTAATTTGAATGATTGAAAGCTTAGTGAATATGAGTATTGAATTATCTTTTTTAATTTGTTTCAATTTAATCTCTCATGAGTTAATGTGAAGTACATTTTTAATCAATCTTTAATTTAAATTCATATGGAAACGGATAAATTAGAACAACTTCGTAAAACAGTTGTAAGAGGAGCTCAAGAGATATATAGTAAAGGGTTAGTTGAGGATGGAGAAGGCAATGTTAGTGTTCGGATAAATAAAAATGAAATACTTGTTACTCCCACTTCGACAAAATATAGCTTATTAAGTCCGGAGCTAATCGTACATATGGATTTAGAGGGAAATGTGTTAGGTTCAGGTAAAATTCCATCCACGGAAGTTAAAATGCATTTAGCTGTTTATAAAGATAGACCTAAAGTTAAGAGTGTTATCCATAATCATTCTCCTTATATTTCTATGCTTTCAGTTCTAAGAAGAGGCATTCCAATCATAATGGAACAACAACTTATTTTCCTTGGTGGAAAAATTCGATGTAGTGAAATTACAGAAGCTCATACAGAAGAAATGGGACCAAATTCATTGAAAGCGCTAGGTAGAAATAACGCAGCGATACTTGCAAATCATGGGGCTATCATATGCGGAAAATCTGTTGATCATGCGGTTCGGTTTGCTGTAATATTAGAAAAGTTGGCAAAGGTATATTGGGGTGCACTGCAAATTGGAGATCCATTAACTATCCCTGAGGAAAATCTTGAAGAACATGAGAAAATGTTTAGACAATTATTCGCTAGTTGCCCTAAAAAATGGCTAAAATAAACTTGGAGTTTATTTTTCATCTAAAATTTATAATTAAATCTTCATAATTGTAATTATGAAAATGATTTCTTTGCAAGTCAGTGATGATTTATTAGTTAGATTTGAAAAAGTTCGTTTTAGAAGTGGATTTAATTCAAAAAGTGAAGCTTTAAGGGATGCAATTGTAAAATTCATTGAAAATTATGAGAAATTTGAGAATTTGAATGGATATAAGATAATGATAATAAATTTAGTCTATCCCTTTAAAAATATAATTTCAGATGAAATTTCAGAATTGTATAACCAATTCAATACGATTATAAAAGCAGTCACTGATTGGAGAATTGTAGAAAAGAAAATTGAAGTAGTTTTAACAGTAGGAGAATTTGGACTTATAAAAGATTTGTATCATTCTCTGGCTAAGATAAAAGATGTATCCTGCTCAATCCATGAGATTGTTATCGATTAAAATATTCGATTAGTCAAATCGTAGTGAAATATCAACTTTTTCAGAGGGAAATTGAGTTAATTCACTGGAACTTATTATATCTGGTTCAGCAATCACATAATCTACTATATTATCTAATGTAATACCCCCTGAAACTTCAACTAATACAAATCCACGGACTTTATTCTTTTTTAATGTACTAATTGCATCCTCTACTTGGTCAGGATTCATATTATCTAGCATAATTATGTCTGCACCAAATTTAGCTGCAATTAAAACATCTTCAACTCGTTCAATTTCGATTTCTATTTTTTTTGTGAAACTGGTATTCTTTTTTATTTCTATCATCATTTCTTCGATATTTCCGTTAAAATATTTTAAATGTGTATCTTTCAATAGTACCATATCATCGAGAGAAAAACGATGAGTTTCCCCTCCACCAAGAATAACTGCTTTTTTCTCAAAAATTCGTAATCCTGGCAGGGTTTTACGGGTACAAGCTATTTTCACTGATTTTCCAGAATCTCTAATAATTTCCACATATTTCCGAGTAGTATTGGTTATAGCACTCATATGAGAGAGTAAATTTAGAGCTGTTCGTTCTCCCAATAATATTGATTGTGTTTTTCCTTTTAAATGTGCGAGGATGTCTCCCTTTTTCACGTGATCTCCATCTTCTTTAACAAGGTTCACGGTTACATTTAAGATATTATAAATCATTTTCAATTCTTCTAATCCACTAATATAACCACTGCTTTTAGTAATTATTTTTGCGGAACTAATTGCATTTTTGGGGATTATACTTGAACTTATGTCGCTGAAATGACAATCTTCTTCGAGAAATTCTCTAATTTTTCGTTCTAAAATCAAGTTATTAAACTTCAATTCGGTGATCACCTTCTATGGTATAATTATTATAGAATTAAATCTAATTAAAATTATGTCTAATAACATAATGATTCAAGGTAATGAGGTATCTTTAGAAGCGGAGTTTTTTCAATCTAGCATTGAAAATAATGACATAATTGTTTTACTGTGCCATCCTCATCCTCAATTTCTTTAGGATTATCCTAAGAAAGGGAAAATATGGTGGCTCAATGCATAATAATGTCATATCAACTATTTTCGATCATTTAGTGAAAAACAATATCTCGTGTTTACGTTTCAATTTTAGAGGTGTAGAAAGATCAACTGGAAATCATTCTGGAGGACCTGGAGAGTTATCTGATGTTCATAGTTGTATCACTTTTCTTCAAAAAAAAGAGAATCAAACAATACTCATCTGCGGATATTCTTATGGGGCAGCAATCGGATGTTCAGCTGTAAATTTTACTAAATCAATTATAGGGTACTGTGCGATCTCGTTTCCATGGGATTTTATGGGAACAAATTACAGAAATATGTCTCAAACTAACAAACCTAAATTATTTATTCAAGGAGATCAGGATTCTATTGCAAAATATGATAATTTCTTTTCTCATTATAATCTCTATAAAGAGCCAAAAGAAAAAATCATAATCAAGGGAGCTGATCACTTCTATTGGGGTTCAGAAGGAATTTTGGCCGATGAAGTTGTCAAATTTATAAAAAAAATTTAAACTTTATAAAATATTGAAAAGGTAGTTATGAGTGAATTCCATCTTAAATAGTTGATAATTTCTCTAAATCTGGAAAACTATTTTGTACAGCCCAATCAAGTAATTGTTCATAATATCTTTCTATATCATCTGATTCTGGTGGTTTAGAGAGAACAGCTAATAAAAATTGAGTTTTTTCATCTTTCATAATGATATTTCTACAAATAACAAAATCATCAACATACTTGATCTTCAAACTTGCTAATAGGGATAAACTTAATTCTTCAGATGCTTTATATGCGGCATCGCTCAGTAAGGATCCCATAGCCGCTATTACTCTTTCATCAACTTCATCTACCTTTTGTGAGGCTAAAACAAGTCCTGTGGAAGTAGAAAAAAGAGATGCTCGAAAATTACCATTATCATTGAGTTCTTTGAGAATCATTTCAAGTTTGTTAACCATTTCAAATTTTCACACTCGTTATTTAGATTCATAAATATGTAAATTATAAGCTCTTTACCATATTTAACATTAACTTATTTCTATTTTATACAATTACAATCATATTTTGATTCTAAAATAAAATCGAATTAGTCTAATTTTAAATTTATGATATAAGTAGATAAAATGTCGTTTTCATCAATAGACATGGTTATCACGCTCGGTCTAGCAATTGGTTCATCAAAACCTTTTTTTTGAGGTGGTGCTTTAGGGTTTGTAGGACTACCAGGATTTATGAGCAATGTGTTGTATTTTGTCCCTTTTATAAATGGTTGGTGAGAGTGACCAATTATTAGTATATGAATATCATTACTTTTAAAAAAATTCTCCAAATCATTTGGTTGTTCATGAATAACACCAATATTATATCTTCCAGCAGAAAATTTTATGAAATTGTCCAGATCTTTTATTTTGTCGTCATGACCTCTAACAGATATAGTAGGAGCTATCGCATTTAATTCACTCAGAAAATTCTTGCTACAAATATCCCCTGCATGAATAATTTGATCAACGTCGTTGAAAACTCTTTTCAACTCATATATCAAAGCATTAATCTTGGTTATATCATCATTTTCAGCAATATGTGAATCTGAAATTATTCCATACTTAACCATTCTATCGCACCATTAATAAAAAACAAATCCTATAACAAAAATAAGAAATCCAAACAAAAAGTCGAGCAATATTCGTATTATTTTAGAACCAGTATTTTCATTAACTTGAACTTCATTTTTTAAATATAACTTTAGTTCTTTTGTACCTAAAGATAAGCTTTCTTTAATGAGGGGAAATTCCAATAATAATAATACGACACCAATAATCATTAATGGAAGATAGAGAAATAATGCTAGTATCATGAAATCATTTCCTTGAAGATAATTCCAAATTGCATGCGCAGATATAATATTATTCATGCCGTGTGCGAATATAGCGGGAAAAATCCACCGTCGCCTTAAAACTGTCATCGATAGGACGATCCCTATGAAAAATGCTTCAATCAACCATATAAAAGGAAAAATCGTGGGAATTTGGGGGCTCGCAGGACTAAATATATAAGCAAAATGCCCCATACCAAAATAGAAGGAAGACATTATAACTGCAGACATTTTGGGAATATAATCACTCCCCCTATTTGCTAAAAATCCCCTAGTTAGTGATTCCTCATAAAAAGCAACTGAAAATTGTATGATTATTACTGAACCTAAAAATATGAGATATGGTTCCGAAAAATAGGAATTTGAAATGTTAAAGGTTAAGACCTCAGCGGAATATACGAGCATCTGTGGTGCAAAAAAATAAGTTAAGAAATCAATTGGAATAAATACCAAAAATAAAATCAAAATCCCATATAATAATTGAAACTTAAAATTTGATCTTTTTATCCCAAATAAACCGAGAAAATTTCTAGGTGGGCTAATATCTCTTTCTAAAATAAGCTCTCCTCTCTTCCCATATAAGGCAAAGTTAGAAACATACATGAACAAAGTCACAGCTACAATTACTGTCATGGCCCTTACTAGATAAAATGAAATGCCATAAATTACTCCATAACTTTCAAGAAATGATAATGGAATTAATATGATTGAGGTAAGGAAGATACCCAGAAAAATGAGGATAGTCTCAAGTAAAAAATAGAATCTTTGAATAATCATTTTTTTCCTTGAACTTGAACTTCGTTTTCTTGTCATATAAGAACTACCTAACTAAATTAATTTAGAAATTATAATATAATTAATGGTATAAATTTTATCGTTTAAAATATGAATTTTAAACCTTTCTTTATCATCAATATTTAATCTATCTAGTTGCTGTTAAGTATATTCAAAAGAACCAAATTCTGATTTAATTTCAACAATATTATTTTGTGTTTTTGGTAACTCTTCACAAAATCCAACGATTTTTGATCCAATTGAAAACTTTCTACAGATCTCAATGATCTTTTTTGCATTGGATTCACTACAGTAGATTTCTAAACGACTCCCCATGTTAAAAACTTGGTACATTTCTCTCCATGGTGTTTCAGAGGAATTTTGAATAATTTCGAATATTTTAGGTGGTTTAAATAAGTTATTTTTTATAAATTTTAATCCTTTACCAAAATTCAAAACCTTAGTTTGCCCTCCCCCTGTATTTTGAATGATCCCATGAATATCTTGCCTTAAATCACGTAAAATTTCAATTAATACTGGAGCATAAGTTCTAGTTGGAGATAGAAGAGATTTGCCAATATTTAATTCTAATCCTGGAAGCTTATCAGTCAATAAATACAAACCAAAAAAAAGTAATTCCTCATTAGTCTTTCTATCAATACATTCGGGATATTTCTCGTAGTAGTCATGACAAAGTACACCATGACGAGCAAGGGTTAATCCATTACTTCCTATACCACTGTTATACTCATCTTCATATGTGGCTTTTCCATCACTAGCTAATCCTAATATTACGTCACCAGCTTGAATATTCGATGCATCTATAACATCTTTTCGCTCCATTGTTGTAAACATTGATGCGTCAACTAATAAAGTCTTTACAATGTCCCCCACATCAGCAGTTTCACCACCACACAGAGTCACTTTTAAGCCGAGTTCCGTCAATTTACTACTGTAGGACTGATATTCATTTATAATTTCAGCAATAATTTCTCCTGAAATATAATGACTATTTCTACCAATATTATTCGATAAAAAATAATCCCCAGTTGCCCCCACGCATAACATGTCATCAATATTCATAACCATTGCATCTCTTACAATACCTCTAAATACAGAAATATCATTGGTCTCTCTATAATACATGTATGCTAAACTACTTTTAGTTCCCGCCCCATCAGAATGAAAAATTGAACAAAAGTCGTCCTTCATTCTTACATCTTCCACGATCTTACAAAAAGCTCCTGGAAATAATCCCTTATTGATGTTTTCTAAAGCTTTATGGACATCTTCTTTTTTGGAAGAAACACCTAATTGAGAATAAATATCTTTTTCATCCGACATTTTCATATATCATATTTTTTTCTTAGTGTGTCTAATAATTGTTCAACCTGAGCTTGTGCTAACCCGATATATTGATGTGGATCCAATAAATCTTTTAATTCTTTTTCAGAGAATTTTTCCTTTATTTTAGAATTTTCATTTAATATTTCTTCTATGAATCGATTTTCATTAATTGCTTTTTGTACGGCTTGTCTTAGTATTTCATGACCTTCTTGTCTCCCAATTCCTCGATTAACTAATTCTATCATAATTTTTTCGCTTAAACAAGCCCCTTTAGTAAGATTTAAGTTTTTCTCAATTTGAATTTCGTCAAATTCGACTCCTTGAAGAATAGAAGTCATCTGTTGTATGATATAGTCTAAAAGAATAAAATTTTCTGCAAAAATTATTCGTTCATTGGCTGAATTCGTAAGATCCCTTTCATCCTCTAAAATAATGTTATCTAATGCAGGAATAACGTTAGATTTTAATATCCTCGCTAAACTACAGATCCTTTCTGATTTATGAGGATTTCTTTTATGAGGCATCGTTGAACTACCTACTTGACTTTTTTTGAATGGTTCAAACATTTCAGCAACTTCATTTCTTTGAAGGATGCGAAATTCTCGGGCTATTTTTGCTATAGATTGCCCAATTAAAGATGTTAATATGATTACTTCAGCATGGCGATCTCTTTGTATTATTTGATTTGCGATTAAAACAGAATTCAAGTTAAGAAGTTTCATTACTTGTGTTTGAATTTTAATACCTTTTTCTCCAAAACTTGCCATTGTCCCAACAGCTCCAGACATTTTTCCATAAGATATTCGCTCTAGGATTTGTTCTAATCTATCAAGATGTCTGCTTATTTCATAAGCCCAAACTCCAAATCTCATCCCATAAGTGGTAGGAATTGCATGTTGTCCATGAGTCCTTCCAATACATATTAAGGATTTTTTTTCTTCAATTAATCTAAAAAGTACAATCAGTAATTCGGTTAATGATTTTTTAATGTAATTCAAAGCCTCTCGAAGTTGTAAAGCTGTAGCTGTATCCTCAATATCATAACTGGTTGCTCCTAAATGGATATATTTTCCTGCATCTCCTTCACATTTTTCTGCTAAAGCTTTAACCATAGCCATTAAATCGTGATGTATTTGATCATCAATTTCTTTAACTCTATCGAGCTTAACGTAGTTTAAATTTGCTTTTTTATTGATTTCTTCAGCTGCTTTTGTAGGAATGTTATTCAACTGGGCATTAACTGTTGCTAAAACAGCTTCGACCTTTAACCAATTTTCTAATTTAGTTTCTTCTGTAAAAATTGAAGCTATTTCGGTTCTGTATCGATTTTCAATTGGATGTACAAATTTATGAACCATAATTTCAAATTAAAATTAAATTATTTCAATAATTAAACTAATCTCCAATACATTATTATTTTTTTGCTGATATGATAAATAACTTGATTAAATTCTATCAGTCAAATAAAATTTACAAAATTAAATGAATTTTAGAGACCACTGGTCAATAATACCATTATGTAGTCAGCGACGCCTTCAATAGAATCTGATATAGCTTCTAATATATCAAATACGTTTCCTACCGTAAAGATTGTGAAAAAATTCACTTTGTAATCTGTGTCTTGAAGACTTTTTCGAAGTTTAATGTTGAGAAGATCAACTGTGTGTTCTTTTTGATTAATTTGGCTTGAATATTCTTTGACATTCTCTCTATCTTTAAGAAGGTCAATCAAGATCTTATCTAAAAATACTGAACACTCAACTGTGATATCCATTATTTCTAAGATGATATTTATTGTAT
>JAGXNQ010000004.1:437-11868 GCA_019894955.1 Promethearchaeota archaeon | reverse complement strand
GTCGTCACTACTTTGTTCCCAAAATGTAAAAGGAATAGTAACTATCCTACGAGCAACTCCTGTACAACAATTTGCGACATCATCCATTCTTTTAATTAAATGGGAAAGATTTTGTCTGATACTAGGATTTAATTCTCCACGCGAAACATCTTGTTGTATCTTTCTTCTTAAAATATCAGCTTCTCTTTCTAGGTTATCTACGTTTAGAAGAATTTTGTGAGATTTTTCCTCTTCTTTTTCTTTCAATAATAATTTTAAACCTTGATTTAATTCCTTGACACACTCTTGAACTTTTTGAGCGTGTTCTATCGACTTTTCTAATGCATTTATGGTTGTTTCTCGTTTCAAAAATTCAATTAATGAACCCATTATTTTTCACTTCCTTTCTATTTTATTTTTATAACCATTTCTTTTATAGCTTTTGAATTGAAATTTTTTCTAAATGAAACCTATTGACATTAATCCAAAATATAATAACCCTGCCAAGACTGCTGCGATTGGAAATGTAAGAACCCAGTATATAGCCATTCTACCAAGTGACTTGGTATCTATTTCTTTCTTTTGAGCAAGATTTATGCCTATGATACAAAATACAATCACATGACTATGAGATATTGGAACGCTCAATAAAGTTGCAATCATGAGTATGATTGCGGAACTTATTTGGATGATCAATCCTTCACTTGGACGGGAATCAGTCATTTGAGACGCTAAATTTTTAATCACGTAGCGAGCAGCAATATAAATTCCTAAAAACGCAAATATCCCGCAAAATATGGCGAATAAATAATATTGCTCGAGTTCTATCGAACCATTATCTAACAAGCCATATAGAATTCCCAAAGCTTCACCTGAATTTGCTCCTACCCATATTTCTGCGAATACTACAGCAAGCACAAGAATCCACTTGAAATAATTTTCTGATCTTTCGATTTGATTAAGACCCTTTAATCGTGTAAGATATGATTTTGCTAAAATTTTGAAAAGTATATATGTAATTAACAGACCAAGTATCGGAGATATGAACCAACTAAGTATAACATTACCTAATTTATCCCAATTAAAAGCTGTTTGAGGGTCCACTCCTCCTTGAAAGATCGCATAAGTAATAATTACTCCAACGACACTGCCTATTAAAGCGTGCGTGCTACTAAGTGGGATTCCTGCGAAACTACCTACAATCAACCACAAAATGCTACTAATTAATACTGTTAATAACATGCTAGTAGTATAAACAAGACCTTGTCCTAAAATATCAGATCCCACTGTTTTTGCTACAAATCCCCCACTAGTCAGGATCATTCCCCCTCCAATCGCCGCACCACCAATAATTAAAGCTATTTTAAATTTTAATGCTCCCGTACCAACTAAGGCAGATAATGTCTCATCATTCGCACCTATAGAAAATGCTAATGCAATAGCAAGAATGATTAAAACAATAATTATAATCTGATCTACCCCATCTGTCATGTTTATCCCCAAGAATATAATTACTTGAATAATAAATATTTAATGGTAAGGAATTGAATATATTCTGCAAAATTTTTAATGTGATCAGCTAACATCATTATGTCTTCAACCATATCTTTAAGATAAAGAAAAGTTCTTGATAGATAATCCATATCATAATGATATAATCTTTGAATCAATTGAAATTCAAGTTTGCGCATTTTTCGTCTTCCTTCTTTAATTTCCTCACAAATTTCATGAGCCTTATACAAATCTGTTCCTATAAAATTTACAGCAATTGCTAAATTATTTGAAATGAGCTTTAAGGATGCGAGAATACTCGATACATGTAATTTGAATTCTTTATCCGGAAAGATTATACGATATACCAGCATTCTGTTAGCCATGAATTCCCCTATATTTTTTATATCATTGATTTTATTAAATAATTTGAGACGATCCGATTTTGAAAACATTAATTTTGATTTAAATATCTTAGATTCAAATACTTTCTTTACTTGAACTTCAGTTGTAGTTTCAATCACGTAATTCAATTTTTTTTCGAATTGTTCATGATTTTCATTAATAAGATCCTCAATCCCTTCAATTAACACTAAATTTTGCTTGTTAATAATATCCATGAATAAGTGAGTTAACTCATCAATACTCTTTTTTTGCAGGTCTTTTTCTTCATATTCACGTATCATAAAAATCACTTTTTTAATTATACTATAAAAAATATATGTACTATGAAGTAAAATAATGTCGATTTCTTATTATTAATATCAAAATATATTATGTATAGATATATAAACTAAATATTTTGGATTTATAAATTAAAAATTAGAAATTAATAAAACTGGTCTTACTTTTAGTTCAAAGACTAAAAAGAATAATTATCTATGTATATTACTCAGAAGTATTTCTTTTTTCGATGTTATCATTGTGGCGAATGGTATTATACCAATAAGATTATAAAAACTAAAAAATGTGTGAGATGTAATCGGACTTTTCAATTCAAAAATGCAACAAAAACTTCACGAATTTGCTCCATTAAAGAAGCAATCTTGATAGTTAAACAATTAAAAGGAAAAAGAGAAATGGAATCATTTTCAACTTATTTCATACTCAATGAAAATAGTTCTAAGAGCAAAATTGAGTAAAAAACAAAAAATCTATATTTCTTCAATCTTTTTTAAGTATAATTATAGTTATTATTTTGAATAATTAACTATTTTCTAATGCAAGTTAATAAAAATGGCAGAAAATGACGAATTAAATATCTTCACTGACGATTTACTTAATCAATTACACGATAAGGCTAAAAATAAAGTTGATTATTGGGATATACGTGCAGGTGTGAGTAATGGAAATACAATTGAATTTTCAGATGAGAAGAGTAAGGAGATAACTTCATATTTGTTAACTGGATGTAGTATAAGAACATTTATAGATGGGGGATGGGGTTTTAATGTATTAAAAAAACTATCTAAAAAACATCTTTTAGATGAATTCGTTAAAACTATTAAAATGGCAAAATTCTCTTCTTCTTTATGCAAATTCAAATATCCTATCAAGGAAAGGAATGCTTTAACCCAAAATTTTAAGGTAAATAGTAAAAGAAATTTGGAAGATGTAGATTTAAGCGAAAAAATAGAAATGGTAAAAGAGCACGAGTCCATTGCTTCCAATTATTCAAAGTTGATAAAAAATACGAGAACTATTTACCTGGATAGTCAAGTAGATTTGTTATTTTTAGACACTTTTGGATCAAAAGTTAAACAAGAATTAGAAATTCTTCGCTTATTTTCCTCAGTATATGCTCAAAATAAAGGAATCATTCAAAACGGAACTAATTCAGTAGGAGGTGTAGGAGGATTTGAAGTCATGAACACCGAAAAAGCCCTTTCTTTAAGTAAAAAATCCTCTGAACAAGCAATTAATTTACTTAATGCTAAATCCCCCATAGGAGGTAGTTTTAGTGTCATATTAGATTCTAAATTGACAGGCGTATTTATTCATGAAGCACTGGGTCATGCTTGTGAAGCTGATTTAGTATTAAATAAGGAAAGCATACTTACTGAGAAAATTGGGGAAAAAATTGCAATAGAAGATGTCTCTGTTGTTGATGATCCACGCTTTGGACAAGGTGAAAAATTTAATTTACCATATGAATTATTTGGAAGTTATTTTATTGATGAAGAAGGTACTCCAGCACAAAAAACCATTATTATTAAGAATGGAATTCTCCAAAGTTTTATACATTCTTTAGAGACGGCTTCTCGAATGAATGTCGCCCCTAATGGACACGGAAGAGCAAATTCAAACAGTTCAAAACCCCAAGTCAGAATGGGTTTTACATACTTAGAACCAAAAGATTGGGATTTAGAGGAGATGATTGCGGATACGAAAAATGGAATACTGTGTGAAGATTTCCAATACGGTTATACAGATCCCACTACGGGTAATTTCCAGTTTAAATGTAGAATCTCAACAAACATAGAAAATGGAGAAAAGAAAGAAAATTTGAGAGATGTATCCTTCGGAGGAATGACACTAGATGTACTTAATAAAATTTCTGCTATAGGTAATGAAAACACTTTTAATTATTCAGATGGAATTTGTGGTAAGGGTGGTCAAGGAATAAGGGTTTGTGATGGAGGACCATATATTCGAATTGATAATTTAACTGTAGGGGGATTGAATTAGATGGAAAATGATGTAGATATCTATCAGTTAGCAACTCATGGATTCAATAATCTTAATAAATTTGAGTCTACTTTAAAGTGTGCAGAATTGTTTTTTGGTGTAAGCGAATATCTTAATATCGAAATAGAAGAGAATTCCATAAAAAATATTGAAAAAGGAAGCGATGAGGGAGTCTCAATTAGAGCAATAGGGCGAAATGGTTCTCTTGGTTTCTCCTTTACAAATCGATTGAATAATCAATCCATAGACCTAATGGTTGAAAATTCTATTAAAATGATGCGTTCAGGAACAAAAGATTCAGAATTTATCGATATTCCCCAACCTATCGATTCATATCCAAAGGTAAAAGATTTGTATGATGAGAATGTTCAATCATTAACAATTGATGACTCTATTGATTATGTAACAGAACTAATAAGAATATGTGATGAAGATGAAATGGCTATATCTCAATCTGCAAATTTTGCTGCAAGTACATCTAAAAATATTATTCTTAACACTAATGGTGTGAAAGTTGAAGGCGAGGAAACAATTTGTTCAGTTTCCTCTCATATAATTGTAAAAGACAAACTAAAGGATCGCACATCAAATGGATTTGAATACCAATCTGAACGTTTCCTAAAAAATATCAACCCCACACTAGTTATAAATACCGCTTTAAATAAAGCTAAACAGAATTTGAATCGTATTAAGATAAAATCAATGAGATCTCCGATTATTTTAACTCCAAGAGGAGTAATTAGTTTAATATTAAAACCTATTGCTTCTGCTATTAATGCTGAAGCATTCCAATACAAACGAACTTTCCTCGTAGATAAAAGAAATGAAAAAATCGGGTCTGATCTTATTACTATTGAAGATAATGGTTTAATAAATGGAGCCGTTGGATCCGCTAATTTTGATGCTGAAGGAGTTCCTTGCCAAAATACAAAAATTATTGATAATGGCGTTTTTTTAAATCAAGGATTATTACATAATAGCTACACCGCTGGGAAAGAAGGAGTGGAAAGTACGGGAAATGCCTCAAGGCAATCATATTCATCTACTCCTTCAATAGGAATTTCAAACTTCATTTTATCGCCAGGTAAAATAGGTAAGAATGAACTTATTGAAGATATAAAAGAAGGAATATTACTTGATTACACGGGAGATAGACCTAATTTATCAACTGGCGATTTTTCAGGGCTTATTCTTCATGGAAATATTATTGAGAATGGTGAAATTGGACCTGCTTTAAATGAAACAATGATTGGGATAAATCTATTGGAATTATTCAAGAAAATCGAGCATGTATCTTCTGAATATAAAACCTACGGTTCATATCAAGCTCCTTATCTACAAGTTAATGATATTCAAATTATTGGGAGCCATAATTAGAGTTCAACTATTATTTTTAAATTTAACCAGGGGATATTGAAAAAATCTTGATTTGAGTCTTAATCAATTTCCCAAAACTCGATTATAATGCCCCAATTAGCTCCAGAGTCGGTTTAGTTGTATTAAACATTCTCTTTGAACCATGAAATTGTTTTTTCTAATGCTTCCTTTAATGATGTTGTAGGTTCCCAATTCAATATTTTTTTTGCTTTACTAATATCAGCACTTCGACGCGAAGGATCGTCAACCGGTAGGGATTTAAAGATAATATTTGATTTAGAATCAGTTAATTCTTTTATCAAACTTGCTAATTCCAGTATTGTAAACTCTTTAACATTTCCTAAATTAATAACTTCCCCAATTGCTTCTTCGCAATTAACAAATTTCAAAATTCCTTCAATCTCATCAACTACATATATGAAAGATCTCGTTTGGGATCCTTCACCAAAAACTGTTATATCCTCATCATTAAGAGCTTGGTGAATAAAATTAGGGACCACTCTTCCAAATTCTGGACCGTGGCGTATGCGAGGTCCTGAAGTATTAAAAATCCTTACAATTTTTGTTCGGATTTTATGTTGTAATTCATAAGCTTTAACAAAAGCTTCTCCAGCACGTTTCGATTCGTCATAACAACTTCTGGGACCTACTGGGTTTACATTCCCAAAATAATCCTCAGAAGTTGGAATCTCTTCATCAGGAGGATTTCCATATGTTTCAGATGTACTTGTATAAAAAAATAATGCATTGTGTGCTTTAGCAATACCTAATGCATTCATTGTTCCTAACGTGTTGCTTTTTAAAATAGAAATTGGATGTTCCTTAAATTCAAATGGTGAAGCACGGCTAGCCATGTGCATAACTATATCAATTTTTTTAATATCTCCTACACAAACACTATTAGGATAATTACTAAAACCAAAATATATTGGTTTAGATATATCATGATTAATAAATCGGAAATTTTCTTTATCCATAAGATGCTTAATATTACTAAAAGAACCAGAACTCAAATTATCTAAGCATAAACATTTTGCTCCTTGTTTGATTAATACATCACAAACCCAAGAGCCTAAAAAACCAGCACCACCACTTACCAATATTATTTTATCTTTAAATGAAATGCTTTCCTTTTCAAGACGATTATTAATTTCATCAATATCATCTTCTATACGATAAATCATATTTTATCAACGCAATAAATATCTGATTTTTAGTTTACTAAAATTGTTGTGATATTATTAAATTTATCAATCAAAAACACCCTCTTAAGAAAGATTGTAAATAAAGGAATAGCTTGTTTTTGTGTAAATTCGTGTTTAAAGTGTTTTTTGTCCACAAAATTGACAGTATTTTAATTCAAGAGGATAAAATTTTCCACAATTAACACATTTTTTCAATGAGCTTTTTAAAATTTCACGACCAAGCATCTCAAATACGGACTCAACGTTTTCGCCTGTTTTAGAAGATACTCCAATAATTTCCCCTTGAAAATTATGCTTTTCAAAGAATTTTTTAGCGTCTTCTCTTTTAATTTCTCTCTGATCTTCCAAATCAATCTTGGCTTCAATTAGTATCTTTGTTTTTGGGCTATTGGGAATTGAAGCGAGTACTTTAATCCAGTCATAGAGGTCTTCTAAGGATTCTCGGTTAGTAAGATCATATAAAATTAAAGCTCCTGATGCACCTGATACATAGGACGGAATTAATTCTCTAAACTTCTTTTCTCCTGCAAAATCCCATATATTTAGTAAAATTTCTGTTCCATCTACAACAACTTTTTTTGTTTCAAAATCCACCCCAATTGTAGATAGCGTTGATTTATCGAATTTCCCAGTAGCATAACGCCTTATGAGGGAGGTCTTCCCCACATCTTTAGCCCCAGCAACTACTACTTTAAATTTTATAATTTTAACTTCACCAGCTATAAATTTATTTCGTTTTAGAATTCTAGTTACATTATTATGTAATTTGCTATTGTTAAATATTTTTATCAATCTTCTGTTGGTAAAAACTATTTAAAAGTAAGGTATTTCCTAATATTCATTATCATATTCATATCTACTTATTCTAAAAATCTCGTCTGCAATTTTCCTTCCAATTTTTTCCGTCTTTACTAGTTCATCTTTTTCGGCATTAAAGATCCCTTGAAGTGATTTAAATTCCCTTAGAAGATTTTTAGCTCGTAAAGCGTTTATCCCCGGAACTCCGGCAATAATGAATTCTAATAATTCAGAATCTTCCACTGGTTTTTTTTCGAATCTAATTTTAAAATCACCTTTTGAGGTTTCTTGAGCTTTTTTCGCTAGATGAAAGATAAACAAGGAGGTTTCATTAGTATCAGCTGTTCGATAAACGTTTATTCCTAAATTTAGAATAATTGATGAGATAGCACCATATAATGCACTTTCTTTGATGCTGCTTGAATAAATGTCCCCTTCGAGAATTAATATGGGTTTTTTAAAGAACTTCTTTAGTTCAAACAATTCTTTAAACAATCTCCCATCCTTAATTGAATCTGTAAAATCCTGAGCTGCTTTCCTCTCAATCCCTGAAGTTTCAGAGATGATATAATCTGCTACAGTTAACTGTTCTAATTTAATTTCAACATCCATTAAAGACAGTTTTCTCACTACGGGGGATTTAGTTTCCCTATTATCGCAAATTATGATTAATTTATCATTATTTTCTTGAAATCTGTCTTTTAAATTGATATCATTGTTTTTAATTGAATTAGATCCCGGAGTGTTTATATATTGAGTTAAACTTGCTTGTTCTTTGGGAAGAGAATCAGGATCTTTAAGTTTTTTTAAATTTCTATTCATGCTCTCTTCCTTCCGTTTTTCTGCCCAGTAATATCCCTCATCTCTTGTTCCTTCAGCTATTAGAATAATAACTTTCCCTTCTTTATTCCTCCCTGTTCGACCCCTTCGTTGAATAGACCTAACTGCACTAGGAACTACGTCATAAAATACTACCATATCACATTCTGCTATATCCAGACCTTCTTCAGCTACGCTTGTCCCAATTAATGTGTTATAAGTACCTTCTTTAAAATCTTGTAAAAGCTTTATCTGTTCTTTTTGCTTTAAACCTTTATCTGTATTGCTTGAACGTTGACCTACAAATTTATGCGCTTTTATCTTAGGATAGTTATTGAGATATCGTACTATATTTTTTACTGAATCGCGATAATGGCAAAACACTAAAATTCTCGATTCTTGATTTTCAGTTATTTGCTCCTGTAAGATTTCTTTTAATTTTTTTAATTTTGGATGCACTATTCCTTTTTCTTGAGCAACTTTCACTAATTCTATAATTCTTTTAAAATCAAGATCCGAAAATAATTCGATTAATGATTTATTTGCAGTTCTTGATTTTATTTTTGTTATATTCTTATCTATATAATCTTTAAGAGCATTAACTCCTTGGGTTTCTATTAATTCATCGATATGCGATAATCGAATGGCATTAGCATTATATTTTTTTGCCATAAACATCTCATATTTGGCCTCATCATCTCTCGCTGAAGAAATTCTCTTGTTAATTGATTTGTCTAATTTTAATAGGTCTTTGCGAGTAACCTTGTTTATATCAGAAGAGTTCAATAGATCCAAATTTTTAAGAATCTTGTAAACAGCTTTCAACTTTCCAATTATAAGTTTCTTGATTTCTAAATATTCGGGCGGTAAAGGAATTTTAATCCATTCTTTAACTACTTTATGAATGTAAGGTTTCACATCTCTATCTGAATCAGTGCGAATCTCAATATGGTCAATGAAAAGGTTTGACTTAATTTCATTTATTTTAAATTCAGTTGATCCTGGACTCGCAGTTAAACCTAAAATCTGAGGTGATTCCGATAATTCAATATATTTCTTAGCAATAAAGCAATAGGCGTAATCACCAACTGCACGATGGCATTCATCAAAAATGATTAACACGACTTCTTGAATTGAATATAGGTTAGAAATTATGTCATTTTGTAAAACTTGCGGTGTCATAAAAGCAACTTTAATATCATTCCACAACTCTTTTCTTTTTTCAGGAGGGGTAGAACCTGTGATGGATTGTAACATTTCAGAATCAATATTCGTTAATTCCATGAAAGAATTAAAATGTTGCTCCACTAAAGGTTTAGTTGGTGCTAAAAAAATAATCTTGGAATTTGGAATTTCAGAAAGGCGATGCACTGCTAACATGAGAGCTACTATTGTCTTTCCTAATCCTGTTGGAATCACAACGAGACTATTTTTATTTAAGCAATTTATAAAGATGTCTTCTTGATAAACTCGTCTAAGGACTGTATTTTCTTTCAAAAGCGGATGAGATAGATACATATCAGATAAAATTATCACCAATAATGATTATACCAAGCAGTTTCTAAATTGATTTATTTTGTAGATTTAATATAATTAGTGAGTCTAGAGAATCTCTTAAATTCGATTAATACCTTTTTAATAAATTATATTCCATTTAATTGAATCTCTAGATCTTTAAGTGTATCCATCTTCAATTCAAAAAAATAAATTTGAAGAAGGTTTACGCCCCTTTTTCGTCTTTTTGTCTTAACTCATCGAAGATGACATTTTTTCTTTTGTTTTTCAAGGATTGTAAGTGAAAGTATTGCAATGAGGGTAAATAAGAGAAAGTAATTTCCAAAGGGAATTGAAGGTTGAATATTCCATATTGGAAAATTATCTTGACTTCCAGCTAAACCTGGTATTAAATAAGGTGTATCCCCTATACCGTCATTGTTTGCATCAACACCCTCATAATCATTCCAGTAATTACCGATAGATCCATTATCCCACATGTTATTAGTTCCTTTATCAAAAGCATTTTGCCCGTTATTAGTAAAATAATTTAAAAAGATTGTGTTGTTATAACTATAATATAATTGTATTCCTTCAAGATCGTTGTAACTGGCGGTATTTTCCGAAACCATGGTGTTATTAATATTCCACATGTATATTCCGTTAACGTTGTTACTGAATGTATTTCCCGAAACCGTGTTGTTATCATTAAATTTTAATTTTATTCCCATACTGTTGTAACTAACGACATTTCCCGAAACGATGTTGTTATCACTGCTACTCCATAAGGATATTCCCTCAAAGTAGTTGTAACTGGCGGTATTATCCGATACTTTGTTGTTATCACTTTGAGATAAGGCTATTCCCCAATAATTAGAATTAGCGATATTTCCCGAAATCGTGTTGTTATCACAATCAGTTAAATCTAAACCACCACGAGCGTTGTGACTTGCGTTATTTCCCGAAACCGTGTTATAACTACTATATTCCATGCATATTCCATTATAATTGCTGTAACAATAATTGTTAATTATTTTACCGTTAGTGACTTTATATAAGGTAATACCCGCATTAGGAATAGAACCAGAATGATATAATGAACAATTCTGAATTATAAAATAATCATTGCTGTTTTGAATCTTTATGCAACTTCCACTACCTTGAGCATCAATGGTAACGTTTTCAATGAGATAGGGCTCACTTTCAGTACCCTCCCCAGTACACCAATCATGGGCAGCTTCTACAGCTGTCCAGTTATTATCAACCGAAATGGTGGTTCCAATGAGATTCCATGATCCTAATTCTTCTATTTGATTCGGAGGTTCCTCATTAAATTCGACAAGATTTATTTCTTCGTTGCTAAATGCCTTACACATGCTAGAGAATAAGAATAGGATGACTAGTGTAAATAATACTATCTTAATATTGGATTTCATTTATTGGATAACCTAAATTTTTTTGTCATTATTGTTAAAAATAGCGAATAGAATATATAAACCTTTACACTCATTGAAAATTGCAGTTTGATGAAAAAATGATTAAGGTTGATTATTCCAAGCAGTTTCTAAATTGATTTATTT
>JAGXNQ010000004.1:0-427 GCA_019894955.1 Promethearchaeota archaeon | reverse complement strand
ATTTAATATAATTAGTGAGTCTAGAGAATCTCTTAAATTCGATTAATAACTTTTTAATAAATAATATAATCACATTATTAAAACAAATAAAAGTGCGCGGATGGTTTAGACTGGTATAACGACTTTTTTATTTATCAAATAAAAACGTTAAACGCTCACACCGTGTATATATTGAATAAATAATTCAGTATAAACGAAGGTCGGGGGTTCAAATCCCTCTCTGCGCACCATTTTTTAAATATTATGATTTCCTCTTATCTAAATCATAATCCAAAAAGTTTTATTCTATAGAATATTTACTCAACTAATTACTTCTTTTTATGTGCATCATGTCATCTTTTATAGAATCTCGCGAATTAAGAAATAAATATAGAGAAGTCAAAAAATATGTTAAGATCGGTTCAATTTTTCTGACAAGATATGAAAG
>JAGXNQ010000049.1:8102-17101 GCA_019894955.1 Promethearchaeota archaeon | reverse complement strand
TATTGTAACTATGATTTTGCGGATTATACCGGAAAAATATATAAATGTCAAGCTTGCGGTACCTATTATCATGAAAATTGCCTGAATATCCAAATTAATGAGGGAATTTGCAAGAACTGTGGCAAAATACTTCTTTGGTAAATTTTAGGCTTCATTATCTGATCATTCTAATGTATTATTGGAATATATCTCCAAGAAATATCTGATAATATACGAATATTCGTGAAAGATGGGTTTCACGAAAATTATCTAAATTATATAAATTTGCGATTCTCTTAAATTAGTAAGTCGTAATGGAGGTATAAAAATAAAAAAAAAGAAAATTCAAGTTAAAGAGAAATTAAGAATTATTGGTATTTAGTCTTCAGTAATTTCGATGGCTTCTTCAGGGCATTGTGTTTCGCAAGCTCTGCAACCAACACAGTCTTCTCTGTTTTCTTCAAGTACATTTACTTTTCCGTCTACTGGTTCGCCAAAACATTCACTTGGACAAACCTCATAACAAGTACCGCACCCGCTACAAGCGTCTTTATCCAATTTTATTCCAAATGACATAATTTTTCTCCTTTTACGTATATTTTTACGTTAATATATTTTTAGATAATCGATAAAATAATTATCTTTGTAAATGAGAGTTATGTAAAAAATTTAAATTTCTTTCTTATTTTGAAATGAATTTATAGATTTTTTGCTCACTAAGAACTGATAATATCTTTTAAGTAAAAAATGAAAAGAAAAAAAGGGACTTATTTGTTTTTGTGCTTTAAATAGAGCAAGATTGTATTTATAACTCCCGCGACGACTGGTCCGTAGAAGCCTATATCAACCCACCATTCAGCATAATCATAATATACGCCAAAGGATATGAGTCCAATTAATGAAAAGCCAAATATCATGATTGCGATTAACAATCCGAATAGGGTCATATCTCTTGAAATCAATTTTTTAGGTAGCAACTCATTCACAGCGATTATTATTTGAAATATTAATAGAATCAAAATAAAAATCTGTGAAGTGTAATCACCTATCGTACTATTTTCACAGTCTAGGCAAGAATACCAGTAAATATTTCCACCTTGCCAGGTTCCCGCAAAAGGTCCTATGATTAACATTACTAATGCGATGATGCTAAGAATTAACACCAACCCTGAAAACATATCTACATTTCTTTCTGATGACATAGTTATCATTACATATTTTTAAATTATAGTTAGGTTTTAAAAGTAAATAAATTGTTTTCTTTTTAATTATTATTTTTTATTAAAAAACTTACTTAAATCATATTGATACAATTTGCGAATTCAAAAGATTTGGGATTATAAATGTAATGACCAACTTTTAGGATTAAAATTGGGAGATTTAACCAATAATAATAAGCAAGAAATAATAGTTTTTAGCAAATCAGGCAAAATGTACATATTCTCTTTAGATGGTAGATTATTGTTTGAAGACGAAATAACTGAAAATACTCCTATTTGGAATCTAATAATTGATGATATGAATGAAAATGATAGAAAAAAATTAATCATGGGTGGATTAGATGGATTATTACGAATTTTTAACATTAATCCCTCATTAACTTTATTTCCATTATGGGCTCATCAATTTGGAGCTTCAATCAGTGGCGTATTATTAGATGACATTAATGGAGATGGATTAAAGGAAATTATTGCTTATTCATTAGATAAAAGTTTGAGAATATTATCTATTCTTGATGGATCATTGATTTGGGGTCAATTATTTGAGGAAGGGGTTAGTGATGCTATTTTTATTAAAGATGATGATAATCAAGATGACAATGTTATAGTTGCGGTTGGCAATGATGGAACAATCCGTTCCTTTAATTATTCTGACGGAAATCTTCTCAGCTTTATGAAATTTACAAATAAGATGAGAGCTCTAACATCATTCAATCTCTCAGATAAACAAGTGATAGTGTGTGGTGGAGATGATAAAAACATACACATACTTGATAGAAATTTAAAACGTGAAATCGATACTTTAAAATTTAATGATGTTGTATGGAAATTGAAACCATTTAAGTATTTGAATGATAATTCTTTACTAATTTCAACATATTCGTTCGATTTTCTTGATGACTCCATCCCTATTAATCAACAACAGTTTTCTTCAAAGCTTACATGTCTTGATACGAATTTGAATGTTAAATGGGAATTAAGCAATACCAATATCGAAGTTATGACACCATTCTTATCTGATTCAATGAATCTCATCATTACTGGTACAACAAAAGGAGAGATTCTCATACTAGATTGCTGTGAAGGTAAAATCTTGACTAAACTTAGTACATTTTCATGTGTTAATGATATAAAAATTGATTTCCTTTCGAATATATTCGTGTCCTGTCATGATGATGGATCAATAAACGCGTATTTTATTGATGACTCTTAATTATTTCATTTAATTACCTTAGTTGAGGAAGAAAAATGTGCCGAATGTTCTTTCAGTGTGCTAAACAACCGTTCAACATTAATTTACACTTTCTAAAAAAATTCGTATCTACTTGTCATAGGCAATACTTGAGGAAGTATAACTTATTTGGACATCATAATCTTGGATGGGGATTTGCTTATATTTCGCAAGATGATGGAAGATTAATAATTAAAAGAGATATTACGCCGATTTATCAAGCAGATTGGAAGGGGTTGAGTCAAATAAAAACTCGCTTTCTCCTGGTCCATGCTCGTAAGGCACATCCTTGGAATAAAAGTTTCAAAAACCTCCATCCAATAAATATTGGTGAAAATTACCAAATTGTTCATAATGGAGTTATCAAGAGTGAATCTTTTGGTAAATTAAATGATGCAAATTTAGAAAAAATACGTAAGGATACGATGTTAGATACTCGACGTTATCTATGTTATATTACAGATAAACTGAAGAATGGAATAAATCTCAAGAATTCCCTTGAAGAGATATTTAGAACCATTGAAATTGGTGCTGGAGCAAATGCCTTCTTATTTAATGCTAAAGAATGTAATGTCATAACCCATCATAACGATAATTTCAATGGGCGTCATCACACCTTATTTATTAAGAAATCAATGGAGTGTATAAATGTATGCACTACTCCAATATTAAATAGTGCAGTAGAAATATCCAATAACTCTCTTATTCAAATTGATTTAAATAATTTCGATATGAAATTTAGCCGATTAGATATTTAAGTGATATAAAAATAAAGTGGTAAATAAATATCTAATTTTGAATAGATGGTTGATTAACCATCATTTATTGACAAAAAATGAAATCAATTTCTTGGTTTTTAGTAATATCTTATTTTGATCAAGTAATGGGGCCTTCAATACTCTATTGTAATAAAGAGCTTAATGAAATTCAACATATCGAATTAAATAAACTCCTAGATTTTAATTCTAGAGAAAATTGTATCATTTTAGCCAATGACAAATATCAAACAATTAATTTTAGCTTTTTAATTAAATCTGAGGATTCTCGTGGTGGTTTTGAACAAGTTCTCCTCTCTTACATTATTAGGGAGGATGATATTAAAAGCGAATATTTAGATATCTTTAAATTTCTAAGATCAAAACAACCGATCCTCCAAAATCTAGCGAATGAACTAAAAAAAATGAGATGGTTACCAAAACTATTAACCTTGAAAAAAAAACCTTCTGATACAACTATTTTAAAGATGGCCTCGCAAAGAGATCAGTATAACTTTCTTGGGTTATACAATAAATATTGCAACTTATTATTTCCAGAAGTTAATCGATTTGAAAATGAAGAATGGGAAGAGATATTGGTAGAATGTCCTTTCTGCAATAAGCAGAGGAAAATCAAAATCCCACTTAGCAAAATCAATAAGAGTTCTGAATTGACAAGTATTTTAATACCAAAATTCATAATATGTGAACATTCATTCCTATTTTTAATTGATAATGCACTAACTCCGAAAAAGTATGAAAGTATCGATATTATCGTTTCTGACATTGAAACAGATACTTTAGAAATACAAGAAATTGATTTGCTGCTAGCTGAAAATATTTATGAATATTTAAAAAAGATAGGGATAAATAAACCAGTATTTCCAAGAAAAATTATTAAATATCTTTATAATGCATTGAACCTAAAAGTTAACAAGAGTTACTTGTATTACTTATGCGAGGTTGTAAAAGAATATTTTAATATTGAGATTATTTGGACAAAAACACAAGTCTTAGATGAATTAGAAGAATTATGGGGATATTAAAAGAATCAAACAGCAATATTTTTATTTTCTTGTTTGAGAATTGGAGGATTTAGTAAGGTATTATTTTCTAAAATTAATTTCAGCATCGTTCGAAAAGAAGGTACAACACCTTCTCCTTCAGTTGCTACAGATTCCGTGACTTCTAAGTTATAATACTTAGAAGCACTTATTGCTGCTAAGAAACTATTCTTTTCTATTTGTGGAGATAAATCTTGTTTATTAAAAACAATTACTTTAGGCATGAAAAGAAAATCCTTTCTTAAGTAATGTTCTAATTCTCTCCAAGAGTTAACATTACGCATGAACGCATCTTTCATGGAATCAACGATAAAAATAATTCCATCAAGATTTCTAATAGTATCTGGTCTTGTAATAGCGTAAAAATCTTGCCCAGTTGTAGAATAAACATGAGTTTTTAGGGAGTATCTGCGATTTTTGAAAAACAATAGTAGATAATCAAAATACAATGTTCTACCTGAAGTCGTCTCGATACTTAAAAATTCATTCATCACTTTTTCCCTATAATATTCTGAAAGGAATTTCATCGTTGTAGTTTTGCCTGACAATGCTGGACCGGCATACACGATTTTACTATGAATAGTTGCCTCAACATTATTAATAATCATCAAACATATTTCTTCATTTGAGTATAAAAAGTCAAATTTTTATCATTAATCCCCAAAATTCTCTGTGAAGATAAAATTTGTGTCTTAAAACTAAAAACATTCTTCATAGTAATTAATAATTAAAAAAGGAGAAAAAAAATGAAATTCTTTATAGATTCTCTATTCATTTGATTCAGCTGCTAATTCCTCTTCTAATTCTTCTAGAGGGACTGGTGCGGGGGTTGTCAGCATGCTGTATCCGATCCAAATTGCGATTACAGCAATTAAGATGACAATAATCCACAATGGTAAAACTACGAAAAGCTTCCAATTAAGCCAATCAACATTAAATAATTCGAAAGCAACATCCCAATCTGGATTATTACCTAGAGTATCGAACCATAAATCGATTACACTTCCCATCGTGTAAACAATCAGGATTAAAATTCCTATGAGCATAACTATTGCTCCTATAATTTTGTCCTTCGCTATGATAAACACCTTTGTGAAATTTTTTTTAAATTTTCTATTTTAAAGCAAAAATACTTAATACTTTTTTTAAAACATTATTAAATTAAAACCATTCGGATTGAATCAAAGAGTTTTATTTGTGATGTTTCATAAATACCTATTATACAAGTTGTAATTCTATAAATTTCTCATGAAATACGAAGATAATAGTAATTATGTATTAGTCATTGGATCAAGCAATATCGATCTTAATATCTACTCAAAGAAGCTTCCTACTTCTGGAGAAACAGTTACTGGTGGGAAATTTCAACAAAATTTAGGAGGAAAAGGAGCAAATCAAGCAGTAGCATCTATTCGATCTGGTTCAAAAACGGTATTTATTGCGAAAGTTGGGACTGATATATATGGGGAACAAATGATTTCTCAACTATCAAAGGAAGGAATCAACACCGATTACATGATTCATGATTTATCTGAATCTAGTGGAATAGCTTTTATTATGGTTGATGAAAAGGGAGAAAATATGATAAGTGTTGCTCCAGGAGCAAATGCTAACCTACTTCCTCATGAAATTAGGAATAATTCAGAGCTTATTAAAAATGCAAAGGTAGTTGTAGTCCAAATGGAGATTTCTACTGATACTATCGAAGAAATCTTCAATATTGCTTCCCAAGGAGATGCTATCAAAATTTTAAATCCCGCACCACTGAAATATCTATCACCTCATATTTTAAGGAATATTGATATTATAGTTCCTAATGAGGGAGAATTATACGGATTACATTCTTCATTAAATTTAGGTGATTTAACCTTGGATTTAGATGGAAAGATGAAACAAGCGTCTCGAGACATTGCGAAAACGGGAATTACTACCATCATCACCACCTTAGGTTCTAAGGGATCAATTATATTTCAAGCTGACACAGATATTTTTACTCACATCCCCACTCTTGACGTGCAGGTAATTGATACTGTAGGAGCTGGTGATTGTTTTATTGGTGTGTTAGCGAGTATTATAAATCAAGGAGAAGACATAGTAAAAGCAGTTAAATACGCTTCTGCAGCAGCTTCGATTGCTGTCACAAGGGAAGGCGCTCAAGATTCTATGCCACATAGAGAAGAAATTAATGTAAATTTTAAAAAGTTAGAAAAATTAAGGAATAGAGGTGAACTATGAATGCTTTCACATTATTTAAAACCACGAAGAGGAACTCAACTAATAAAGACGGACTCAGCTGAACTCATTATTAATATTGAACCTTTTTATAATGATAGTCTTTTTCTTATCAACGGATATGAGTTTATTACTAAAGATGTAACACACACAGATTTGATCATAAAACCAAATTCTTATTTCATGATAATTAATAATAGTGATGAAGAAATTAATGTAAAGTATGGTATGGACATTTCTCATCTTGAAGTTATTTATGATCCATATAAATTTGAAAATCTAAAAAAAAAAAAAATCGATCCTAAGAAATTCATTAGAAAATACTCTATTCCTGACGGATATACTGAAATCCTTTCTAAATGGTATAGTATTAAGTTTTCATATCCTGACCAGAATTTAATCTATGTCAAACCTGAAATGGGTATATCAATTCAATTACATAAAGAACGCAGTGAAAATTGGGAAATCCTAAAAGGAAAACCAATCATAGTTAATGGAAACAAGGTTCATTATAATGTAAAAAGTGGTTCTTGTTTTTCGAACCCAATAAATCATTATCATGCTGTAATTAATCCAAATAAGAAAAAGGATGATTATGTAATGTTAATAGAGAAATGGACAGGAAATTTCGATGAAGATGATATTAATCGTGCTTTTAATCCCAATCAATACTATACTTAACTAAAAAAGTCCAAAATTAGCTATTTAACTAATCGATAAAATTCAATAATAGAAGAATTGATGGCACACATTTGATAGTCACATCAATTTCTTAAATGAGACTTTTAAAGTTTATGCTTTTTCCTCCTCACGTTTTAATAAAATTAAAATTGAATAAACAACTAAAAAGCATACCCGTTGTAAATATTATCAAAAAAATTTTCAAAATTTAACGAATGGAACAAATAGATTGATGCAATTATGACTCCGAATGAAAACCCGATTGAAGAAAAACCGGAAGAATCAGAAGAAGAGAAATTAGAAGAAGAAACCGATGATTCTACTGAAGAAGATGAGAGTGGAGCTGAGTTGGATACTCAAAAAGAATTAGACAGATTACGATTTCATTTTCGTGGATATACTCTCGAAGAACTAAAGAAAATGAATATGGATGAGTTTATCCAATTATTACCCGCAAGAGCTCGACGAAGTCTAAAAAGAGGGTTACCACCAAGACAAAAGAAATTGCTTGAACGTCTTAGAAGGGCTTATAGAGCAAAGAAAAGAGGAAAAGATCTTCTAACTAGAACTCACATAAGAGATATGATAATTTTCCCTGAAATGGTTGGATTAAAAATCGGAGTGTATAATGGTAAGCAGTTTGAAGTTGTGGAAGTCAAACCAGAAATGATTGGTCATTATTTGGGAGAGTTTTCCTTAACTCGAAGATATGTACAACATGGTTCACCTGGTATTGGAGCTACACGATCAAGTAAATATGTTCCATTAAAATAATCATAATAAAATATAGGAGAGATGAAAAAATGCCTCACTGGGGTTATTCATTTGCAGAACAGAAATATGATTCAGAAAGAACAGCGAAAGCATCTGGACGAGATTTGAGAATTAAACCAAAAGATGCTCGAGAAGTTTGTGCTGTAATCAAAGGTATGAACGTTGAAAAGGCAAAAAGGTTTTTAGAGAAAGTCATTCAGCTAAAACAATCAGTACCTTTTAGAAGACATAAGAAGAAACAAGCTCATCGACACGATTTGAAAGAGTTTAAATGGTATGCTGGTCGATACCCTCAGAAAACAGCTGCAAGGATTTATGAAATATTAACTGCTGCTGAGTCAAATGCAGAATACAAGGGTTTAGATATTGATTTGTGTCGAATTATTCACGCTGCAACTCATCATGCTAGGATAATAAAACGATATATCCCACGAGCACATGGTCGATCATCTCCTAAAGATAAGCATTTAAGTCATGTGGAAATTGTAATTTATGAATTTCCAAGTTAATTAATTCAAAATTGAAATAAAAAGAAAAAGAGATATGGTAATATGAGCCCATTAGCGAAACACTTCATAGAAAATGGCATTAAACTAATGCAAATAAATGAATACTTACGCTCAGAGTTAGTAAGAGCGGGATTTGCAGGTGTAGATATTCAGAAAACCCCTCTGGGGGTCCGAATAACTCTCAGAACAAGCAGACCCGGTCTTGTAATAGGAAAAGGCGGAAAGCGTATTCAAGAGATTACTGACGTTCTTCAGGAACGTTTTGATCTCGAAATGCCCCAGATAGAAGTTGAAGAAGTCCAGAATCCCGATATTAACGCGCAAATTATGGCTGAACGATTAGCATATTCATTAGACCGAGGACGTCACTTCAGAAGGGCGGGGTATTATATTCTGCGAAAAGTTATGGATACTGGTCAAGCGAGAGGTGTCGAAATAATCGTATCTGGCAAGGTCACTTCCCAAAGGGCCAGAACCCAAATATTTAGAGCAGGAACCATGTCTAAATCGGGTCAACCTTCTCAAGAGGGTGTTGATAAAGGAGTTGCTCAATG
>JAGXNQ010000049.1:0-8092 GCA_019894955.1 Promethearchaeota archaeon | reverse complement strand
AGAAGTAGATGTTGAGCTCTCAATCGAGGATAAGGAATTACTTGATAAAGTGGATGAAGACGATATATCAGAAATCTCATTAAAACCTGATGATGAGGATAATGATGATGATAATAATTAATTAAAAGTTAATATTTAAAATTGAGTGAGTTAAAATGGATATTCTAACAGCTGAAAAAATCCGACAAATGGATGAAAGGGAAAGGGAAAGAACCTTAATCAGTTTACGTGAGGAGTTGATGATGCTTTATAGCGCGCAAACTGGAGGGGGACTTGCAGATAATCCCGCTAAGGCTAAAATACTTAAAAAACAGATAGCTCGAGTATTAACAGTTAAAAATGAGGAAAAATAATAATGATGATTGATCCAACGTATTTGACTTATCATGATCTCATTGGTTTCCAAGTGTTAGCAAGACACAAATCTATGGATCAAGGAGAATTTTCAAATTTTGGGTTAATCATTGATGATACAAAAAATATGTTATATATCAAGAAAGATAATATTGTTAAAAAATTAGTTAAGAAGGATTATGTATTTAGAATTAAGATTGAAGATGGATTTCTCGAATTAAATGGATCCAAAATCATTGGCGTTCCAGAAAATAGATTGAGAAGCTTAAAAAAGAAAAAACGGTTGAGAAGATAAAATGAGTATTAGAAATATAGGAATTCCCGGAATAACACCTCCCACAGCAAAAGAATGTGGAGATAATGATTGCCCATTCCACGGAACTACAAGGATTAGGGGAAAGATCACTCAAGGAGTGGTAGTAAGTAAGAAATCAAAAAATACCGTAATAATTAGACAGGATTATGTTCAATTTATTAAAAAATATCAGCGATATGAAAGGCGCAATTCTCGACTTTCATGTCATTTACCCCTCTGTCTAAGAAATGAGATAAATTTAGGGGATCTAGTCAAAGTAGGTGAGAGTCGAAAATTATCAAAAACAAAATCATTTATCGTGTTAGATAAAGTATCAGGAGGGGGGGTTTAAATGGGAACAAGGAGAAAAGCAAGTACAAAGAGTGTTTCTATGCCCCGAACGAGTTATGGGGTTCAAAATGGCACCAGAATTTTTATCACAGATAATTCAGGTGCAAAGATAGCTCAAATTATCAACGTGGATCATTCTAAAACCAGGATAAGAAGATTACCTAAAGCTTCTGTAGGTTCTGTCTGTACAGTAACTATTAAAAAAGGTCGCCCTGAATTGCGTGGAAATATCTTGAAAGCAGTTATTGTTCGACAAAAGATGATTTTTAGACGAATTGATGGAACTCGTCTTTGTTTTGAAGATAATGCTGGTGTTATCATTTCAAAAGAAGGAGATCCAAAAGGGACTGAAATAAGGGGACCAATCGCGAGAGAAGCAGCGGAAAGGTTTCCAAGATTAGCCTCAATATCATCACTAATAATATAAGAGAAGTGAATAAAATGAAAGTTAAATCAGTACAACCCAAAAAGCAAAGAAAAGCATTATTTAATTATCGAAATGATCAACGATCAAAATTATTATCCACACGTGTAGCAGATTTCTTGCGAGAAGAGTATGGAATTAAAAAATTACCATTAAGGGTAGGAGATCAAGTTAGAGTGCTAAGGGGGGAGTTTAAAGATTTTGAAGGAGAAATTATCGCGGTAGTGAAGAACCAAAGAGCACAAGTGAAGGAATGTGTTTTTGATAAAAATGATGGAACACAATTCCATCCTTCAATTCATATTTCAAAACTTATAATAACAAAGTTTGGTGATGAACGAAAAATGGATCCTTGGAGAGCAAGAATTATTGAAAGGAAGGCTTTATATGGATTTGGAACTGATGAATTAAAAGCACCTAAAAAAGAAAAAGGAGAGGAAACTAAATGACTAGGCACGGTGGAAAGAAAACATTAAAAAGATTTAATACCCCAAAGTATATGCAACTAAAACGAAAGCATGGAACTTTTTTTGTAAATCCATCACCTGGACCACACACAAAAAGATTTTCTCTAACATTATTACATATTGTACGAGATCATCTAAAAATAGTTGATAATTATCGTGAAGCGAAAAAATTAATTGGATTAGGCTATTTTAAAGTTGATGGACGAACGATTAAAGATAAAGCTTTTCCCTTAGGATTAATGGACGTCCTAAATATTGATAAAATAAATACTCATTACAGGATATTACCTGATTCTCATCATGGATTAATTTTGCATGAAATACCCGCAGAGGAGAGTAATTTCAAATTATGCAGGATTGATCAAAAAACGACAATTAAAGGTGGACATGTTCAATTAAATCTTCATGATGGACGTAATATTCTTATTACAGTTAAAGATCCTAAAAACCCTAAAGAGGATATTTATAAAAGAATGGATGTATTGAAAATTTTAATTCCTGAACAAGAAATACTTAAAGTATATAGGTTTAAGGAAGGAAATCTAGCAATTATCATGTCAGGAAAAAATATTGGACAAGTTGGGAAGATAATTAATATATTAAAACGATTTGGTCCTAAAGCTAGTACTGTATCCATTCAACATGATTCGGATCATACAGAAACACTTTATGATTATACTTTTATTATTGGAGAAGAACAAGCAGAGATAAATTTGCCATTAATTGTATAAATAAAATAATAGAGAGATTATCAAATGTCATCTAAATCAAAAAAGTCTAAAGTTGTTGATGCAACACAATTTGAAGAATTATGGGAAAATCCCATGAAAAAACCATTTTTAGAGAAAATTGTACTAAATATTGGCATGGGAAGCGGAGGAGAGGAATTAGAAAAAGCCTCAACAGTTTTAGAGACGATATCAGGAATGAAAGCCATAAAAACGATATCAAAAAAAAATGTAAAGGAATTTAACTTAAGGAAAGGCAGACCAATAGGTACTAAAGTTACTGTGAGAGGAGATGAAGCTGGAAAGCTTCTAAAACGGTTATTAATTGTTAACAATAATAAAATCTTACGTAAAAGTTTTGACAATTATGGCAACTTTGGATTTGGTATAACCGAACACATAATCATTCCGGGAGTAGAATATGATAATTTAATTGGAATTTTCGGATTGGATGTTGTAGGAAGGATAGTTAGACCAGGGATGAGAGTAAAATATAGAAGAAAACAAAAAGCTAAAGTGCCAAGACATCATTATGTTTCTAAAGCTGAAGCTCATTATTTCTTAAAAAGTATTTTTGGCGTAGAAATTGTAGATAAATTAGAATTAGAATATTTTTAAAATCAAAAAAAGGATGATTAAATGCCACAAGGAAGACATAGCGGAAAAGGTCAAAGAGAATGCAGAAGATGCCATACTCATCGAGGTGTGATTAGAAGATATGGATTATATATCTGCAGGAGATGTTTCTATGAAATTGGAACAGAAATTGGATTCCGCCGATATGAATAATATTGTAAAAAAATGAGGTGTAAATGAGGTTGACAAATACGGTTGCTGACGCATGTAATATTTTAAAAAATGCAGAAATGGCAAGAAAGAAAGAAGTAATTATTAATCCAGCATCGAATTTAATACAGAGAATCTTGAGAATTTTTCAGCAACATGCATATATAGGAGAATTTGAGAGATACGATGATGGGCGAGTAGGCAAGTTCAAAGTGGCTTTGGGAGGAAAAATCAATGAATGCAAGGCATTAATGAGACTTAATTATGGTTTTGGAGATTTTGAGAGATTAGAGCGAACATATTTACCTGCTCCCGGACTTGGATTAATTATATTAACAACAAATCAAGGTATAATGACCATGAAAGAAGCCGAAGAAAAGAAGATCGGTGGCATGACATTATGCTATGTTTATTAGGAAATTGGAGGTATGAAAAATGGTAAAAACCACGTATCTTGAAGAAAAATTGGAGATTCCAGATGGAGTTGAAGTCACTGCTGATGAGAATCACCATATCACTGTAAAAGGCCCAAATGGTCTGATTTCTAAAGATTTTTCTCATGTGAGGGGAATTAAGATTGTAGTTGAAGGAAATTCAATAATTTTTTCGGCTAATTTCCCAAAAAGAGGAACTCTTGCTCTCACTAAAACAATATTCAATATTATAAAAAATTTAATAATAGGGGTTCAAACAAATTATATCTATTCCTGTAAAATTTGTTATAGCCACTTTCCTTTTAATGCTGAAATCAAGAAAAAAAATAGTGAAATTCATTTTGTTAATTTTTTGGGAGAACGAGCTCCTAGAGTAACTAAATATTTAGATAATGTATCTGTTGAAGTTAAAGGTGATGATGTAATATTAACTGGTCCAGATAAAGAAATGCTGGGTCAAACAGCAGCGAATATGAAAAAAAGTTGCCGTATACGAAAAAAAGACCACCGAGTTTTTCAAGATGGTGTGTATTTATATAAAAAACAGTTAGGAGACGAAGTTCTCTGGCAAATAAGATAGGTGATATAGAATCATGGACCAAAAAAGATTAATGGATTTAAGAAAAAATATGGCTAAACATCGCCCAAGCTTTCGGCGTGTTGAATCATGGCGATACAAAAGAGTAAAAGACCCTTGGAGAAAAGCAAGAGGTATTGATTCACGAACTCGAATAAAATCTAAATCTGGTGTTAAATCACCATCAGTTGGATACCGTGGACCAAAAAAAGTTAGAGGATTGCACCCTTCTGGTTATAAAGAGGTAAGAGTCGTAACTATTGAAGATCTTAAGGATTTAAATAATAAAATTCATGCTTTAAAAATATCTAGTAAGTTGGGAGTGAAAAAAAGAATATCTCTAGTTGAATATGCTCAAAATCGGGGATTTAAAATATTAAATGTAGGAACCTCTCAAAAAGAATTAGAAGATTTGGAATCAATGCTAAAATCTTCATTCGATGACGAGGAATTTCTTGATAGTGATGACTTAGAAGAAGAATTAAAGGACGAGTAAATAATAAAAAAGTGATATATTATGAGTTTAAAAGCCCAAAAAAGAATGGCCGCTCAAATTTTGAAATGTGGTGAGAATCGAGTCTATTTTGATCCTTACTTAATCGAAGATATACGGATGGCAATCACACGAGAAGACATTCGCAACTTGATTAAAGAAGGTGTCATTCTGAAGAAATATGAACAAGGAATCTCCAAATATAGAAAAAATGTTAGACATGAAAGAAAGAAAAAGGGAAGAGCAAGAGGTTTAGGGAAGAGGAAAGGAAAGAGAACTGCTAGAACTCCTAAGAAGAAAGCTTGGATGAGAAAGATACGACCTCAAAGAAGAGAGCTTAAAAAATTAAGAGATCGAAAATTAATTACAACGGCAACATATAGAAAACTCTACAAGAATGCAAAAGGAGGAATGTTTCAGAGTGTTGCCCAAATGAATCGCCATATAAAAGAAAAGGAACTAATGAAACGAGGGAGATAAAATTGGCAAAAGGACCGAGATACAGAATACCAAATAGAAGAAGAGCGGAAGGTAAGACAAATTATCATCGGAGATTAAGGTTATTAAAATCAGGTAAGTTGAGAACTGTAATCAGAGCTTCAAATAATCATATAACCGTTCAAATTGTCCAATCAAAACTAAAAGGAGATAAAATTTTAGTTTCAGCTCATTCAAAAGAATTACCATCCAAATTTGAATGGAATGCAAATACAGGAAATATTCCTGCTGCATATCTAACAGGATATCTTGCCGGTGTAAGAGCTAAAAAAAATGGTATTGACGATGCAATTCTCGATCTAGGGATATTTTATCATAAAAACCGTGTTCTAGCAGCGTTTAAAGGTGTTTTAAAGGCCGGAATTGAAATTCCCTATAATGAAGAATTCTTTCCAGAAGATTTGGAGGAAAGAATCAATGGAACTCATATTGAAAATTATGCTCAATTATTAAAAAAAGAAGAACCTGAGAAATATGAACAAATCTTCTCAGGATATTTGAATAAAAAGAAAATAAATCCTTTGAAAATTAATCAAAGTGTTACGAATACAATAAAATCAATAGAAAATAAAGCTTAAAAATGTGAAATTTTATGAGTCGTCCTAGACATATGGAAGAAGCTTGGATACCTAAAACGCAATTAGGTGAACTAGTTCAAAGTGGACTAATAACAATTGATAAAATCTTTGAGAATAATCTAGTAGTAAAAGAAAAACAAATTATTGATATTCTTTTACCACAATTAAAAGAAGACGTAGTCACTATAAAAATGGTCCAGCAAATGACTGCTAGTGGTCAACGATCTAAATTTAAAGCAGTAGTGCTTATTGGATCTGATGGATTTATTGGAGTTGCCTCAACGAAAAGTAGAGAGGTAGGACCTGCGATTAGGAAAGCAATTGATAAAGCTAAACTTTCTGTCATTCCTATATTAAGGGGGTGTGGAAGTAAAGAATGTGGTTGCGGACATACACATAGTATTCCATTTAAAACAAAAGGAAAGTGCGGTTCAGTTAGAATTGAATTAATTCCTGCTCCAGCAGGAGTTGGATTAGTATGTGCTGATAAGGTTAAACAACTCCTTCGATTAGCTGGAATTGAAGATATATGGAGCAAAACATTTGGTGATACACGAACTAGTGAAAATCTCGTTAAGGCGACCTTCGATGCTTTGAAACAAGCTCATAAATTCAATTTTAATATATAAAACAAAAGTGGTAGTAATGATGGCTGAACAAAAAGTTGTAACAAAAAAGAAAAGTAAAAAAGAAGTTAAACAACCAGTACTTTATTTCGCAGTACGTGTTAGAGGAGCCCCAGGAATGAAACGGGAGATTTTAGATACAATTAAGATGCTTAGAATGCATAAAGTAAATCATGGTGTTTTGTTATGGGGGGAAAAAAGCGCGATAGGGATGCTTACAAAATGTAAAGACTATATAGCTTATGGTGAAATTGATGAAAAAACCTTAGTAAGGCTCCTACGAGTAAGAGGCAGGATTGAAGGAAATGCTCCACTCACGGATGAGCATGTCAAGAATTTAACTAAGTATGAAAATATAAAAGAATTAGCAAAAGCCTTATTAATAGGTGAAATTAAATATAGAGAAAAGGATATCTACAAAATTAAGCCCGTTTTTCGAATGCACCCCCCTCAGAAAGGATTTAGGGGTTCTATCAAAAAACATTATAATGAAGGCGGTACCTTAGGCTACGTAGAGAAATACATTATTGAATTAATTCAAAAAATGATCTAATGTGGTGAATCATAAACATGAGAAAATATCCAAGTAAAATAAGAAAGAAAAGAGGGACTCGCGTTATCGGTTATGGGAAAGTCGGACAACATCGAAAAGCTGGTCAAAGGGCTGGAAAAGGAGCTACTACTGGATGGAAAAAGAGTAAAAAATCTTTATACTTAAAACAAAAAGCGTTAGGCTTTCCGGATCCTGCTTGGGCAAGATTTCGAGATACAAAGGGATTCAAGCGTCCACAAGATATAAATCGAATATATCAAGTAAATACAATGAACATTAAGGATTTAGATTTTGACATTGAAAAATATGCTCAAGGAACTAAAGCTTCTAAATCTGGAAGCACATACTCGATTAATTTAAACGATCTAAACATCCAAAAAATATTAGGTCGTGGCGAAATTTCTAAACCCATAAATGTGACCGTTAAAAAAGCTTCAAAACGAGCAATTGAAAAGATTGAAGCTGCGGGCGGAAAAGTATCTCTTATTTCCTAATCTCAAATTGTTAAAAGATTAACAATTTTCTACTTTATTAATTTAAAAGAATTTAATTGGATTCTTTAATCCAATAATTTTATTATTAATTGAATTAATCCAGGAAGAATAAAAACAAAACCCAATACATTCCCGATAAGGTGTGTTGTAGTAAATATTAAATTAATAGGTAATAAATAAGTGATCAAGAAATATTCAAATGATTGAGAAAATAACATGGCTCCAAAAAATGTACTAAGAATATCATAGAAAAATGTAATAAGTGCTCCAGTCAATCCTAATATTAACAAAATAGGAAAGATATAGAGATCGTCTTTTGGTTTAAAATAATCACGTTTATTGAAATATCCTCTTAAAAATCCCCCTAAAAATCCTGTTAAAGAGTAATGCGTAATCTGATATAGGAGAAGAGGGAGCGGTGAAGTACCTAATGG
>JAGXNQ010000048.1 GCA_019894955.1 Promethearchaeota archaeon | reverse complement strand
TTTTAAAGGTGACATCATTGATTACTTGGAAAGCTTAATATATTCATTTGAAAGCCTAGTTAATATTTCAAAAGGTTTCACAAAGTTAGATCTTGACTATAAGAATGAACTCTTTGAAATTCCTAAAATAATAGAAAGAATTAAGAATTGATTATAAAAAATAAAATAACATTTTTAGTAATTAGTTGATTTATAAACTATATAAAAGTAGAAATGAAGATTATTCATACTTAATCTTACGAAGTTTCAAACAACACTCATGATTTACACGATATTTCTATATCAAGCTAGCAGTGGTTTATTAATCTACGATCAGAATTTTCAAGAGTTAAACACAGGAAAGATGGAGTTATTTGGTTCCTTTTTTGCTGCAATAAAATCATTCATATCTGAAATAGTACTTGATGAATCAAATAGATTAAAAAATATAGATTTAGGAGAATACAGCGTAGTTATTTCTTCAATAAACAAATTTGATGTTGATATTGTAATTATAACAGATAAAGAAGATATCAAGATTGTTAATAAACTTCTTCCAAAAATCCTTAAACTGCTCACTAAATATGAAGACCAATTTCTTTCATGGGAAGGGGATCGTAATGAGTTTAACATTTTAGAACTTCCTCTTACTGAACTAGTATTAGCCAATGTTAAAGATGTAAGAAAAACACTACTTGAAAAGCCTGATCAAATCTTAAAGTCAATATGGGCACAAAGAAAACAATTATCGGGAGAAGCTCGTGAAAATTTAATTCAAGAAAGAGATCTATTAATATACAAAATTGAAAAGTCTGAATTATTACCTAGAAATTTATCAATGACAGAAAAAGTGGTTAAGCTTTCAGAACAATTACATGATGAGGGTACCTTTTTAAAATATCAAAATGAGGTAAATCGACTAAAAAACGAAATTAAGGATACAAAATTTAAGCTAGAATATTATCTGACTAATACGAAGACAACTTTAAATCAGGCAATAGAAAATTTAGGAACCAAACTCGTTTCAGCAGGAGATTATAAAGATACTTACTTGAACCTATATTCTTTTAGCACAAAATTACGAGTATTAAAGGAAAATGGATGGGAACAGTACAGAGAAATGGCTAATAAACTGATTGATAAAGAAGATGTGCCCGAAGAAGAAATTTCTCAAAATATTCATTCGATTTTAAAAATGGATGATAAAGTAGACGATTATCTCAATTAATGAGTTATATCGTAAATAATTCTACAATATCATTATCTTGAATTTCAAAATCTAATCCTACTTTTTTACGGTATTGTCTTGCTCCTTCTCGAATGACAATCGCATGATCAAATTTCTCATAAAAACTCCGATGTATTTTAATTGCTACATCTCTTACGCTTACATTCGAGTCCAAAATTAAGGGTTTTTCTGCTATCACACCCTTATGACTTGTAAAAACCTTAATTTTTTTTAAGAAATCTAATACAATTTTTCCAATTTCAGGAGAAATTTCCACTTTTTTTGCACTACAACCGAGAATTAATGGATATTTATCTGAATATCGTTCTTTTAAATCTTCAAAAGACTCTTGAGTATAAGGAAGATCTCCCTTTGTAGCCATAATAAGTACTTTTTTATATACAATGGAGGGATTAAATGCGTCAACAATTTGATCTAATGTAACCCTGCCATACAGTTTAACAATTCCATTTCTTATTCCCGCAGCATCAACAATCTCTTTTATTTTTTCTGTTAATTCTGATAATTCTGTAATATTTTTTGCTTCTTCGGTTAGATAGAAGACTTGAATCTTATTAGACCCTGTCTTTTCTATTAAAATTGGAGGAGGAGGTTTATTTAACCTGATATTTGATCCATTTAATTCTTTTTCTATTAAGAATATTTGATCATCAACATTTCTTGATAAATCAACGCAAATTACAATTAAATCACAAGACCTAATCTGAGATAGAATTTCCTTGCCATTTCCCACTCCATTAGAGGCCCCAACCATAATTGAAGGCATATCTACGATCTGAAATTTTATTTTTTGCTCTTTGTAAACACCAATTTCTGGGACAGATGTGAATTTACCAATTTTATTTTTAGCCGCTCCAGTTAATAGATTCAATAGTGATGTCTTACCAACTCCTGGCGTGTGATAATCACTGACTAGAACTATTTGGATACCTTCCCTTTTTATTGAAAACGGACTTGTTTTTTTCCCTGATTTTGCCCTTTCTTTATTCTCCTCTTGTTCTCTCTTCAATTTAGCGAGACGAGTTTTATTTAAGGCTACAAGCTTTTCTGTTGCTTTATGTTTGGGAACAAGGGAAAGAAATTCTTCAAGGCATTTAATTTTTTTATCAAGGTCTTTAGCATCTAAATACCTATCATAAGCTGCTGATGCTTCAGGACCTATATTCGAACTCATACTTATATTCCTCGAATGAACTCAAATCATAATAATAATATTGATCTTACTGTAATAAGGTTTTTTTGTTGAAATCGATAAATAGCTAAAAGATAGACCTAAAACGATCTTCAGTTTTTAATTTAAGATCTCCAATGATTTCATCAATTCTGTCCTCAAACTTCTTAAATGCTTTTTCTTTTTTGGAAAATATATCATTTAAAGAATATCTATTAAGAAAACGAGTATTAATTTCTTCTAAATGCTTTTTAACAATCTCAGGATCAGTTTCTTTTTCAATAATTGCAAATGAAATCAGTGGTTGTTTGTTTAGCGGATCATTAGGTAAAGCAATTAAATCACAATAACAAACTAATTTAAAAGAGGCCAGGGAAACAACATTGATATCATCTCCAAATACTTCAGATGTAAAACTCTCAAGTGCAGAGAGAAATCCTGCCCTTAACTCTGGATCTAAACCCATTCCTGTATCGGAATCATAATATTTTCTATTTATTAAATTCCGTGTACCGCAATTTATACCGAGTTCGAGAATTGCCATAGTTTGGCTAAAATGTGATTTAATATTTCTATTGTAATTAAATTCAATTACGTTGTATGGTATATTAATAACTTTGCTTTATATTTTTTTGTTATTCTTTGGTCAAGTCTGCTTTTATCTGATTTTGATAAGCAATTAATGTATTTCTCATTAAAAAAGAGACTGTAAGAGGACCTATACCACCGGGATTTGGAGTTATAAATCCACATTTTTCAAATACATCATCAAAATTAACATCTCCACATAATTTACCATTAACTCTGCTAACGCCAACATCTATGATTATAACTCCTTCTTTTATATTATCTTTAGATATAAAATGAGGTTTACCTACGGCAACTACTAATATATCTGCCAATTTTGTCAAATTATTAAGACCTATAGTAGAAGTATGACAAACTGCCACAGTGGCATTTCTTTTTAAAAATAAGAAGATGAGTGGTTTACCGACTAAATTTGAACGATTAATGATTACTGTAAACTTTCCTTTTAAATTTATATTATAATGCTCTAAAAGTGTGATGATCCCTTTCGGAGTACATGGCGCATACTCTTCATTATAGTCAAATAGTTTTCCTTTATTATTAGGATGTAACCCATCAACATCTTTAATGGGTGATATTTGGCTAATAAAAGTAGGAATGTGAGGTTTTAAATGATTAGGAAGAGGCATTTGGAGGAGTATCCCATGTATAGAATCATCATGATTGAGTTCTCTAATACTCGCAATTAATTCATCTTTATCGATAGTGGCAGGGTGTTTAATAGAAATTGATTCAATCCCAATTTCTGCACATACTCTTCCTTTAATGTTAATATATACTTGTGAGGCGGGATCTTCTCCAACCATTATTGTAGCGAGCTTAGGTTTGATTTTGGAGTTGCAATATAAATGATTTAATTCAGATTTTAATTCACTATTTAATTTTTGGGCAAGTGCTTTTCCATCTAAGATTTTTCCCATGATTATCTTGCTCTAATCTATAACATAAAATAGTAAAACAGGATCAAATTAAATATTTCTATATATAAAGTATATATTAAATATTATCTTATTAGAGGCTTATTAATTAGTATTAACTCTTTACAGAAATTGTTAGAGCAATGTTGAGATTAGATCCTTCTTCTTCGCCAAAACCAGTATGCTCCAAATATCAAGACAACCATCACCGATAATGCAACTATTAACATGATAAAGTTGAATTCCACCATAAAAATCTCTTCATCGAGCAAATTAATTGAGATAAATGATTGTAGTATTTTAAACGCATAAAAGGATGTTGTTAATGATGAGAAATAAGTTCCGGTAGTTTTATCACTAAATCCTCCGTCTCGAAAATTTTGACGCGAAAGTACTAATTTTAACGTTGGATCTTGATGTAATTCTGTTGAATCGATCAATTCGATTGAATCTAAACATGTAAAGGAACTACTCAATAACACGTTCGAAGCAGTAATATCAGGTAAATATCCTCCATAATTAGTAATGTCAGCAGTATCACTAATGTAAAATGATGTTAAATATTCCAACGTTGCAGTTTTATTATCTAAGTTGTCAACACTTCCAGTTAGTCCATTAATTAACATAACAACTTGGTAAGTTGATAATAAAGTAGAAGATAGAGTTGAATTACTGCCATATCCACCATCATTATTGTTACATGAGAGGAGCCAGTCTGCATGGATCGTTTTATTCGGCATCTCTACCCCTAATAGACCATATATTTCAAAAGCATAGAACGTTGAAACTACATTTACGGCTTTTGAAGTATTACTTGGAGCAAAACCACCACTAACTAGGCTAGAGGTATTAATATAGTTATAAATATTCAAACTCAGACTTGAGTCTATCGCGTAATTGAGATAAGTAAATGATTCTAAAATGCCATATATATCATACAAATTCATAGTTTCATCATCAAACATACCTGCTAATTTAGCTTCTAAAAAGTCTCTTAAAGTGGGGACATCAACTTTATTCTCGATACCAAACAAACCTTCAACAGTAAAAGCATTTAATTCATATAAAATTTCTAAAGCTTGTGCAGTTTCTTGATATGAATCGCCAAAACCTTCATCTCCAACTTGTTCAGAATAAATAAAGTCGACAAAGTAAGAACCTCTTGGTTTCGCAGAAGCAAGAGGAATAATGAGCATGAATATTGCTAAGAATAATAAGCTAAATGTCAAATACCGAACTTTATATCTCAATTAACTAAAAACCTCGATCTGGTTTTAAATAGAATTTAATTTTTTAAATTCAACTTGAAATTAAAAATTATCGATATTTCAAGAGAGTTGTTTTAAAATTTCAGTTTAGTTATTTAGAATTCTAACAAATTAAATTTTTATTTTTATCACAAAAAGTCATTAGTATTTAAAATAGGCGTCCAAGAAAGTAAAACTACGTGTGTAAAATGATTTTGATAATTAGCTAGAATATTTCGCTAATATCTTTATAGAGATATTCACTATTAGATAAGAACTCTTCATGTGTGACAAAAAGTCGAAGAAATGAAGGTAAGCTCCCTAAAATGGCAGCACCATTGAATATTGCATATTGAAGATTATCTGGAACAAAATATCGTAGCACCTCTTCAACAGAATCATAATAACCCGAAAATTCTTTTGCCAGAACTGTTTGATTGATCTTTTTTACCATTGATTCAGGAGGATCAAATGATTGGACACCCTTACCGCAATACGGACAGAATAGGGAGGAAAAATCTTCTATCAATTTATCACAATGGGGACAAAGTACTTTTCCATCAACCATTTCAACTTTTGAGGGAGTACCTCCCAATTCTATGGATAATTCAGGAAGAGTCATTCGTCCACCACACGATGGACAGAATTCTTTATCATCAGATAAATCTACCATAGTGCCACAATGAGGACATGTATCTTTTGATTTTTTCTCGCTCTTGATACTCTTTAATTTTAATTTTGAATCTTGTTTGGGATCACTATTCTTAGGTTTAGGAATCTTACCTAATTGAGGTAATAATGCACTCAACTCCATTTTTAATCGTTCTTCAAACCCAGAATGAGTGAAATTTCCTCCAGAAATAACAATATGGGACAATAGATCTGACCAATAATGCTTATCTATTCCTTGCAAGCTCTCAATAATGGCTTGAGAGATGTTCTTAATCGGAAACCCTAGTAATTGGGGTTGAAACATTACTTCTGGAGCTTCATGAAAAATAAAATGAGGAATATTTAAAGAAGAACCATCAGGCATTGCTAAACTTAAACTATCATTCACATCTGGCTCAGTATTTCGATCTAACATGAAATAACAGTTTTTTTCTTTAATTTCTTTAATAATCTCTTCTACTGCAGAAGATTCTATATTAATACCCTCTCTCATCAACAGATTTTTTAAATATTGATTTATATCCATTCCAGCTAAAGTCAATTTCTGTACACTCTGGTCGATAATTTGCCCATTAACAATGGGACAAACCCATGTTAATCCGTCTCCAGACTCTATCACGAGACCTGTTGTCAATCCCACGCTAAATATTGATAGAATAGGTGTTGGGACCATAATTAGGCTTTTAACTCGATGGGTTTCATATAAAACACGTGCGATGTATTCTTTAGTTTCTCTTTGGACAAATGGGGCTTCAGTATAAAGAATGGGATAATTAGAGAGATCATCAATCCTTAAAAGGGTATAAAAGATATAATTTAAAATTTCATAATAATCATTCCAATCTAAAATCGCACCCCTTTCTATTGGGTGTTTTACCTTAAGAACCCCTCTCATTCGAGAAGCATCGTTTCCAATATAAATATTTCTAGCATTTACATCAACCATCACCTGATTATATTTTTCTGTACCTGTAATTGTGGGAAAAACAAATCGTGGGCTAGGTTCTCCCGCAAAGCCTACTTTACAATAAGCAGAGCCAATATCTATTATTACAGGTGTGCCGGGTAAAGGAATAACCATGATAAATCAATAAAGTGGTATTTTAATAGAGAATATTATTTTTATAAAAAAAAAATTCTTCTGAATAAAGTAAAAAAGAAATCCCATCTATTAAAAATTAAGTGTATTTTTTTGAAGTTTCCTCTTTTTTTGAATTTTATGTACGATTTTTCATTCAATTCAAATGACTATATATCGCTTTTAAAATATCTTGTTGAATAACTAGTCCAATTATTTCATTATTTTGATTTATTACTGGTAAGCGTTCGATGTTATTTTCAAACATTATCCGAAGGGTTTTTTTTATAGAATCTGATTTATACACGACTTTTGGATCTTTTGTCATCAAATCACGTACACTTGTATTGGGAGATTCTAAATTCAATGCAAATCGAGCAAGTCTAATATCTCTTTGAGTAATTATTCCAATTAATTGTTTTTCCTTTTTATTTTTAATAACAGGTAATCCACCAATCTTTTTTTTTAACATTAGTAATTCTGTTGTACTAATTTTGGCTTCAGGTGTAATTGTTAAAGGATCATGTATCATAAAGTCTTGAACTGTAAGATTTTCAATATCAGAATGCTTATCCCCCAAAACATCCGCCTTTTAATACTTGCTATTTCAGATTAGAATTTTAATTGAACTTGTAAGGTATTAAGAGAAAATAATGAGTTCTTCCATTAAAAATTATTGGTCAGTCAAATCTCAATGTATTTTCAAGTTTTTTTTCAATCTTTTTTAATTCAAGTAGTAGGAAATTATATCTACTAAGTAAAAAATGACCCCATTCATTCAACTTTACCCACCCTCCACCACCTGTCCCTCCTTTACCTGTTTCAACAGGAGAAACACCTGTTCTCTTTTGTATCCTTTTTAATATATTCCACGCGTACTTGTAAGAATAGCCGCAATCTTCAGCAGCCTTGGTTAAAGAATTCACCCCTGCCAATTCAAGTTCTTCTATACTTTTTAATAATTTTGCCCATCCAGAGCCTAAAATGTTTTTATTTTCTCCTTCTTCAAACTCTAGCCAAAACTTAAGACCAAACCTAACCTTAGATTTCAAAATCTCAAGATCATTTTCTGGAACCATAATACTTAATTTACATTCAACCATTAAATTTTTTTTATAATTTTTAAAAGTAAAACATTAAAGCTATCTTTAATGTAATTGTTTCAAATAGATTGGAATTATTACCATGTTTGATAAAAGTAGTGATAAAGTGAAAAATGGAGAACTCGTCATTGACGATCTCTTTTTCTTCCCAGAGGTAGGAATGCTCGATTGTAATCAATTTATTATAAGAGATCAAGATACAAAAGAACTAAGTTTATTTGATGCGGGTAATGGATTAACATTGAATGGTCTTATTGAAGGAATGAAACGATTAGGTCTTCTATTTAAGGATATTACTCGAGTATATATTACACATGAACATGTTGACCACGTGCTTGGGCTATATCATATTTTGAAAAAAATGGAAGATAATAAAACCCAGGTTTTTGCTTATGGAGAAACTGCAGACATCTTGAGAAATGGAATTGAAGAAAAAATATTTCCAGGAAGTATCCAAAGTTTTGGTATTAATACTAAGTATTTTGGAGTAAAAATTATTCCAATTAATATTACTGAATTAACATTGCATGAATCCATCCATATAGGGTCGGAATTTACTTTCAAAATTATGCATACACCGGGTCATTCTCCCAGTTCCATCTGTTATTACGAGGAACAACAAAAGATTCTTATTCCAGGAGATTTAGTCTTTACAGGTGGAAGTTTTGGAAGATACGATTTTCCAGGAGGATCATTACAAAAATTGAAAGAATCAATTAAGAGAGTAAATGAATTAGATGTTACAAATTTACTTCCAGGACATATGGGAATAACTAGTCAAGGAAATAAAGCTATATCGTCATCGTTCAGAATGGTACAATCTATAGGCTCTTATTTCTAAACAAGTATTTTCAGATTTGATCTATTCTTACATGATTCAAATACCTCGCATAAAATTTGGAGATATTTGAGAATATTTTTAAAGAGAAAATCTATATATTATTTTAAAAACTATTGTGCTTACTTTAAATTAAAAAACAAAAGTGAATTATATGTCAGAAAAAAAAGTTAAAACTATAAATGAAGTTTATTTACGCAGCTACCCGAAAGTAATTTTCCTATGGCCTTTACTGCTAACATCTTTTATACTATGGATACTCCAACTTCTTCAGCCAACAGAACCACAAGCATGGTATGGAAACGTCTGGCTAATCGTATTATTCGCAAATCTATTTATCATGGCTTTTGACTTCTCTTCAGCGAAATTTTTCCTATTGATCATGGTTATTGTAGTAGTCCTTCTGTTAGTGGTATTCTTAGTCTTGCCCAATGTTTCAATTAGCTTACCCGGCGATGCATTTAATGTAGGATTATCGCATGATTTTTATCTTGTAATAACACTAATTCTTGCATTGATTTTAGGGTTGGTCGTGATTAGTTCAAGATTTGATTATTGGAAGGTTGAGAGGAACGAGATCTATCATAAATCTGGATTATTCTCTTCTGCTGAAAGGATGCCAACAAAAAGCTTAAGAATATTAAAAGAGATTCCAGATGTATTTGAATTCTTTGTTCTTCGATCAGGAAGTATTACTCTTAAACCCGGTCAGGGAGATGTAATCCCGTTGAATACTGTACTTAACATAAATAAGAAGCAGGAACAAATCGATTTTCTTTTGAGCCACGTGAGTATAGAACCTGATGAATTAGATATATAAATAACCAAATTATATTAGAAAAACAATCTTTTCTTTTTTTATATTTTTTATACAAGGTAAATTCACTCTCTTAACAATTAAAGTTTAAAAATGATTAGCTTTAAGTTTAATTTAATACTTTAATTAGCAGCAATGTCAGATTCTCCTATTTTGTTATTCGATTTTGATGGAGTCATAATAACTCAAAAAGCTCTTGAATATACTGCACTAATTAAGCTTAGATTGAAATTTTATAGATGGCAGAATATCGATGGTCTTAGACTTATTGATTTAGCTCGTATATTCGAACAATCTGATTCAAGCAATCGCATCAAAGCATTAATTAGAATATACAAGAATTTTAAAAAGTACATTCCTAGTAGATGGAGAAGAATTATTTTTTTCATCAAATTCAGAAGAATGTACCCTAAATATGAAAAATATGAAACCTTTAAGCCAAATTTGAAAGAGATTCTATTAAAACTAAAAGAACATGATATTCCTTTAGGAGTTGTTTCTAATACAAGTAAGAAACGGTTAGATCATTTTATAAATAAATTGAAATTAAATGATTATTTTTCTGTATTTATTTCCAGAGATGATACACCATATCGGAAACCTGATCCTTATCCCGTTCATTTAGCATTAAACTTCATTAAGAAGAAACATAACCTATCAATAGATAAAAACCAAGTCTACCTAATTGGGGATCTTCCTAGTGATATCAAGTCGGCGAATAATGCCAATATTAAAAGTATCGCGCTTTTATCTGGTCATGGTACTAAAGAGGATTTAGAAAATTCTAAACCTACATATATATTAGAAGACATATCCAATCTATTAGAACTTGAACCAATCAAAAAATTCTTATTAGATTAACCATTTTCTTCTTTCAATTATGTTTAAACTAGAAGAATTTGAGAAATTTGAACCACTTTACCCTATTATAGAAAAACTCAATAAAAATTTGGCTAAAAATAAGATTGAAAAAGTCTCGAATTTGATCGAACAACTACAACTTCTATTAGACGAGAAGGAATTTGTTGTTCCAATAACTTATATTCTGAGTATTTTAGTCGAAAAAAAAAGCTCTCTTCTTAGTGAAGATTTAATTAAGAAAGTTTTCAGTTTTCTTGATGATAATAATACTAAATTAAAATTAAACTCAATTATAATCCTGGGTTTTGTATCATTGGAAAAATCCAACATTACTAATGAATTCCTCAAACAACTAGTTAATTTTTTACTAGATAATGATAAGGATATAAGAGATAATGCTCATTACTTCTTAAATGAAATAATTAAAAAAAAAAAAAAATCAATTTGCGATAAAAAAAACATAATTTTGAAAGCGCTAAGTATTGAGAAGAATTTGAATAATTTCGTTTCTCTGGTTAATTTCTTAATTAAATGCGATGATTTTTCATTCAATTATTTATATGAAGTTAGAAATGTTCTAAAACAATTAATTACCGAACATTTTGAAAACTCATCGTTTACTTCAGAATTAATAATTCTTTGTAAATTCGTTTTTCCTAGCACAAAAGAATTAAATTTTGAGGACCTAAATTTGCAACAGACTCTCGTTATATTTGATGAACTCTTTTTAATGTTAAAAAAGACTATTTCTGAAGAGAAGGAAAATGATCTTACAGAGTTGATAAGTGTTGTAAAAATTTCTAAGAATAGGGATAAGGAAATCTATTTTTATATCAAAGATCGAGAAGATAAAATAATAAATTTTTATGAACTCGAGGATAGTAAGTTATCCCCAATCTTCGATAAAAAGAGGATTTCAAATGATGAATTACTCCAGATTTTTACTTACATTATTAATGACGAACAAGAATTGATATCATTTGTGAATTATTTACTAAAATTAAACTATATTAAGGGATATTACTCTGAATTAGGTTATTTTTATCCTCTTTCATATTTACAATCTGAAATTATCAATTTATTACAAGATAAAGGAATGATAAACACCAAAAAATATGATTACTTACCACCTTCTCTAATTCAAAAATTAATCCAAGAAATTTCAAAATCATCTAAAACTCAATTTTTAAAAGGAAAAAGCAATTCAGCATTCTATTCTTTAAAAAAAATTAAGAATCAAATTAATTCTGAAGCTGCAAAAAATAGTTCTATTAATTTAAAGGCATACAAGGATAGATTAGAAGAGGAAGATTTTAAGATACTTATAAAAAATATCCCAAAGGATTATCTATCAAGTTTTCATAAAGGTACACACTGGTTGACTAATTTAGGACTCTTGAAAATAAAGAAAGAGATTGAAAACTCAAAAATTTTGGGTTACTTCTCTATTCCTAAAGTTTCTGAGAAGATTAATGTAATAAAACCCTTATTACAAGATTTTTTTCAACAAGACATGGATTTAAGAAGTGGTGTGTTTGATAAAAATAAAGAAGTGTTTTATTATTCAAAATTCATAAAGGATCGTATCTCAATTGTTATAATCGATCCTGTAGAGAAAGAAAAAAACATAAATATTTTAACCAAAGAGCTGAATATTGATAGAACCCATATTTTAACAAGTATTGAGGAAAATATCAGGTTAATTGGAGAAGAAATCAAAATACTTGACAGAATTAAGTTGAGTGACTACATGGAGAAAACTGGAATGTCGATGAGCAACTTCTTAAAATTTATTGAAACACTTGGTTTGAAATATTTTAAAAAGGGAGATTTTCTGATAATTAATGAATCTAAAATAGAGGAGGCTAAAGAGGAAATAAAATCAATGCTGATAGAGAAGTCCAAATCATCAGAAATTATAACGCTTGGCAATTTAGATATTACTTCTAGCATTGTGAAAGATTTATTAAAAGTTTTGCAAGAATCAAATAAGATTAAAGGTATTTTTTATGAAGAGGATGGTCAACTACAATATTTTACTCAATTGGGCTTAGAAATTCTTATGGAAGAAAGTTCTCTTTTTTCCTTTGAGGATTTCTTTCCTGAAAAAGATCTATCAGGGGAAGAAATCGAAATTTTAACCTCAATTGTAAAAGATCTTTTAAAAGCGAGGAAAATTAGAGGTAAATTCGATGAAGAATCACTGATATTTTCAAGTGATGATATTATTTTTGCCCAAAATTATAATACTGTCTTTCTTGAATTTGAAAAAATGATAACAAATTACTGCTTGCTCTTTCAAAATGAATTCAATCAAATTAAGGCTATTTTAACTAAACAAGGCGAAACTGTAATTCCACAAGAAATTAAAATTATTCAAACTATTATTGAAAAGATCAATGAGAAGTATATTAGATGGAGACATGGATTGGATGCATTTATTAGGCGTACCAATACTGAACTCCTACGGAAACAAGGTTATTCAATAAAAAAATATAAAGCAATGATTTCAACCGTGGATCATAAGGACATAAAATTCTTTGAAGATGACGATGAAGTAAAAGCTTTAATGCAAAATTTCAATTCTTGGATCAGACTATTTAATGAATTAGAATTAAAATATGGAAATGTAATTTTTTATCAGAAACGGTTGATTTTAAATCCCGATCATGAGGAATATAGAGATAAATTAAACAAATTATTAGAACAATTAGAGTTAATTTAAGTGAGATTATGAAAGGGATCTGTTACCTTCTATATTAATCATTATCTCATCAATATCTAACTTTTGTTTTGTTTTGATGTTATAGGTTTTAGGATGATAAGATCCATTAATTTCTAAAATTCCTTCCAATTTAAGATATTCAAGTGATCTCCATATAAAATTAATTTTTGAACGATCTGAGGATTTAACATGATTGCATCTCCTTATTCTTTTAGTATCGACTCGATAAACATTATTGTCTATTAACTTGTTAATTGCTTCTAGAGTCTCACGTAAATGAGCTAAGAAAAAATCCATAATAAGAGAAATTGCTTCTTTTAAAAAAATTAATTTTGTATATGAAATTTATACTTAAATCTATATAAACTTTTAGGACTTAGTGATTATTTCAATCTACTGCTTAAATATAATAATTTCTCGAAAATAATTGGTGATATTTTGAAATTAAAAAAAATTTGATTAATGTCGGAAAACCCTCTTACCGCAAAATACTAAAGCACAATCAAGTTCATTTGCTCTTTTAATAACGGCTTCATCTCTTATGGATCCCCCAGGGTTGATTATAGCTTTTGCGCCTGCTTGAACTGCAACCTCTAAACCGTCAGGAAATGGGAAAAAGGAATCTGTACCCATTAGGGAATCAATTAGAGCATTTTCATGACCAAATTCTTTTGCTTTTTGAATGGCAAGTTTAATAACGTGAACTCGGCTTTGTTGACCGGCCCCTATTCCAATAGTATACATGCCTGTATCATAAATTTGAACAAAACAAGCAGAATTTGATTTTGTCCATTTAGAAACCCTATAAGCAAAGATTAAGGCATTTTTTTCTATTTCATTTACATTTTTATTACTCACAATGTTCCATTCCTTTATTATGGGTTTATGGTCATATTCTTGTACTAATACCCCACCTAAAATCCCTCTAATCTCTGGAAATTTATAAATCTCCTCTCTATAATCTAACAAATTTCCAAATTCGAGAATTACCATATTCGATTTGGTTCTCAAAATTTCCAAGGCTTCAGTTTGGAAAGAAGGAGCTAATATGACTTCAACAAATATTTTTTGTTTGTTAACAATAAAATCCGCTACTTCTTTAGTCAATTTTTGATTAAATCCCCAAATCCCTCCAAATGCAGATAAAGGATCACAACTAAAGGCCATTTCCACGGATTTTAATTGTGATTTTCGATCTATAGCCATCCCATTTGGACTCGTGTGTTTTAATATTGCTGTAACATAATTTTCAGTTCCAAAATCTAGTAAGATTTGTATACAACTATCAATATCTAAGTAGTTATTAAACGATATCTCCTTTCCTCCTAATTTTTTTACATCCTGTAGACCATGTTTAGCGTTTACATCGCGATAATAAGCAGCAGCTTGGTCCCAATTTTCTCCGTATCTGCAATCTTGTAACTTTTCATATACTTTCACAAGTTGACTTCCCATTTTTTCGTCAGGGTAATAATAATTCTTTAAGTAATTTACAATTGCTGCGTTGTAATCTGCCATTATCGCAAATACTTGTTGTGCTAGATCTGCTCTAGTTTTATCACTAATAGCTCCATCGTTTGCCCTAAGTTCTTTAATGATATCTTCATAATATTTAGAATCAGGTATCACAATAACATCAGGGTAGTTTTTTGCAGCTGCTCGAATCATGGTAGGACCTCCTATGTCTATCATCTCTAAAGCTTCAGATAATGTAATATCTGGTTTTGAGATAGCTTCTTTGAATTGGTAAAGATTACACACTACCATATCAATTTGTGGGATATTATATTTTTCAGCATCTTCAACATCTTTACTATTAGCTCTACGATAGAGAATACCCCCTTCTATCTTTGGATGTAAAGTTTTTACCCTTCCATCAAACATTTCAGGTGATTCAGTATAATTAGAAATTTTTATAAAATCAATTCCATTTTCCTCTAATAATCTCCCAGTTCCACCCGTAGATAAAATCTCAACACCATATTCATTAACCAATGTTCGGGTGAAATCTAATATTTCAGTTTTATCATAAACCGATATTATTGCTCTTTTTATCGTTTTCATTGAAACTCACTTCATTTTTCACAAATAATGATGATATAACATATTTAGAATTTGTTTAAGTTAAAATATAATTAATAGGAATTTAATAATTATACCAAGAGAGCATTATTACCAATTTTAAGACATTGGCTGATTTATATGAGATCATGGGTCCTGGTTTCTTGTTGACCAAATGGAGTAATAATTCCTATATCAACCTTCTTCATATCTTGAACTGTTCTTGCCCCCGAATAGATCATACCGTTTGTTAAACCTTCTTTTAAAGATTGTATTACTCCATCTATATCTCCGACATATGGGATATAGGCTGAGACGCCCTCTGCTAAATTTTTTGATCCTTCAATATATCTATCTGAAACAAATCCAGAAGCTCTAGCTTCCTTAGAACCCATCCCCCTATAAACTTTAACTTTTCTCCCTTGAATTGTATCAATATATCCCGGACTTTCAGTACAGCCTGCAAAGAAATGACCAGACATCATTAAATCCGCTCCAACCGATAATGCTTTAGGTAAATCACCAGGATTTTTTAAGCCTCCATCGGCAATAACAGTTATTTTTGGATTGTAATCTTTAACAGCATCAGCTACTTGGGCAGTTGCAAAAAGTGTAGGAGCTCCAACACCAGTCTGAATTGACGTTGTACAAATTGATCCCGAACCCATACCTACTTTTAAACCTATGAAATTTTCACTAAAATCGCATTTGGTTAGTAGGAATTCAGCAGCCTCATAAGTTCCAATATTCCCTAAAACAAAATCAGATTCTAATAATTTCATTAATTTCTTAGTTCCTTCAATATCAGCTTTTTTATAATAATCAGCAACATCAATAAAAAATATATCTACATACTTATCAAGTTCTTTCAGCGTCTCTTGTGTTTGGCTTGATTCAGGAAATTTGGGAGAAAGTCCTAATGCACATAGTAATCGTCCTTCCTCATCAATTGAGGCATTTGGAAATTCTGGTTTTAAATCTTTTTTAGTAATTAGCCCCTTTAAATAACCATCATCAAGAATAGGTAGTTTTTCAATCCGGTTTTCATAAAGCATTTTTAATGCTTCCGACCTTTTTACACCAGGTTTAATAGAAATCACGTCTTTTGTCATGAAATCCTTTACATAGCCATGTCTTATTTCTCTTTCATTGAAAGGTATATCTCTTTTAGTAAAAATACCACAAACCTTGTTATCATCTTGAACAACCATAACTCCACTAATACCATATGTTTCCATCAAATATTTTGCTTCAGAAACTTTTGCTTTAACACTTATCGTTGCAACTTCTTCTATAACAAAAGAGCGGGCAAATTTGACTTTTCGACACATCTCAATCTGTTTTTCATAGTTACAATTACGGTGTAATACCCCAAGTCCACCGAGTAATGCCATCTTAATAGCCATTACTTCTTCTGTCACTGTATCCATAGCAGCAGATATAATAGGGATATTGAGATGATATTTACCTAGTTTTGTGGAAATATCGACTTCATTTGGTGAGAAATCAGTATAACCCGGTTTGATTAACACATCATCAAATGTGGCTATTATGTCTTCATAGTGTACTTTTTTTCGGAAATAGTCTGTCATTCTTCTATCTCTCTAATTGGATATAGCTTGATTAAACAATAATAAATATTAATATTAAAGATATTACTCATTATAAAATCTTACCTCAATATATTCTGTAAAATATATATTTTCAACTCTGGAGCATTGGATTAATTCTATATCGATTGGAGTTTTTTACATTCGATTTAGATTTTTCCTTGGTAATGATTGTATTTTGGGATCATTTATCAATGTATCTAAATAGCTGATAAAGGCTTCTCTATCTTCTTTGATGTTAAAGG
>JAGXNQ010000047.1:9658-17397 GCA_019894955.1 Promethearchaeota archaeon | reverse complement strand
CCAGCGATAAGTAGGATCTATGGAGCGATGATAGCTTATCTTGGGGATGATAATGGTCTTGTGTTGCCGTTTGATCTCGCACCTGTCCAAATTATCATTATTCCAATCTTGTTCAAGGAAAAAGAGGATGTTGTTTTAGATAAAGCTAAAGAGATTATTGAGAGATTAAATAGCAAGTATACGGTTAAGATAGATGACTCTGATGAATCTCCAGGAAGCAAATTTTATTATTGGGAATTAAGAGGTGTACCGATAAGAATAGAGATAGGTCCAAGGGATCTTGATAAAAACCAGGTAGTTCTTGTAAAAAGAAACGATGGTGCTAAGTTTTTTGTAAAAGATGAAGAGTTGGAAAAGACCATTGATGACATCGCTAATAACTATACAAAGGAGATAAAGGAGAAGTCTCTCGTTGATTTTGAATCTCAAATCGAATGCGTGACTGATAAAAATGCTGCAATTGAAGCGATTAATAAAGGGAAAATCGTATGTTGCGGATTTTGTTCGATCGATTTTGATGGAGAGCTATGTGCTGGAGAAGTAGAAAAAGATATTGGTGCTTTTGTTAGAGGAACTCGTGTAGATGAGGAAAAAAATAAATTTGATAACTGCTTAATTTGCGGTAAAACTGCTGGTTGCACCGTTTATATCGCAAAAAGTTATTAATTATCAAAAAATCGATTGCTTCAGCTTTCTTGATCAGGCGATTTCAACATTTACAACTACATTTTTAATCCCTTCTGGAGGTATTGGAATGATATTCCCTTCAATTTGTTTATCATTTACATATATTATTGATTTGTTACCAAGACCAACCCTTTCCACAGAAATCTGGTATTTAACATTACGAAAAATTCGAGTGGCTTTAAATCCAGACCAATTTTTAGGGATTATTGGAGAAATACACAGTCCGTTGTAAACAGGAAGTATCCCAAGGATATAATTTGTTATTGCTATAAAGTTCCATGATGCTGTCCCTGTAAGCCACGAGTTTTTGGCTTCACCAAAAGTTGGTGCATCTTTTCCAGCGATAGTTTGAGCGTAAATATAGGGTTCACAGCGATGAACTTCGCTAATTTCTTCTCGTGCTGAGGGATTAATAAGAGTATAATAATCGTGAGCTGCATCGCCATTTCCAACCATTGTCTCGGCGATCATAATCCAAGGATTTGTATGACAAAAGATTGAACCATTTTCTTTATATCCTGGGGGATAAGATGAGATTTCACCTAAATGTAAGTAATATTTGGTATATGGTGGTTGAAGTAGCATGATTCCATGACGTGATACTAATTTATTCTTAACAGATTTGAGTGCTTTTTTGGCTAAACCTTCCTTTATACCCACTTTGGCAAAAACACAAAATCCTTGTGGTTCAATATAAATTTGTCCTTCCTCACATTCTTGAGAACCAACCTTATTTCCATAATCATCATAGGCCCGAATAAACCACTCTCCATCCCATCCATGTTTTAAAATCGTGGATCTCATAGTTTCTGCCCATTCGAAAAAACCTTTAGACGCGTCAACTGAATACTTTTGCTGAAGGATATTAACGAATTCTTTCGTTGCTATTATAAATAATGCCGCAATAAACACTGATTCAGCTACTTTACCTTCCTTATTTTGAATAGTTTGGAAGGACTGATCTGGAAGATCGGAAAAACAGTTTAAATTCAAACAATCATTCCAATCTGCACGACCTATTAGTGGTAATCCATGTGGTCCTAATCTTTCATGAACATACTGAAGACTATACTGTAAATGTTTTAAAAGAGGTTCTTCAGTTCCTGGTTCATTCTCAAAAGGCACTTGTTCATCAAGAATACTCCAATCTCCTGTTTCTTTTAAATAAGAAGCAACACTTAATACTAGCCAAAGCGGATCGTCATTAAAACCACTCCCAATAGCATCGTTACCTTTTTTTGTCAGTGGTTGGTATTGATGATAGGCACCCCCGGTTTTAAGTTGTGTAGTTGCTAGATCTAAAATGCGTTCTTTAGTTTGAGATGGTGCTATATGTGCAAAACTTAAAATATCTTGATTAGAATCACGAAAACCTATTCCTCTACCTATTCCAGATTCAAAAAAAGAGACGGATCTTGATAATTTAAATGTAATCATGCATTGATAGGGATTCCAAATATTAACCATTCTGTTAGTGTGAACATCGGGTGTAGAAACATGTAGTTTATTTAGTAAATTGTCCCAATATATATTTAGAGCTTTAAAAGCATTATCAATATTTATTGGGTTTAAATATTTAGTAAGTACCTTTTTTACAGTTTTTTTATTGATTGTCTGTGACCCAATTGGATCAAATTTTTGATCAAAAGAATTTTCATGATAACCGAGGATAAAAATAATTTGCTTTTTTTCACCGGGTTCAAGGTTCAATTTAATATGATGAGAACCTATAGGTGTCCAACCGTGGGTTTTAGAATTAAATGATTGTCCTTTTTCCACTACTGTTGGTCTTTCCCAACTTTGATATGAACCTAAGAATTTCTCTCGCTGTGTATCAAAACCATCGATAGATTCTGAACATCCAAAATACGCAAAATGATTTCTTCTTTCACGATATTCGGTTTTATGATATATAACTCCATCTTCAATCTCAACCTCACCAACATTTAAATTTCGTTGAAAATTTGTAGCATCATCTTGGGCATCCCATAAACAGAACTCGACACAAGAAAAGATTGATAGATCAATAGAATTTTCACGATGATTTTTCAGTGTTAGTTGCCAAATTTCTAGATCGTCCCCTAAAGGAACGAAATAACGGATTTTTGCTCCTATGTTTTTGTAAATGGAACTAATGATGGTATATCCTAATCCATGTCTACAGTTATATTGATCTAATTTACTACGTGTAGGTTGCCAAGTTGGAGACCAAAATTCTGAATTTATATTATCTCTAATATATATATAACGTCCACCAAAATCAGTAGGAACATTATTATAGCGATATCGAGTTAAACGCCGAAATCGAGCATCCTTGTAAAAAGAAAAACCTCCCGCAGTGTTAGAGATAATACCAAAATATGACTCAGACCCTAAGTAATTGATCCATGGAAGAGGAGTATCTGGTCTTGTTATAACATACTCCTTGTTTTCATCATCAAAGTATCCATATTTCAAATCAATCACCTGTGTAAATTTTAACTTGAAAAAAATGTGTGAAAACTATTGTTTTCGATAAATACTTGGCACACAATCTAACAGATTTTTAGTATATGGATGAATAGGATTGAGAAAAACGTCTTTTGTAGGACCTTTCTCCACGATACCTCCTTCTTTCATAACTATAACCCGATCTGATAAGTATTGCGCTTGTCCTATGTCATGTGTAATAAATATTATTGACATACCTTCTGTATAAGTTGTTCCTTCTTTTAATTCTTTGAAAAGGTTTAAGATATCTGCTCGGGAGCTCGAATCAATCATACTTGTTGGTTCATCTGCGACTATTAATTTAGGTTTAAAAAGTAACGCTCTTGCAATTAAAACACGCTGTAATTGCCCTCCCGAAATTTGATGAGGAAATCTTCCTAAAATATCATCTGTATTAAGCCCTACAATACTTAACGTAGATTCAAGAGCTTTTCTTTTATTGGTAATGCCCTTTAGACTATATTTAAACGCTTGATTTAACAAATGATCAATTTTATAGAAATAATTAAAAGAACTATACGGATCTTGAAAGATCCCTTGAACGTTTTTATAATAATCCTTGGTTGAAATATCATGGATTTCTTCCCTATCATAAAATATTTTTCCTTCAGTTGGTTGAATAAATCTTAAAATTAAATTAGCAACAGTTGATTTTCCACTTCCACTTTCCCCAACAAGAGAAAGAATCTCTCCAGAATATAACTTAAATGAAGCATTGTTAACACCTATTGTCTCTTTAGTTCTTATAAGACCGGAAATATATTTTTTTGTGAGATTTTGAATTTTAAGTAGTTCATTCTTAATTAATAATCACCACCCTCTTCATATAACCAGCAAGCTACTGGTGTATTATTAGTTCTTGAAATGAAAAATGGGGGATAATTTTCCTTGCATTTTTCTAATCTACTTGAACAGCGGGCATAAAATCTACATCCTATAGGAGGATTCTTCAAATCTGGAGGCCTTCCCGGAATTCCCTCTAATTTTGTCTCAGCAGTCCCATCAGGATTAAAACAAGCTATTGAATTTATCAACATTTTAGTATATGGATGTTGAGGTTTCCTGACGATATCGTCCATACTCGCTTCTTCGACGATTTTGCCGGCATACATGATTATACAGGTATTACATATTTGTGCCAAGACAGGTATATCATGAGAAATAAATAATATGGTCTCTACAATCCCTGTCTCCTTTAAATGCTTAAATGTTTCTATTAAACGTTGCTGAGTAGTAACATCTAAAGCACTTGTTGGTTCGTCTACGATTAAGATAAGGGGATTCCACAGCGTAGAGATCCCTACAACAATACGCTGTTTCATCCCCCCACTAAGTTCATGTGGATACTTCTCTAAAACAAATCTTTCTAACCCTAATTTTTTAAAGTGTTCAGCTACTCGTTGTAAAACTTTTTCTTTATATTTCGGTTCATTTTTAGGTTTTCTTCCTATGCGTTCCCGCATCACATCTAATATTAAAGCTTTAATCTTTTTAACAGGATTTAGTGAATTTTGCGAAGATTGAGGTACATATCCAATCACTTTACAGAGAATTTCTTTTCTAATAAATTCTTCATCTAATTCATACATCGATAGATCATTAACAAAAACCTGTCCTCCCTCGAGTTGTAACAATTGTATAGGTTTTCCTGTTATTAATTCTGCTAAAGACGATTTTCCGCACCCAGATTCACCTGCTATTGCGATAATGTCCCCCCTATTAACAGTTAATGATACTCCATCAACAGCATGAACAACGCCAAATGAACCTCTATAATAACCTTTAAGATCTTTTATTTTAATTACTTCTTCCGTCATAATTTTTTTTCTTTTCTTTATATTTTAACTTGTCCTTTGTTCGAAGGTTTTACTTAGACTTGATTGTATCATAAAGAATGATAGATATATTAATATCAAACAAATGCCCGGAGGTAACCATAACCAATAACTAAATGAAGAAATCCACTGCCACTCGACTGCTTGATTTAATAATAAACCTAATGTCAAGGAATTTTGTTGACCAAGGCCTATCATAGCGATTCCTGCTTCGATTACAATGGAGTTACCTAAAAAAATAATAAAAGCCAAAATTACATAGGGTAAGGCATTAGGTAAAACTTCAAAGAAAGCTATTCTCATGTCTTTTAAAGCTGACATTCTTGAAACTTTTATAAAATTTCTTTCTTTTATTGTTAAAACTTGAGATCTAATAGAACGTGCTGCCCAAGGCCAAGTGAATAGTCCAATAATTAGCATCGTTATCCACCATGCACGAATTTGTAAAAGGGATGATAATAATAGGATGAAAGGTATCTGAGGGAAAACTAGAGCGATATTGGTAAGAAAGGAAGCAATAAGATCTATAACTCCCCCTTTAAAGGGTCCAATTACACCTAGAAATACAGCTATTACAGTACACATTGACCCAGTGAGCAATCCGAAACCTAGTGAATTTCTAACAGCATGGATTAAACGTGTTAAATGATCCCTCCCAAGTTGATCAGTGCCTAACCAATGTTCAAGTGAAGGTCTAGCATAATTATCTAACAAAACATCGGGCGTTACCCAGAATCGTTTTTCAGGATCATTAAAGGGGGGGACTATAGTTAAAATAATAATGATGAGTATTACAATTGTAAAAACTAGCATCAAAATAATTTGACGTTTATATCGATCCATAGCAGAATGATATTTCTCTTTTATGATCTTCTTTATACCAATATTTTTTCCTAATTCTAGTTGTGTTTCTTTCGTCATGCTTCTCCTTTACCACCAACTCTTATTCTTGGATCAAGAATTCCATAACTCATATCTATAAGATAATTTCCTATAACTACTACTAAAATAGTCACAATAAAAGATCCAATAATTAACGCATAATCAAAGTTTTGAAAAGCATCATACATTGTATATCCTAAACCAGGAAATCTAAAAATTATTTCCGTAATTAATGTTGATCCAATTAGTCCATTAAATCGTAAATTTAATCCAGTAAATTGTGGTAACATACTATTACGATATGCATATTTTCGTAATTTATTATCACTAAATCCTAATTTTCTTCCATATGATATATAATCTTCTCCTTTCTCATAAGTCATGAGAGCATGGGCACCCGTTGCCCATCCGCCGATATTGGTCAATGATAAAATAATAAAAGGTAACCAAAAATGATCAAATATCGTAGATATAGCGTCCCAATCCCAAGCCCAATTCGGTACGGATTGTCCCCAGGGGAACCAATTTAATTTAAGAACAAATATATCCAAAAAGACATATGCCATCCAGAAAAATGGTGCTGTTTGTAACACCATAAAGATATAGTAGAAGACCTTGTCTTTTTTACTATTAGTATAGCCAGTACGAGCTCCAATCCAATTTCCAGTGAAGAAAGAAATTATTAAAACTGGAATAACTAACATCATGGTATAGGGAAGTGCTCTTAACACAATATTTGTTACAGGTTCAAAGCTAAATAATACAGAATATCCTAAATCAAATTCAAAAAAGAAACTTCTTAAGAAATTAATATATTGAATTTCCAAAGGATAATTTAAGCCTAGATATTCTTCCAAATTCGCGATGATTACTGCCCAGGCTTCTGGGCTGGTTCCTTGCGGCCTTTCATAAATATATCCTAAAACATTTCCTGGTACCAGTCTTGGTAACAGAAAAGCTAGTGTTATTGCAATGAAAAATACAACAAAATAAAAAATTCCTCTCTTTATTGACATATGTAGGAAGGAATTTGAAATAAATTTTTGAAAAGTATTCTTTTCACTTGATCTTGAGATTGGTTCTTCTTCTTTCTTCAAAATTGTTGCTTTTTCTGTTAAATTCATCATTTGTCATGAAGTTTTTTTATATTTTATAATTAACTCAATTTAAATTTAATATTTTTAATCAAAAGAAAAAAAAAGTGTTTATTTTATTTTTTAATTTATAACCTTAGATATCTATTGCCTCTTTCTTTTAAGTTTATAACCTGTTAAAACCACAGCAGAAACGATACCAATCATTATAAAGATTTCTAAACCAAACCATGGAATCGCTGCTCCAGGAGGTGCGGCACCCGTAGATTTTAAGTTCAACATTAATCTTGTTTTAATAACGAAATGATCATCGGTCCAACTTGTAACTAATTGTTGGAATTTATTCGTGTCGCTAGCCCAGCCTTCCCATAGATATTCACTGAAAGCGTACCAGTACCCATTGACGAATCCTGGAATTTCTGGAACTTCTCTAGCTAAAATTTGTTGCATTTCATCAAGATTATTAGCATAGTCTGTTGCATCTGCAGTTTCAAGCGTCTGCCATAAAGTTTCAAAAGTTGCATTCTCCCAGGAAGTTACATTTTTATTCCATAAGTGTTCTCCCCTCATGTAATTAAGAAATGTTCCAGGAGCATCTGCTAATCGGTTTCCACCAACAAACATAGCAAAGTCATATGTACTACCTGCAATTGCACCTTTATAAACAGCTTCATAATCGACTAATGTGGTTGTAATAGTAATATTCAAGTTATCGGTTATATCTTGAGTCACAAAGTCGGTAAATGCTATC
>JAGXNQ010000047.1:0-9559 GCA_019894955.1 Promethearchaeota archaeon | reverse complement strand
GCATCTGTCCATCCAATAGGGCATATCGCAGTGTAAGGTCCAACCGCAACGCTATTATATGTCCAAGTACCATCTGTTTCATGTACCATAAGAGGAATGGACTCTAATAGAGCAACTGCTTTAGCAATATTTAAAGATTTCTCATATTCAGTAGTAACGGTTGGGTCATAGAATGGGGCATGTAAAGCACTGTTATTATCAAGAAATCCCGGTTTAGCTTGAGTCCAATAACCAGAAGCGGCTGCATCAGAAATAGGCACATAATTAATTCCATATGCTAAAGCTTCTCTGAATTCTCTTACACCTAAAGGTGAACCTGGAAGAACATGATTAGGAGCAAGATTCATAAGAGCACTTGCAGCTAATTGGTAAGGATAATCATGACCGTACCAACAACTAATATAGTCTCCAGGAGTTCCAGGGAAAGCATTTTCCCAAATTTCCCAGATATGATGATAATAACCAGCATATAGATCTACATTTCCTTGAATAAAGGCGAGATCTTGTTCAGTATTTTGGGCAAATCTAATAGTTCCTATATATTTTGGAGGAGCTGAAGCTGCATTAGGAAGATCTTGGTAGAGGATTCCAGCACCCCACCAATCCGTTCTATATTGATATGCGCATGTTGATTCTGTCACATCTCGATAAACAGGAGCATAAGGACCAGAAATCACTTTCCATGCATCAGGGACATTAGCTATGTCAAACCAATCATATTGATAGACTCCAAAATCTCCAGATGAATCTGCATGTACAGCTTCAATTAGGGTCCATATATGTTCAGGTACGATTGGAATGGCATACATAAGCCAAGTTTCAACTTGTCTACTAAATTCATAACCAGGGTTCATTTTAAATAGAACAGTATCCGCATCTACTTTAACAAAGTCAGCAAATCTTGCTGTAAAATCGGTAGTATATCTACTTTGGTTTTGAGCAACTTTATAACTATAAGCTACATCATCAGCATCAAGAGCTTGACCATCTGACCATTCAGCATTAGAATTTAGTTCAATTGTAACATTTTCACCAGTTACACTCCATGCAAAGCTAGTACCTATACATGGAACAACTGTTTCAGTTACACTATTATATCCAAATAATGCCTCATACATGCCAGCATCTGCACCCGGTGGTAAGCTAGTACTCCATGGGAGAAATTGAGTTGGAGAATTATAACTACCCGTCATCCACACAGTTTCTTCTCGAGGAGGTTCTGTAGTACGTATTGGGGGAATAGCTGATGTCTTTGGTGCCCCTTGAGTTGAGGGCATAGCTAAGGTTACAAATAACAATAGTCCTACCATTGTTATAATTGGAAGTTTTTTACGAAAATTCATTTTTTTATCCCAATTTTATTTTTTTTTTAAGATATACTAAAAGTATAGTATATGTGTTCTATAACTTTTTTTATATATATATAAACTTTTCGGTTCAATTTCAAATTAATCGGCAGTATAATACTAATGAGTTAAAGCTGAAGATGCCATAATATAGAAAACATTTAAATATAAATTTAAATACTATGGTTAATATGAAAATATACTATATTTTTAGATAAACTAGATTTTTTATTGTATAGAATATTTATTTTTATAGTAATTAGGAAAGTGAGGTTTTAAAATGCAGTATGGTATATTACCAGATGATATCTCAAAAATAATCTTAGAATCCTATAAAGATATCACGATAATATTAAAGGCTGCTGGTTCCTCGAAACGAATATTAATATTAGGGTATCTCTTAAAAGGACCTCGAAGTTTTTCGTTCATGTTGGATCGCTTAAAAATCAAACGTACTTCGATTAATCATCATCTTGATGTACTTTTAAGTTCAAAATTGATTGATAAAGAAGAATGGGGAAGATATCAAATAACCGAAGCTGGTTTCGAGTTTATTATAAGTGTAATTAAAGCATATAAAGTTATTAAGGATAGTCCTCAAAATGAACAAGAAAAAATATTTAATGAATGGCCTGATTGGCCAGATTTTATAAAAGAACCTCGAATAATTAACGAGAATAAAGTTAATAATCCGGCTTTGTACGAAGGGGGTTGGAATTCCTACATATCCTCAATAACGGGAGTTCTAAATAATTTAGGGGTTCAACACGATTATGTTTACACAAGCGGTATCACAGGTTATTGTTTTCTTGTAAGCATTCCTGGAATAATAAAAACATCCCTGATTAAGGAGAATAATTCCACTGATGTATGGCAACAAATCCATAAAGGTACTGAATCGTTTGGTTGGCAATTAAAAAAATGGGAACAAAAGAGAAATAATCCCGGGAAATGGAATTTAAGCGGGGAAGATGTTGATTCAGCTAATAAAGTATTTAATCAAGTTAAAGAAATTATAGATAATTTTGAAACACCAGTTATATTATTTGGCGTCCACGGTGCAGGTTTCGGGATAATAAATGGTTATAGAAATGAGAGTTACCTTGTAAGCAGTTATTATCGAAAAGAGGGACGAAAAGAAGTCCCTGTTCGATTTGATCAACTTAGAATACTTGATAAATTTATATATTACTATTTCGAAAAAGAAACGGAAAAAGAAGAAACAGAGGTTATAGAAAAAAAAGCTCTAGAACGAGCTTTAGAATTTGCACAAGGAACAGCATATTCCAATGGAAGATATTATGTTGGTCCCCAAGCATATGATTTCTGGATAGATATGCTTAATCAAGGAAAAATAGAAAATATTGATAACTTTGGAAATAGCGTTTTAGGAATTTATTATTTTGATGCAAAAGAAGTAACATTTGAATTTTTGAATCGGTTAGCCCGTAAATATAAAAATAACCCACAAGGAGTCTTTTTAAAGGAGGCAAGTAAACACTATAGAGATGCTAAAATAAATCTAGAAGAATTTACTGTCCTCTTCCCATACTTCGAACCAGAGAACAGCAGTCTTACAGTGGATAAAAGAATTAAAGGAGTAGAAATTCTTGAAAATGTCAAGAGAAGTGAATTAAAAGCAATCAATAATTTAGAAAATGCAGTAGAAAAATGGGAATAGAAGAGGATTATCTCTTTTTGATATGTCATATCTATTTAGATCAAGCTTAAAGGAAAATTCAAGCACCCTTAAAAAAAAATTAGATTTCATTCATCCATAGTATACACAAAGTTTCTTTCTCCTAGTATTTCATCGATTTGTTTCATTTGATCATTATTTAATGGTCCGAATTCCATAGCTTGAATGTTTTCTTCAACTTGTTTTACCGTTTTAAATCCCGGAATAGGAATTGTGTTGTTGCTACGAGCCCAATTCCACGATAACGCACCTTGAACCATAGATCGTCCATCACTCATGAGCATTTCTTTTATTTTTTCCAACTTTGCTAACCATTCTGGAGCTGGCCTTCCGTCTTTAAAATATTTCACCCATTCAGGTGCATTTAATCCTCTGACATCATTATGGGGTAATTCTGAATTTGCTGAATATTTTCCTGTAAGTAATCCCATTGCAAGAACTGTTCGATTCACACTTGCTAAATTATTTTTTTCACATAAGTTGATTATTTCGTTTGCGTCATGGAGAACATTTAACTCATGTTGAATTGCTACGCAATTTGAATTCTTCACAAAATATTCAGATAAATCTGAAAGATCTGTACTCCAACCATATGAATTTATTAATCCCTCACTACTTAATTCCTCTAGTGTGTCCCTAACAGAAATTAGGTCTTCTTTTGAAACGGACCAACAGTGTAACCAATATAAATCAATATAATCTGTATTTAAACGTTTTAATGATGATTCACAAGCTTTTCTGATATATTCGTGTGAGAGATTTTCCCCAATTATTTTTTTATGATCTATATCAAACGTATTTCCAAATTTTGTAGCTATAATAATCTCATCTCTATAATCTTTAATTGCTTTACCAAGTATTTCTTCACTATGTCCTGCACCATATACATCTGCGGTATCGAAAAAATTAATTCCTAAATCTATGGCATGTTTAATCGCTTTAATTGATTCATTATCATTAACCGTTCCATAACCCGATTCAGTACCTTCTTTTTCACGAGAAAGAGGTCCACCAATAGCCCAACAACCTAAACCTAAAGGACTTACTTTAATCCGAGTTTTCCCCAATATTCTTTGATTAATTTTTCCCATTTTTTATTCCTAATATATCAGAAGGACAATTTATTTTAAAAAGTTCATTATAATAATCAATAAATTGAAAAATAGGAAATTAAAAAATAAATATCCTACTTATGAGAACGTTTACTCATAATATTTAAAAAGCTAGATAACTATGCTTAAATTGTGTTCTCTTTAATAAATTCAATTAATTCGTCCGCTTTTGCGTAAGCTAGACAAGTAACAGTATCTGCAGCCCCATAATAGATAGCAATCCGTCCTGTTTCGGAATCCGTTAACGCTGAACATGGAAAAAATACATTTGGAACATCTCCAACGCATTCATATAGTTTTTGAGGAGACATCAAATAAGGTTTTGTTCTATACAGAATTTTCCAAGGTTTTTCAAGATCTAATATAGCAGCTCCCATGCTGTAAACAAATCCATTGCAAGATGTTAGTACTCCATGATATATCAATAACCATCCAATATTAGTTTCTATAGGGTTTGGACCTGCCCCAACTTTTGTAGATTGCCAAGTGTAAGGGATAGGTGTCATTACATGACGATGACATCCCCAATGAATCATATCTGGACTTTCACTATAAAAAATATCCCCAAAAGGAGTGTGACCGTTATCACTTGGACGATTTAACATTGCATATTTTTCATTGATTTTCCGGGGAAAAAGAACTCCATTTCTATTGAAAGGTAAATAGGCATTTTCCAACTGATAAAAATTCTCGAAATCTTCTGTATGTGCTACACCAATTGTAGGTTGGTAATGATAACCGTTGCACCAAGTAATATAATATGTGTCATCTAATTTTACAAGCCTAGGATCATAGCCAAATTCAAACTTTGCAATAGCAGGATCATTACAGATAAATTCAATTTGATTCTCATCAATTTCCCAAGAAAATCCATCATCACTGAATCCTTTATGTAATGTCATTTCTCTACTTTTATGATCTACTCTAAAAACTCCTGCATATTTATTCTTGTAAGGTATTACTGCACTATTAAAAATACTATTTGATTTTGGTATTAAATCACGGGGAATAATTGGATTTTTTGAAGATCTCCATACAATATTTTCATCATCAGGTGGACGATTTTCCCATGGAATATTAGAAAGTGATGCTCCTATAATTTTAACTTTATCATTCATTGGTTTTATTCCTCTACAATATATTCTTCTTTTTTCTTAAAAGTATTTTAACTTTTTAAGTCTAATTAAAGCCAGAGATATGTATTTTTTAGTTTATATATTACATTTATGTTATAAAATTAGATATGATTAAATAAAAAGTTTTATTACCCTTTTTTCATATTTAACCTTGCTTTTTATAAGAAATTGATTAGTTTAGACATAGAATTTCTGTCAGAAGCTGTTTTGTGTTGATAAATGAATACACAAAATATATAACTTATAATTCCAGTAATAAATCCAACTAGATGAGATATATAATTAATTCTGGGGTCTATGGTATAGATATAGAAGAATGCGCATATGGTAATGTATAAAATTAACCAATTATATCTTCTCTTTATTAGTAAAATAATAATAAGTGCTCCAGCTAATCCAAATATTGCTCCTGAGGCACCAGCTGATATTCCATACTCAGGTAATTGAGAAGATATCAACATGTATACTATATTACCCATCACACCAGAAACAAGATATACTATACAATATACAAGTTTAGAAAGAACATTATTTATCTCAAAATAGGAACCTACTAAACATAAGAAGATGGTGTTAATGAATAGAACAAATCTTCTAGAATGTATAAAGAATGATGTAAATACTCTCCATACTTCATAATTATTTAAAATTTTCTGTAAATCAAAAAAAAGAAAATCTCCTGTATGATATATTTCAGTGAAAAGAATATAAAGTAAAATATTTATAAAACAAATGAATATAGTGATTTTCATATCTTTAATTTTTGGGGTATGAAATTGTCTTCTGTAGTTATCTAAAACTACATAATCGTCATATTTTTCGGTGACAAGATATTTTATCACTAATGGATTTCCAACCCACAGATTTTTCAAAATTTCATCAATAAATACCTTTTTTGCGTGGGAATCTCCAACTTCAACTAATTTTTTCAGGAGAGGAAATGATATGTCATATTGTAGGATCCCAGTATCATAATTATTTCGATTCCACAATTTTAAAATATTAACAAATCTATTGAAAAAAGCATTCTTTGAATTGTTTTTATATTTGATTGTACTATATTTTTCTTGAATGTTTGTTTTCTCTGATGAACTATTGCTTGTTTTTAGTATTTCATTTATTGAAGAATAATCAAATTCTTGAAATCTTTCTCCTTGGATATAAATTAATATTTTATTTCTTTCTGAAGAAATTGTAATATAATTATTAATTTTTGAGTTCATGACAACTTTTTTAACTTTATTTTATTTTTCAATCCAATTTATACAAATTGATGACTCTATTATATTTTTTTCCCAGATTTTTAAATATATTTGGATTATAGTTTCTAACAATAAATTCCTTAGTAAGAATCAATGGAATAATGATAATTGATATTATGCAACAATAATTATATTAATAAATTTAGACTACTATTCTTTAAAATTTATATAAATAAATTGATTTATATGTCATACGGATACTTTGATGATGACAATAAGGAGTATGTAATAACAAGACCAGATACTCCTCTTCCATGGATTAATTATTTAAGTAATGGAAAATATTGTGCTATGGTTTCTAATACTGGAGGAGGATTTAGTTTTTATATCGATCCACGAGATCAAAGAATTCTTCGATACAGATATAATAATTTACCTATGGACAGACCAGGGAGATATTTTTATATTAGAGATAACCAGACGTCAGAATACTGGACTCCTACTTGGCAACCTGTACCTAAAAATCTTGATAATTATGAATGTCGCCATGGGTTAGGTTATACTAGAATAAGCTCATCCTATAAAGGACTTGATGTTGAAATTCTTTATTTTGTACCACTAGATGATGATTTGGAAATTTGGTCTTTAACTCTACATAATAACTCTTCAGAGAAAAAAGAATTAGGGATATTTTCATATGCTGAATTTTGTCTTTGGAATGCTTTGTCAGACCAAAGAGATCTCCAATATATTCAAAATGTTGCGGTTGCAAATTATGATCAAATGGAAAATACGATTTTCTATCATCTTTTTGATTTTTCCTCATATATAGCCTTTTTTTCATCGAATAGTAAAGTAATGGGTTTTGATTGTGATCGAGAATCCTTCATCGGTCATTATCGTTCTGAAGCAAATCCCATAAGTGTTGAGAATGGAAAATGTAGAAATTCTCAAGCTCTTGGGGGAAATCCTATAGCTGCCACTTGTAACGAACTAAAAATGAATCCACATGAAACAAAAAAATTAATATTTGTATTAGGAGTTGTAAAAGAAAAGTCTCATGCAAAGCGAATGATCAGTAAATATGAGAAATCTGAAGAAGTTGAGATTGAATTTTTAAAGCTAAAGGAAAAATGGAATAAATTTCTTGAAAAGTTTATTGTTGATACTCCTGAGAAAGATTTTAATTGTAACATTAATATTTGGAATCCCTATCAATGTAAAACAACGTTTGATTGGGCTCGTTATGTTTCTTTTTATGAAACAGGTATAGGTAGAGGAATTGGTTTTCGTGATAGTAATCAAGATACCCTTGCAGTTTGCCATACGCTTCCAAATTTGGTTCGTAAACGTTTATTAGAATTGGCGAAAAACCAATTTGAAAATGGAAAAGTATACCATATTTATTTTCCTCTAACAGGTGAGGGTGATTACCCAAATTATGTTAATCCACGTATGAAATTTTTTAGTGATGACCACTTATGGATGATATTTGCTGTTAGTAATTATTTAAAAGAAACAGGAGACATGTCAATTTTAGAACAAGATGTGGATTATGTAGAAGGTTCTAAAGAAATTTTATATGATCATCTTAAGAGAGCAATAGAATTCACAAATAATCACATGGGTTCACATGGATTCCCACTGATAGGAACTGCCGATTGGAATGATACGCTTCAGTTACATGGCCCGAACAACAATGGTGAAAGTGTTATGGTTGCTATGCAGTTCCATAAAGCATTATCTGACATGAGTGAAATAGCAAATGAATTAAATAATAACACTGATGCTGCGAAATACGATAATTTAGCTAAAAAAGTAAGTGATCATATTAATAAACACGCATGGGATGGTCAATGGTATATTCGTGCTTTTACTGATGATGGTGAAGTTATTGGCAGTAAAAGCAATAAAGAAGGGAAAATTTTCCTTAATACTCAGTCTTGGGCTGTTTTTAGCAAAGTTGCTCCTATAGATAGAGGATTTCAATGCATGAATTCTGTAAGGGAGCATCTTGTTACTGATTATGGAATTAAATTACTAAATCCACCATATACACGATATTATCCTGAATTAAAAGGAATAAGTACTTTTCCTCCTGGTCTTAAAGAAAATGGTTCAATCTTTTGTCACTCTAATCCTTGGGCAGAAATTGCTGAATGTATCTTAGGACGAGGTGATATTGCATTTGAGTATTTCACAAAAATTGCACCAACTACTAAGAATAAAATTGCAGAAATACATCAAACTGAACCTTATATCTATTCTCAAATGATTACAGGTAATGACCATCCAAATTTTGGAGCTGCAAAAAATTCATGGCTTACAGGAACAGCCTCGTGGACGTTAAAAGCTGCAACAGATTGGATTCTTGGAATTCGACCACAATTTCATGGTCTAATGATAGATCCATGTATTCCAAAAAAGTGGGACGAATTTAGAGTTACTCGACATTACCGGGACGGAATTTATAACATACATGTTCAAAATCCTAACCACCTATCAAAAGGAAAAACAAGAATAAGAGTAGATAATATTGAACAGGAAAATAATATGATACCTATCTTTAAAGATAGTAAAAAGCATTCTGTTGAGGTAAAAATTGAATAAAGAAAGGAATTGCTAATCTCAGCATTAATTATTGCAGGGATTTTTATCGGGCTAAAGATCGATAGCAAAAAATATGGACAGAAAAAATCAGAATTGTTAAACATTATTAAATCCAATAAGGTAATATATCCTGCACGCCCTCAAACGATTAACGGGAAGAAAATTTAAAGAAATTAAATTTCCTAATTTTTTAATTCATAATGGTATATCCGATAAATCCACCAATTAAAACTAAAATTCCTCCAGCCAAGCTACTAAATATTATAATTATTATACCTAAACCAACATATAATAACCAATTCATTGGTATAGGATCTCCTGGTTTAGCAACGCTGAGAATAATAATTACAGCAAGAACAACAGAAATTACAATTACCATAGCTTTAGAAGTATCAAAATGACTCGCGTTAACACCTAAAAGAGTTTCAATTAGAGTAATTACTCCACCTAAACC
>JAGXNQ010000046.1 GCA_019894955.1 Promethearchaeota archaeon | reverse complement strand
GTAATGGTTCCATACTTTTTCCCTGCATTGAATCAGGAATGGAGAATCCTGCTAATTCTAAAATCGTTTCAGGAAGATCTATAGAACTAGTCAATGAATTACATATCTTATTTTGCATTCCTCCAGGAACCTTAATAATTAGAGGGATTTTGATTAATCCTTGATAAAGAAATGGTCCTTTGAAGAAAAATCGATGTTCTCCACCAAGATCTCCATGATCTGTTGTATAAATTATTACTATATTCTCTGCAAGACCGAGTTTTTCTAAGGATTCTGTTATTTCCCCAATAGCATCATCCATCATCCTCTCTATACCGTAAGATGCTGCTAAAACCCTTTTAGCTTCCATTTCTGTTAAATCTTTTGGTATTGGAAATATATTTTTTTCAGTACCTTCTGATTTAAGAAGTGTATTATAATGAGTTTTATTGAACTCCGTACTCTTTTCATGATTATCATTAAATGAGGAAGGTAAGATTATATCTTCTGGTTTGTACATATCAAAATACTTGCCCGGTGGTGAAAATGGATGGTGTGGGTCTGGGAAAGAGCAGAAAGCAAAGAAATTCGGTTTATCATAATGTCCCGCAGCAAATCGTTCTAAAAATTCAATAGTATTATCCTTTACAAACGAAGTGGAATATAATTCCTCGGGAACATTATGTTTAACAACTTGAATGTCAAGAAATGATAGAGTAGTATTAATGCTCAAATTAAGTTTGGCTTGCATAGCATTAAGATCATCGGATAATCTTATCCTCATGGGTCTTCTCAGGGAATCATCTTCCTCTATTTTTTTCTTCACCCATTGCACGTAATCAGGATGTCCGCAGAGAGTTCCATGCCCCGAAATAAGCTTCAGTTCCTCCAATCCAAAATAAGGAGAATAATTAGTTAAATCATCATATTGTTTGGGATGAGCAAATTCTTGGCTCACGGAGGGAGATTCAAATTTTCCCGAATTAGCTCCAAAATAATTTAAATGTATTTTACCGAAACTAGCGGTGTGATATTCTCCAGATTCTAACATGACATCCAAGAATGTTCTAGTACCGTGTGGTAAATTTCTTCCATTTGTAGTCACTCCATGCGAAGAAGGATATTGACCAGTGAAAATAGTACTCCTATTTGGCATGCAAATTGGATTATTGCAATAAAAATTCGTGAATCTAATGCCTTTTTTAGCAATTTCATCTATGTGTGGCGTTTTTAATGCCATATTCTCATTATAACAACTTAAATGGTCGCGGCGTTGCTGATCTGTAAATATAAATAAAAAATTTAATTTTTTACTAATTTTTCTCACTAATTTAAATTATTATAAATCTGAATCGAGTAATTTAGAAATATTCAAAAAATTTATGGTTGGAGTTCAATTTACTGACACAAATGGAAGATGTCCTTAAATAAAAAGAAACTATAAAACTAAAAAAATATGTAAATCAAACATACTCAAATTATTAAAAAATAAAAACTGAATAATAATGTCAGAGGAAAAATTACCCCGAAAACAAGTTTCGGGATATATAACTGGGATGATCCCTTTAACAATAATCATCGGTGTCTTTCGATTAGGATATATAAAATTTTTTTTTGATTCACTTGGCTTAAATGAGGTCCTTTTCATCATCGGAATGACTATTTTTATGGTTATAAACATGTTAAATGATCCTCTCATTGGTCAATGGCAAGATAATACCGATGTAAAAAAATGGGGAAGCCGAAGAATAGTATATATTAAATGGTTCAGTCCACTCTTGGTGATAGTGTTTGCTTTCATGTGGTTCCCTTGGAGTACCGATGCAGCTACTCCAATGGGACAATTTGTAATGTTTCTACATTTTTTGATAACTATAAGCATTTTTGATACACTTTCTAACATCGTGACAATGGCTTGGATGGCTTTACTTCCAGATATGACTAGTAATCTTGGAGAACGTACTAAAATCAACTTTTTGGGGAGTATTCTTGCACTTTTTGCAAGTTTTGCAGTCATAACAGTTCCTACAATGGTTGATAACTTAGAATTCTTTCAAATGTTTAACATTGTCGTTGCAATAATTAGTTACATCTGCTATGTGCTTGTTGTAAAGTTATCAAAGGAGAGTCCTGAATATCAAGGTGATCGCAGCCCTCCCTTATGGACGGCTATAAAACAAACGATGAAATCCAAATCATTCATGATGTTTGTAGGATTTAATTTCTTCAAGACAATGATTGCTTCAATCCAACTTTCATACGTTTTTCTATTTTTGATAATAATTGGTCCTGAAAATATAGGATTATACTTTTTAATCGTAATAATAGTTGGATGGAGCTCAAACATACTTTGCATGAGATTAAGGAAAAAATTTGGGTTTAAAAAATTATTGCTTAGATTTACAATAATACAATTTGTAGGTGGATTCATATTTTTCTTCTTAGTGTTAATTCCTGCAATATCAACTCCCGCGATATGGATCGGGCTTGTATTTTCGGCATTCTTTGGAGGAGCAGGCGTATTTGGAGTGATAATGCAGACGTTACCTATTGATGAAGATGAAGTGAAATATGGTTCAAGAAGGGAGGGTATGTTTTATGGAATTAATGCCTTGTTTACCAAACCAACTGAAAGTATTGGTCCGATTATTGTAACAATTGTGCTAGCATTAACTGGTTATGTAGCAGGCTCTACAGTTCAAACTGAGTCAGCAATCTTTGGAATCATCTTTGTATTTTATTTCATTGTAAATATCTTTGTTGCGTTAAGTCTTATTTTTGTGCATTATTTCCCTTTAGAGGGGGAAAAATTGCAAGAGCTTGAGGCTCAACTTCAAGAACTTCATCAAAAGAAGAGAGATAATCTACAACAAGAGTAAAATCAATTTTTTTTCTTTTTTTTTATAATTACTCCTTACTTTTAAAGAGTAATCTTGAGGATTGGGTTAATTTTGAATTCATATTATTACCTCACTAAATCAAACTTTATAACTAATCCTAACTAAATATAACTAAAAAATTAATTGTGATTAAAAAATGTCAGATGATTCAAAAGATCCTCGTTATGAGGATGTTCCAATAAAGAAAATTTTAGGCTTTTCCATGCAAAACATCATTGGATCAATTTTATTTGGTACCTGGGGTAGTTTGCAATTTTTTGCTACATCTGTTCTTTTTATCCCTCAGTTAGTAGTTACCTTGATGTTTTTAGTCTATAGTCTCGTTGATGCCTTTAATGATCCATTGATAGGATATTTCACTGATAAATCGAAACGATTTACAGCTAAATACGGGAAAAGATATCTATGGATTGTTCTAGGAGGTTCATTTGGACCGATATTCTTAATCTTAAGCTTTGTTCAAGTAGGAGACGCCTCTGCTGTAGTATTGAATGCAACTTGGCTTACATTAATGATGGTAATATTTGAAACTTTTCTCACATTATGGGAAATTAGTCATGCTTCACTATATCCTGATTTATTCCGTGAAGGTGTTGCTAGAAGGAAAGCAGCTTCTTATGGTTCTATATTCGGAGGATTCTTCACTATTTTACTCGCTTTTATATCACCAATACTACTTGGAATGTTTGGTGGGGCTCTAAGTCAGCCAGCATATATTATAAAAAACTTAATTGTAATAATTTTAGCATATTTGTTTTTCATTCCTTATTTGAGAAGTATTCGAGAGAGTAAGGCGAGAAAAGAATTTAGAGCAAAGTTGGATCAAGAAGGAAAGAGTTCTTCACCATACTTAGAAATCTTAAGACGAGTATTGAAAGATAAAATTTGGGTTGGGTTGATATTTTCATTTCTTTTATGGGCGATCGCAGGTGCTTGCATGCTGTACGGATTAAATTATTACATTATTTACTACTTAGATTTACCAATTGAATATGCTGCAATCCCTAGTCTGGGTTATGGGGTCATGATTGTTATTTTTACACCAATCTGGATTTCGATCGCTAAGAAAATCGGTGTAAGAAAGAGTTATATCATCAGCATGTTCTTGAACACCTTCATCTACTTGATGTTTTTCTTTATGAGAGATTATACTGGAATGTTAATCGGAATTTCATTAGCAGGAATTCCATCAGCTGCAAACTTTGGTGTTCTCTCCCAACTTGCGCGAGCACAAGCAATAGATAATTCTACAGTTGTTTCAGGGAAACGAGAAGAAGGTACCATTTTAGGGATTTTGCGAGTATTCTCAGCTTTTGCATACTTTTTTCAAGTGCTAATTTTCACAATTGTCGGAGCTATAACAGGTTTTGATGCTGCGCAGATCCCTTCTATCGATCCAACAGTTAGACTTGGTTTAAACATTCAAATGTCTCTCATCCCGATGGTAATCAACCTTATTGGAGCTTTCGTTCTATTATTAACATATAGTATTACTAAAGAAAAAGCAGTTGAAAATAAAGCGAAGCTAGTAGAAATGGGATTATAATCTATTATTTAATTTATTTATTTTTTTCAATTTATCTTTGAATTAACTGGTAATGCTCTTTATAGGAGATTCAATAATCCTCTTAAATCTCCTTGAAAACTTGGAGTAGGAGTGGATGGTTCAAGGTTGGAATTGGTGCTTGGTACAAAATAGGTTTGACAACCAAATTTTGCAGCAATCATATCTTTATTTTCATCTCCTACCATTAAGCATTCTTCAGGTTTTAAACTTAAAAAATCAAAGATTTGAGTATAATAAACTTCATGTGGTTTATTTGCACGCATGTTTTCAATAGTGGTTATTAATTTATAATCGAAATCACCAACATTTGCCCAATTGAGACGTTGTTGAATCGCTGTTAGAGGAATCACGGGTGTTGTAGCAATTACCACATCATACGCTTTTTCGAAAGCTTTAGATACTACAGATCGCGCTTCTGGTTTAATTTTAGTATGAATCTGTAATTTAATAAAATCTTTTTCATAAAATTCATCAAAATAGGGATTAATTTCATCTCTTGAATGCCCATTGAGTGGAAAAAAGATATTTTCGAAAATTTGTTCATTAGTTAATTTTCCATCATTTTGATCAATTTGATTTGATGCGTTCATCAGTAATGATATGAATTTACTTGGTCGAATTAGATGTTTTACGCTGTTTGATAGAAGTTTCATATAATCAGGAATGAATCCTTTTAGGTCGACATCAATTAACGTGCCATCAAGATCAAATAAAATTGCTTTGATATCTTTTAGAGTCATAATAATGTCATGAATTGTTATAGTTCTTTTAATAATTTCAAGATTGCTTTTCGCGTTCCCGCAACTACACCTGCAACTCCTCCTCCAGATTCACTCTGGGCACCAATATACCATAAATTTTGAATTGGTGTATGATGAGGAGGATTTTGTTGATCCATAATTGGAGCTAATCCTCCAAAACTATGTTTTTCAACGAATATACGAGATTTAAAATCCAAGGGCGTCATTATCACCTTTGTTTTTGCATGTTCTCTAAGACCAGGTATGAATTTTTCAGCTTCTATGAGGAGTTTATCTGCGAGTTCTTCTCTACGTGACACCCAGTCACCCTTGCTAAGAATATACGGTGCTATAGTATAAATGGTTACAGCGTGATGCCCGGACGGGGCCATATCAGGTGAATGCATCGAAGGAAAATAAAGCAAGAATCCCTCTTTTCCCTCGTGATAATCCCCCGACCGGCATCGATTAACTGCTTCTTCAATATCATAAGTTCCATAATAATAGCATAAAGCTGCTCGTTGGTGAGGAGTTGGATCAAAATCAATACCCAAATGTACCATTAATACGGATTCCATGTGGACTAAATTTTCAACATTGTCTATGAATTCTGAAGGTAAATAATCTTTTCCTACTAAACTAAAAAAGGTCTTGTGAGCTCCACCACTAGGAATTATAATATCTGCGTACAATTTTTCTCCATTTTTAAGTTTAATTCCAATAGCTTTATTATCTTTTATGAGGATCTTTTCAACTAAGCTGTTTGTCTGAATTTTCCCCCCTTTTTCTTTGATGTAATTTACGAATGCATTTACTAATTGCTCACAACCATTATGAATGTAGTGATATACCGGTAACTTTCCACCTTTAATTTTTAGTGGTATGCGTTTATCGAAAGCAGTCTCGACATTTGAAAGAGGAACTCCTAATCCTGGGAATTCGCTTGGCTTTACCACAAAATCAGCAAGGATTCCCATGAAAACCGCTTTTAATTTTGGTTCATTAAAGAATGAATCCATTATTTCAGCAGCACTTTTATCCATGTATTTCTTTACTTTCAGAAATTTAGGTAAAAGTTTTAATTTCAACCAAATAAATTTTAAACCCTTTGACCATTCTAATCGACTGTTAATAGCCATGAGAGTCATTATTTGATCATAAAAGAGATAGTATCTATCTAATCCCTCACTTTCAGAAGGGAATTGTTCTTTAAAATATTCTCTTCGCCAATACCTTCCTTTATACTCTTTTGGATGCCATATCGCAAAATCTGGAAGTGTTTGACCGCGGTCTTCATTAATAATAGTTATTTTATCTGAGATTCCTAATTCAGTTAAAATTTTTCCCAATTTTTCATGAGGAGCTAATCCTTCCAATAAGAGAGGTCCGATATCCCAAGAATATCCATCCTTATGAATTGTGGCAGTTACGCCTCCAATTTCTGAATATTGTTCATATATAGTTACATCATGACCTTCTCGACACATATAGGAAGCGGCGGTGAGACCGGCTAGGCCAGAACCAATAACAATGACTTTCATAATAATTAGAATTAAATTTTTTTAAGATTCAAAAAGTTTAATGGAATTAAAATATTTTTAAAAACGATATGAAAATTGCCATAATAGGATCGGGTTTAGCGGGACTTACGTCTGCAGCTCTTCTTGTAAAAGAGGGACATTCAGTAGCTGTATATGAACAACATGAGAAAATTGGTGGAGTAACCGCGACGATTGAGAAAGATGGATTTAAATGGGATTGGGGTCAGATGTTAGTTCCTGATTTTGGTGAGGGAGAACCTGGAAGAAAAATCCTTGAGAAACTTGGGATTTCAGAAAAAGTGAAGGCTATCAAATCTTTTAGAGAAAATTACTTCCCTGACTTTAGGATTAGTAGACCTAAAGAATTCCAAGGAATTTATTGGAGGAGAGAATATTTTAAAGAACTTTTCCCGGAAGATGCTAAAGGTCTGGATAAGTATTTCAAAATCTATGATAGAATTCATGATGTAAGTGCTCTTTTTAACAAAGAAGGTCTTCTTTCTAAACTCAAGCTATTTTTAACATTTCTTCCTATCATAAAAAAAAAAGAATGGAGTGCCCAGAAATTAATGGATTATTGTTTTACAAATAAGAAACTCCAAGCGGTATTCATTGCTATTTTGGCTGACTATGTAGCTTCTCCAGAAGTATTTCCAGGTTTAATTATACCTACAATTAACGCAGAATCGCAATATGATGAAAGAGTACCCCTAGATTACGGAAAACACCAACATAGACAATCATGGAGTTATATAGAAAATGGTATGGGCACTATTGTTAATTCACTCGCTGAATTTATCGAAGAAAAGGGAGGAAAAATCCTTACTAACACTACTATTAATAAAATTAATTTAGAAGAAAAAAGCGTTAAAAGTGTTCTCTTATCCAATAATGAAGAAGTAGAAGTAGATATTGTAATTGCGAGTGGTGGTGCAAAGGAATTATATTTTGATCTTATTGGGAGTGAGCACCTTACACAAGAATTTATCAATACTTATATAAATCCCCTTTTTACTACTGAATCCGTGTTTATGGTACATCTAGGCGTAGATTATGACCCATCTATTTACCAAAATGACGCCGCATTGTGCTATTATTACTTTACATATGATATTAACGAAAGTATAAAGGAATGTCAAAAGGGAATATATCACGAAGGAAAAGATGGTCTATTAGTCTATATACCCTCAAAACATTCACCCGATATGGCTCCACCGGGACATCATGCTATAACAGTTTATACTATTGCCCCTAATAATCCTACAAATGGTAGTTGGAAAGAGGATAAAGATAATTGGGCTGAAAAACTCTTAGATTTAGCAGAAAAATTCATCCCTGGTCTTCGGGAACATGCAAAAACAAAAATAATTCTTACTCCAGAAGACTTTAAAAACCGCACACACCTAAAACGTCATACTTTTGGAGGAACAGTTCCTCATGTTACAATTCCACCTCCACTACATAACACCCCTATAAGAGGGCTCTGGTTTATAGGTGGTCAAAGTGAAAATTTTGGAGGTGTTGTTAGCGCAATGGTAGGAGCAGAAAATACTGTGAAAATGCTATTAAAAGAAGGAGAAACAGAGACTAAACAAACATTTAGTAGTTTATCCAAATAAAATTTCTTAGAATGAGATGATCTTTGATTAGTAATTTTGAGTTCTTACCAGCAAAAGAACCAACGTTTTATTACATTGGAGTTACAACAACAAAATCATCAATTATGAGGGTTTTTCCTAAATGGGCAGAATTTTTGGGAATTGGAGATACACCTATAGTTGGAATAAATTGTAAAATCCATGATGACCAGAAAGTTTACAGAAAAATTGTGGAATTTATAAAAAATGATGAGAATTCGTTAGGAGCATTAGTAACTTCTCATAAAATAGATTTATTTGATGCAGCTAAAGATTTATTTGATCAGGTAGATGCCTATACTAAACTTCTTGGAGAATTAAGTTGTATCTCTAAAAATGAGGAAGAACTCTGGGCACATGCCAAGGATCCAATAACAAGTGGCTTATCTTATGAAGCCTTTATTCCTAAAGATCATTGGAAAAAAACAAGAGGAGAAATTTGTATAATTGGTGCTGGAGGGGCTTCTTTAGCCCTTACAACCTATTTAATGGAAACGATGAATAAGGATCAATGGCCCGAAAAAATTTATGTAACTAATAGGAGTATTCCCAGACTTAAAACTATGAAAAAAATACATGCCAAAATTAATCCAGGGATACCTTTTGAATATCATCATTGTCCAAAACCGGAAGATAATGATAAAATTGTGAGCAATTTAAACCAATATTCTTTAATTATCAATGGAACGGGCGCAGGAAAAGATTTTGCAGGATCTCCTCTATCTAAAAACGCAGAATTTCCTGTAAATGGATTTGCGTGGGATTATAATATTAGAGGTGATTTGATTTTCTTAAAGCAAGCTCGTGCTCAAGAAAAAACCAAAAATTTGCATATAGAAGATGGTTGGGTTTACTTCTTGCATGGTTGGCAGAGAGTTATTGCTGAAGTTTTTCATTTAAACATCCCCACGAGTGGTCCCAAGTTTGAAGAACTTTCAAAAATTGCATTACAAGTAAAATAAAAATTAAATTAAAAGTAATGTATTCATATGAAAGAAAATAAATCATATTCAATCAAATTTAGCTTGGAAGATGGATATTCTCCTAATCGAACAACCAAGAGAAGAATGCTTTCGAACATGAAAGAGATGTATCTAGACAATGAAGCTTTTGAATTTATGCTTGAAAGAAGTGATATATGTATATACGAATTCTATGAATTGGGAATTCCAGAAAAATCAAGCGAGTTAGCATTTGGTACTACAATAATATATCCGGGTAAGGTAGGAAATGAATATTTTATGACGAAAGGTCATTTCCATGAGGTCCTTGAGACTGCCGAAGTTTATTATTGCACTAAAGGGCATGGTTTTTTACTTATGGAGGATCCTGAGGGAAGAACAGAGATTCAAGAAATGACTCCTGGAATTTCTGTATACGTCCCTCCTAATTTTGCGCACAGGAGTATAAACATTTCCAATACTGAACCATTTATAATGTTTTTCGTGTTTAGAGCTGATGCAGGTCACGACTACAAAACTATAGAGACAAAGGGTTTTAGAAAATTAGTCGTTGAAATGAATGGCAAACCAGAAATCATCGATAATCCAAAATGGGAGATATAGAGATATAAAGGGAATTAAATTTATGAACAAAGTATACATTGGATCAAGAACATTAACACTAAATGGACATCCGGCATTACAAAAATTAGAAAAAGCTGGATTGGAACTAGTTTTTGGACCTCCAGGAAAACGTCCTACGGAAGAGGATCAACTTGAACTAGTACCTGGATGTATTGCTTATTTAGCAGGAACTGAGAGAATTTCAGAAAAAGTACTCAAATCTGCAAAAAATTTAAAGATCATCAGTAGAAATGGAGTTGGTGTAAATAATATTGACCTTAAGGCTGCAAAAGATCTCGCTATTGAAGTGACAATCACTCCAGGGTCTAATGCACAAGGAGTAGCAGAGCTTGCAATAACGTTAATGCTAACTGCAGTTCGATCCATCCCAAACCAAGATAAAGATTTAAAGAATGGAAAATGGAACCGATTAAAAGGAATAGAGATAGAAGGAAAAATTCTTGGTATCTTAGGTTGTGGTAATATCGGAAAGCGGGTGATAAAAATGGCATTAGGATTAGGGATGAAAGTGTTAGGATATGATCTTTATCCTGATCAATCATTCAATTCTTCAAATGATTTTAAATATGTAAGTCAAAATGAAATATTTAAATTATCTGACATTATTAGCCTTCACGTTCCTCCTGGAGATATACCAATTATTGATAAACAAGCATTATCAATGATGAAGGATGGTGTCTATATCATTAATACCGCTCGAGGAGAAGTCGTAGATGAGTTAGAATTGATCGAAGCTTTAAATACAAACAAAGTTCAAAGCTATGCAACAGATGTTTATAAAAAGGAACCTCCCAAAATTGATGAATTAATTAGTCATCCTCGAACAATATGCACTCCACATATTGGAGCTTATACAGAAGAAAGCATAAATCGTGCAGTGGAAGCTGCAATAGATAACATTTTAAGGGTGTTAGGATTAGATGTCAAAAATTAATATTACTACTAAATTTATTAAAAATTTGGAGCTATTTATTGAAAATAAGTCTTTCCCATCTGATGAGGTACATTTTACTTGGATTGGTCAAGCGGGATTCATGTTCAAATTTAAAGACAAATTGCTGATTATTGATCCCTACCTTTCTGATTATTTATCAAAAAAATATAAAGGAAAATTATTTCCTCATACCAGATTAATGGAAATCCCAATATCACCCCATAAAATTTCTACTGTTGATTATACATTATGCTCCCATGCTCATACAGATCACATGGATCCAGAAACGATTTCAATTTTAGGTGATAATAATCCTAAGTTAAAATTTATTGTCCCCGCTGCTGAAATAGAAGAATCTATTAAAAGAGGAATAAAAATTCATCAACTTTTAAAAGCAAATGATGGAAAAGTCCTTATTTTAGAATCTGGAATAAAAATAACGGGAGTTGCAGCAGCTCACGAAAAACTAAAAGTAAATGAGATCGGAGAACACCATTTTCTAGGATATGTGCTTGACTTTGATGGGTTAAAAATCTATCACTCAGGAGACTGCATTCCATATGATGGATTAATCGCAAAATTGAAAGAGTTAGATATAGACTTAGCATTATTGCCGATTAATGGGAGGGATGAATATCGTTTAAAAAATAATATTGAAGGGAATTTTTTAATCTCTGAAGTCATAGATATATGTAAATCTGCCAAAATTGAGAACCTCATTGTTCATCATTTCGATATGTTCGCGTATAATACGGTAACTAAGGAAGAATTAGAAGATTTGAGAGTTACTAGTTCTACTCAACTCCAAATTATAATTCCCGAAATTTATATAATTTATAAAATTAAAAAGAAATAATACATGAGGTCTAAATATGGATGTAATAAAACAAATCGAAAAATTAAAAATTATTCCAGTTGCAGTGATAGAAAATATCGATAATGCACTTCCTCTGGGAAAAGCTCTTACTGATGCGGGTTTACCAGTAGTTGAAATTACATTTAGAACTGATGCTGCAGCAGAAGCGATTTCTACAATAAAAAAAGAGTATCCCGAAATGTTAGTAGGAGCAGGAACAGTCCTCAAAATAGAACAAGTGATGGATGCAGTCGAAGCCGGTTCTCAATTTATAGTTACTCCTGGCTTTAATCCTACGGTAGTTGATTATTGTATCGATAATAATATTCTTATAGTGCCTGGTCTTAACGCTCCTTCATTTATAGAATGGGGTTTAGAGCGAGGTTTAGATTTTTTCAAATTTTTTCCAGCAGATCTTTCTGGAGGACCAAAAATGCTTAAATTAATCTCAGGACCGTATCCTACGGTTCGATTCATGCCAACAGGTGGTATTAACGATCAAACCATCACAGAATATCTAAAATTAGATAATGTAATAGCGTGCGGGGGAAGTTGGATCGTAAAAAAGGAATTGATATCATCAGGGAATTTTGAAGAAATTAAAACTTTAACAAAAAGAGCACTCTCGATTATAAAATCTTAAATTGGCTACTCTCAGGTGAGAAAACTTATAAACATTCTTGCAATTGATATTGGAACTCAAAGCATCCGAGCAGGCATTGTTAATACACAAGGGACGATTTTAGCTGTTTCACAGAAATCTCAAGAAGTTTTCAGCCCAAATCCTGGCTGGGCTCAGCAAAAACCAAAAACCTGGTGGGGTTTGACAAAGCAAATTATTTCTGATGTGCTAAAAAAATCAAAGATTGATATAAATACAATTAAAGCCGTAAGCACTTGTGGGCAGATGCATGGACCAGTTGGAATTGATCATAATGGGGAAATTACTACAGAATGGACTCAAATTTGGATGGATAAGCGATGTGAGGAGATCTGTAATAATATCAGAGAAAATTTTGATGAATTGAAACTAAGCTACATTACTGGAAATCCGATTACTACTGGTTGGCCAGGTTTTAAGGTAAAATGGATAAAAGAGAACCAACCCGAGATATACAACAAAACAAAATGGTTCCTCGTTCCAAAAGATTTTATTAATTATCAACTTACAGGTATTGCTGCTACAGATCCAAGTGAAGCTTCAGGTACATACATTTATGATGCAAATTCAAACACATACTCAAGCTATATGGCTAAAGTTTTAGATATCGATATCAATAAATTCGCTCCCATATATAATTCATATGATATAATTGGCAAGACTAAAGTTAATATTTCCGAGGAATTAGGAATTCCGGTTAATATTCCTGTTATTGCGGGTGGTGGAGACTTTATTGTCTCTTTACTTGGATTAGGTCTAGTTTCGCAAGAAACTGCAGTAGATATGACAGGTACAAGTACTCTCTTTGTTGTTCATAAAAATAAACCGATAATAAATCCTTCAGTACAAAATTTAAGACATGTAATTGATGGTTGGATTCCATTTACCATGTTAGATACTGGTGGCTTAAGCATGAAATGGTGTAAAGATTTCTTAAATTCTCTTAATTTAGGTGAAATTTCATATGAGCAAATGATTACAATGGCAGAAAAAATACCTCATGGAAGTGAAGGTTTGATATTTTACCCCTATTTGTTAGGTGAAAGAAGACAAGAAAACGTTCAAGCAAAGGGATGTTTCTTTGGTCTAACGATAAATCACACTGCGAGTCATATGGTACGATCTGTAATGGAAGGAGTTAGTTTAGCAATAGGAAAGGATATTCAGGCATTTAAGAAAGTAGGTGTGGATATAAAACAAGTTTTTTGTGTTGGTGGAGCAACTCGAAATAAATTACTATATCAAATTAAAGCAGATATCACCCAAATACCCCATATATTAACTAATGAACCAGAAGCAAGTTTAAGGGGATGTGGTTTACTTGGTGCTTTTGGTTTAGGATTTACTAAAAATATTAAAGAAAAAAAAGAAAATGTCTTCAATGACAATACATCTAACACCATAATTAAACCCGATAAAGAAAAAGAAATGGAATATCATAAATTACAATTGGAATTTAATAGAATTTATGACCATCTAGTAGGGTTTTGGATGTAATTCAATAATTATTTTTTGATTAATTAATATTGATTTAATATAAGAATAAAATTAATAACCAAATTTTATGATTTATACATGTATTCATTAAAAAAATATACTTGGGCTCAAAAATATGACTAAAACTACTGTTATAGAAATGGTCGATAAAGCAAGCGACAGAATTAAACGTTTTCGCAGTAGATATCTCGATGAAATGCCTTTTATTTCGATAGAACGGGCTAAATTTTATACAGATAAATGGAAAGAGACTGAAAACAGTGATTTATCTTATAATGTTCGTGTTGCACAATCCATGAAAAATGTGTTCGAGAAAATGAGATTTAACATTGATCCGGACGATAGAATTGCTGGTACATGGACAGAAAATTTCTTAGGTATTCCTATCGATATAGAACGAGGATTATTTAATAGAGTTTTTGAGGTAGAGCTTGATAAAAAATCAATGAAAACTTTTGCCAAAGAAGGTGCTAAAAGTTTTATGTCATACATGATAGAGAAGTACGGCTCTGAGGGTTTACTTAAAACTTTGGATCACTCTAAAAAGATCGGAGTTACCATGCCTGAATTAGGAACAGATACATTAGATACCAGAAAAATAAATCCATACCAAATTAAAGAAGAAGATAAGGAATTTCTTCTTCGAGACCTTATTCCTTATTGGAAGGAAAATACTATAGCAGATAGACTAGGAAAGGCTTTTGATGAGAGTAACATATATCCGGGACAGTTCGGAAATTTTATTAAAAATTTACCTCGATCTACTGGTCAAAGTGACATAGTGACTTCAATTGGTTCCGCTCTAGGAGTCTGGCAAGGACATTTAATCCTAGACCATGAAAGACCAATACTAAAAGGATTATTGGCGATGAAAAATGAAGTCCAAGAGGTAATAAGCACTTCTAAAATATTATCAAAGCGTGAGAAAGAGTTCCTTGAATCATTAAACGTAGCTCTTGAAGGAGTGATGATTTATTCAAGAAGGTTAGCAGATTATCTCGAAGAAGTTTTGAAAAATACTTCAGATCCTTCAACCAAAGCAATACTAAACCAAATGCTACAGACTTGCCAAAAAGTCCCCCTTCATCCAGCAGAAACATTTAGAGAAGCACTCCAATCATATTGGACGATTAAAACCGCTGTTGAGTTAGCAATGCCCTTCAATGTCCATTCACCAGGGCGCCTTGATCAAATATTCTACCCTTTTTATGAAAATGATATTGCTATTGGCCGAATTACTCCTGAGGAAGCGCGAGAGCTTTTAGAGGAATTATTTTTGAAAATCATGAGCCATAATATGCGCCCAAATTCCAACGCTTCTAGTGATTTTAGTCAACGGTATGAAGGCTCCGAACCTGTAACATTAGGAGGATTAACAAATGAGGGAGAAGATGCAACAAACGATCTGACATATATTATGCTAGAGGCTGCTGATCGTTCGAAAGCTTCTTTAAATTTTGCGGTACGTATACATAAAAATAGTCCTGAAGAGCTATTAATGAAGATTGCTGATTTACACTATCACGGCGTTTCGAGCGTATCATTAATGAATGATGAAATTTGCCTTCAAACTTTATTGAATAGAGGTTTTACGAAAGAAGATGCAAATGGATATGCTGTTACAGGTTGTGTAGATATGTGTAGTCCTGGAAAGACAGGAGGGGAAGGATTCTCTTCAATATTATTGTGTAGAACGCTTGATTTAGCAATTAGAAATGGTGATTCGCAAACTTTAGTAGGTTTGGTTAAGAACACTGGTTTAAAGACTGGTGATCCCGATAAATTCTCTAATTTTAACGAGTTTTTAGATGCATTTTTCGCTCAATCTGACTTCATCATTAAAAAAATTGTTGAAGGCTCTATAATTCGCGATAGATTATTCGCTAAATATCTTCCAGCTCCCTACATCTCAGCTTTTATGCAGGGTTGTCTTGAAAATAAAAGGGATATAACTGAGGGGGGTGCTATTTACGATTGTGAAGGCATATTATTCATGACGAGCATTGCTAATATGATAGATTCGCTGTATGTTATTAAAAAACTAATTTTTGAACAAAAAAAATTCACTTTCAAAGACTTGATTAATGCGACTGATAACAATTTCAATGATGGGTATGAGCATATACACAAATTAATAGTGGATTTAGGGGGAAAATGGGGTAATGGTAATCCAGAATCAGATGAACTTGGGAAATTGGCAACTTCTCACATGTTTAATGAGACCTACAAATATAGAACTTATAAAGATGGATTTTACGCACCTTTTATTAATAGTATGACAACTCATACCTATGATGGGAGAATTTCTATCGCCACTCCTGATGGAAGGTTAGGAGGAAAACCATTTGCTGCAAGTTGTAACCCCTACAATGTTGAAAAACACGGTCCTACGGGAGTATTACGATCTGTTTCATCATTAGAATATGAACATGTAATGGGATGCGCGGTTAACATTCGGATGCACCCTTCGGGAATCGGAAGAACCAATGAATCAAAGAAAAAATGGATTGCATTAATAAAAACTTACTTTCAATTGGGAGGAGAACAACTCCAACCCACCGTTGTATCCACAGAAGTTTTAAAAGCAGCGCAAATAAATCCTGAAAACTATAGAAATATTATTGTTAAAGTAGGCGGTTATTCAGCATATTTCACTGACTTGGGAAGAGAAATTCAAAACGAAATAATATCGAGAACCGAACATACCATGGTTTAAAGAGTCTAATGTACGGGATTATATTTGATATTCAAAATTATGCAATATATGATGGTCCTGGTATTAGAACACTAATTTTCTTATTAGGATGCCCTCTTAAATGTAAATGGTGTCAAAATCCAGAATCGCAACAATTACAACCTCAAATGTCATATTTCGAAGAAAAATGCGTGGGTTGCTGTAATTGTGCAGCTACTTGTCCTAATAATGCTTTATCACTTATTAATGGAAGGATTATAAGAAATACAAGTCTTTGTAAAACTTGTGGAGCTTGTATAAGCGCCTGTCCTAATGGAGTCATGGAGAAAATCGGAGAAAATCGAGAACTCGATGAATTAGTAGAAATTCTATTAATGGATAAACCTTTTTTCGATAATTCTGGAGGAGGTATAACTATTTCTGGGGGAGAACCTACTATGCAAATCAATTTTCTTTTTGAACTGCTTAAGACACTAAAAAATAAAGGGATTCACACTGCAATAGAAACTTGTGGATATTTTAATGAAAATTTAATTGATAAGTTAGTTAAATACGTGGATTTATTTCTATTTGACATCAAATTGATGGATAGTGAAAAACATAAACAATTTACTGACGTATTGAATGAAAAAATTCTTACAAACTTCTCTAAAATTCTCTATAAAGTGGGGAATGAAAGAATAATCCCTCGCATCCCTTTAATCCCGGGAGTTAATACAGATTTAATTACAATTCAACAAATAATTACTTTTTTACATGGTATTGATTATAAAGGGATAATACATTTAATGCCGTATAATAAATTAACAAAAACAAAATATGAGAAAGTTGGAATGGGAGACATCCATAAGGATTTCGGAGATTTAACAGATGAAGATCTAAATAAAATCACAAAATTATTTGAACAACATTCCTATCAAGTTATTATTAATCATTAAAAAGAAATTCATTAATTTATTATAGAAAGAGACCTTCAAAAATCCTTAAACCTTATAATGATACTAAATTGTCATGAAACGTTATGCTGTTTAAAAAATCAACAATAAATATTATTAAAATCCATTAATTAATAGTTATAGAAACTTACGTCAAAACCATGAAAATCGAGCTAAAAGATTTAAATAATGGTTCCGTGTATGTTGGAGATAAATTAAATGTTAGGTCTAAATTTATCTTTGAAGAAGAATCGTCTATCATGTGGAGTGGACTCCAACTTATAACAAATCCTCCATGTGCAAAAGAACTACAGATTGCTAAGGCAGAGATTTTTTCC